>CAZBCQ010000186.1:0-4841 GCA_964490255.1 uncultured Terriglobales bacterium | reverse complement strand
AGCACTTCCGCCGTACGACTCACATTTCCATGGTTCTCATCCAGCTTCTTCAGAATGAAGTCGCGTTCGTACGCTGCCCGCGCCTGCTGTAGCGTAGAAAACTCGCCGGTGCTCCGACGGCTTCCATCACGGTAGACGAGCGGCGGCAGATGTTTGCGGTCGAGCTTCGTAACTGTAGGATTCATGATCACGATACGCTCGATTACATTGCGCAGCTCGCGTACATTGCCTGGCCACGAGTAGCGCATGAGGGTGTCGATCGCATCGTCGGTGACTTCTTTCGTGTGCCGGCTGTACTGCGACGAGAACTCCTTCAGGAAATGCCGTGCCAGCAGTGGAATATCCTCCGTGCGCTCGCGCAGCGGCGGCACCGAAAACGGGATCACGTTCAGGCGATAGAAGAGGTCCTCGCGGAAGTTCCCCTTGGAAATTTCATCTTCGAGATCGTGATTGGTAGCAGCAATCACGCGCGCGTCGACCGTGATTGTGTCATCGCTTCCGACCGGGGCGAAGCGCCATTCGTCGAGCGTGCGCAGGACCTTCGACTGCGTCTTCAGGCTCATGTCCCCGACTTCATCGAGAAACAGCGTTCCATCATGAGCCTTTTCGAACTTGCCAACCTTTGCCGTCGTTGCTCCAGCGAACGCACCGACCCGGTGGCCAAATAGTTCGCTCTCGATCAGGTCTTCTGGAATGGCCGCGCAATTCACTTCCACGAACATGGCGTCTTTGCGCAAGCTTTGATCGTGGATAGCACGCGCAACCAGTTCTTTCCCCGTTCCTGATTCGCCGTAGATGAGCACCCGGCCATTGGTAGGAGCCATCAAGCCAATCTGCTGGCGCAGGGCCTTCACCGGAATGCTCTCGCCGACGATCACGCTCTTCGGCAACTGTCGCTTCAGGTCGCGATTTTCCGAGCGCAGTCGCTTCGCTTCGAGCGCGTTCTTCAGAACGATCAGCGTTTTTTCCAGAGAAAGCGGCTTTTCAAGAAAGTCGAACGCGCCGAGTTTGGTCGCCCGCACCGCGGTTTCAATGGTCCCATGACCCGAAATCATGATGACTTCCGGCGGATCTTCCATTTCGCGAATCTGCTCGAGTGCGTCCAGTCCGTCCATCCCCGGCAACCAGACATCAAGCAGAATCGCGTCGTAGGCACGCTGTCTCAGTACCTCGAGGCAGGCTTCGGCACTGCCGGCGAGTGCCGGTTTGTATCCCTCGTCTTCGAGAATGCCTTTCAGCGTTTCCCGAATTCCAAGTTCATCATCCACGATCAGGATGTTAGGCATGCGCGGTTTTTTCTACTGTCATTTCCGCGGCGGCCAGCGGCAGCTCAAGGACAAAGCGTGCGCCGACTGGCTTGTTCTCTTCTGCGCGGATCGAACCATGATGATCTTCTACGATTCGGCTGACAATTGCCAGTCCCAGTCCGGTTCCGCGTCGCTTGGTGGAGAAATAGGGAAGGAACAGCTTCTCTTTGGTCTCCTGCGTAAGACCATGACCGGTGTCCGCGACCGTGACTTCCACCATGTCTTTTGTCCCGAGCAGCGACGTGGAGATTGCGATCTCGCGGACCATGCAACCTTCCATCGCCTCGGCAGCATTGTCGACCAGGTTTGCCACTGCGCGTTTCAGAGCCTCGGGATCGCCCATGATGCTGGGAAGGTCGGCGGAAAGATGCGTGTGCACCTTGATGCCATCCAGGCGGCCGTCGAACATGGCTAGGGCACTTTCTACAATCTGATTGATATCTGCGGGCCGAACTTGCGCAGCGGGGAAGCGCGCCATGGTTGAAAACTCATCCACCAGAGTTCGCACCGTCTCGACGGCCCCGGCGATGGTGTCGGCACAGCCGCTGATTACCGCGAGGGAAGCATCATCGGGCGTTCCGCCCTTCTCGATATGCCGCTTAATGCGCTGCGCCGACAGAGCGATGGGCGTGAGCGGATTTTTAATCTCGTGCGCAACACGCCGGGCCACCTCACGCCACGCGGCCTGCTTCTGCGCGGTGAGCAAGTCGGAGAGGTCCTCGAATACCATCACATACCCTTGACGCTGGAGCCCATTTTTCAGGGACGCCACCGTTACCGCCATGTTCAGGCTGTGACTGTGCGCCGGTACTTCCATCTGGCTGGTGGTGGTTCCCATACGATCGGCTTTGCGAATCATCGGTGCGAGATCGTCGAGCAGCTCCTGGCTGAAAACATCGCGAATATGAGCATCACGAAGCACCGACGCTCCGGCGCCATCTGATTCCGGCCGGAACATGCGGATCATCGCTGGATTCGCGTGTGTGATTTTCAGTGCCGCGTCGAGAGACAGAACCCCAGTCGGAATGTTGTCGAGGATCGTCTCGATCTGGCGCCGACGTTGCTCAAGTTCCTGGTTCGCCTCTGCCAGTTCGCGGGTGGAATCTTCCAGCTGCTGGCGTTTCATCTGGATTTCCGCCGCCATCACGTTGAAGGAATTCACCAGCTTTCCGAGTTCGTCGCTTGCCGGCACATCGACGCGGTAGTCGAGACGTCCCCGCGAGATTTCTTCGGTCGCCTCGGCCAATGCCAGAACTGGCCGCGTAACAAACTTGGACATGAACACAGCAAACCAGCTCGCGGCAAACAACACCACCATCGTTAACATCAACAACAGCAGCATGTACGTTCTGCGCACCATCTTGCGCTGTTGCGACAGTTGCAGATAATGATGTTGGCTGTCTTCTACCTGGTTCATGGTCTGAGTGAAAGACTCGGGCAGAGGCATGCCGACCAGAATCAGGCCGCGCTCGTTCACCGGCGCTACGCCAATCAAATACCGCGCTCCGTTCAAGTCGAACGATTCGGGGATGTGGGGAATCTGCCCGCTTTCGAGTCCGAGTTTCTGCCGCAGAACGGGCCAGTTGACCGGTAACTGGAAGCTCGCCTCGACTTCGCCATCTTCCAGCGCAACCGCGAAGCCGCCTTGCAAAGGATCTTCACGACGACGGAACACCTCCATCAACTGTGTGAAGTTGCCGGACTGGAAGCTGCGGAGCGTGGGCGGGGATCCCGCGATGGATCGGGCTTCTGCCTGAGCGTTCTGTTGCGCATATTGGGTCAACAGGTCGCCCATCGAGCGCGTGTCACGGCGCACCTGCTCGACCGGCATCGAAAACCATTTCTCGATCGAGCGGTTCATCAGTCCATAAGCGAAGATGAACAGGAAGATGACCGGCCCCAGCGATAGCCCAAGCGCGCCGAGCACCATTTTGGTGCGGAATTTTGAGCCCAGTGTTCCTACTCGCCTGTCTGCGTAGAGTTTCAGCAGAATGCGTGCCAGCATCAGGCTCAAGGCAACGAGCAGCAGGAATGCCACTGCGGAGAGCGCTGCGAAAATCAAGGTTTCGCTGCTGGTGTCCGGCTTGAGAAACGTGAGATTGAAGGCCTGCTGCGCGAAGATCAGCGTAAGTAGAACAAACACCAAAGCAGTCATCAGGTAAATGACTACCCGGCGCATTTTGAAGCGAGGTGTTGGGCGAGTTGTGTTGTCGGAAGGCAAGCCGCACTACCGCAAACCATCAGGTGACGTTCGCTCTATTCCTTTGTCGTTCATTATAGTTAACACTGTAGGAGCAGATTTCTTGCGCACACGATGCAAAAAATTGGGAGAATTCCGCAGGCAACGAACCGATCTAGACCGGTAGTTCATGCTGCCAGGCCGGTTCATAGGTAGAGGGCTGCGAGGCAAGATCAAGAATCAATTGCTCCAGGACAAGGCGCTTACTCGGGGGATTTGAACGCAGCGCAAGGTCCGCCCGGGCGATCAGACGCAGTGCGCGGGTAAGTTCCCGGCGCGACTGGTAGCGGCGAGCCTGGCGGATTACATCCTCGGCAGCAAAGGGAGGCAATCGGAAGCCTTGCCACAGCGCTTGCCAAAGCGCTCGCGAATCCCGAACTTTGCGTTCGAAAATGACCAGCATCTGGCGGAAGGTCTTGGCCAGCATGTACAGATGGCCAATGGCGGCCTCTTCACCATCACCAGTCGAAAGAATTGCGTCCAGAACTTTGAGGGCTCGCTCGCGATCCTTTGCAGAAATTGCGTCGGTCAATTCGTAGAGAGTCCGCTGCTTCGCGGCGAGTACCATCGTCTCGACGTCGCCGAGCGTGATCTTCTTCTTGTCACCAACATAGAGGATCAACTTCTCCAATTCGGCGGCAACCAGCATCATGTCGCCTCCAAGGGCGTCGACCATCTCGCGAGCAGCTTCCGAATCGACCTTCACGTTTTCGCTCGCGGCGGTATCGGTTATCCAGCGGACTGCTTCGCTCTCTTCCACGCGCGCCAGTTCGATGATGGTGCAAAATTCGCCCAGGGTGTCCCGAATGCGTTCATACCGGTCTCGATCCGTCATCTCCATTCGCCGCGGATCAGACGGAATGCTGATGTGGTCTGCGACAAAGATGAGAATTGCGTCGGGATTCGGGTTCTCCACGTACTCGCGAATGGCGGTGAACTCCGCCTCATGCGAGCCGCGCCCATAAAGTTCCTTCACGCCGCGGATGAAGAAAACCTGGAAAGGCGCCATCAGCGACGGCGTTCGTGCACGATCCAGGACCTCGGCCAGATGCACATCGGCAAGATCGAAATCGTAGAGGCTGAAGTCCCGCAAATCCGCCGGGATCAGGTGCCCGAGAACGGCGTCGCGGCAGCGCTTGCGAAAGAAAGCTTCGTCGCCAACAAACACGTAGGCGGGGCGGAGCTTGTGCTCCTTCACTTCAGAGACGAAACGATCGGGTTGGGCGAAGGCCTTAATACGCCTCCAGTATATTGCTCACCAGCGTGCGTGCGAAGTCACCAGAAAGGCGATCCAG
>CAZBCQ010000185.1:7252-8348 GCA_964490255.1 uncultured Terriglobales bacterium | reverse complement strand
TTCTGAAGTTGCAATCCTTCCTGGCCAAGACGCTGCGAGAGCGCGACCTCGGGCAAAGCTGCGAGTTGCGTAAACGTTCGTACGCCCCAGCGATCAAGCGTCTCCAGCGTTTCGGGAGCAGGAAAGAGATTCTCGATGGGGAGCTTGCCAAGACGCTCGGCTTCGGCACCGGCGGGAATGATAGTCGTGCCAGAAAATCCGTGAGCCGCGTATACAGCGGCATCGGGATTCGAGGCGATGGCAACATTCGCATGCAATCCCAAGCTGGTTGTGCGCTGTTGGATTTGTTCCGCGACTTGCGAAAGATTGCCCCGCAGGCGGTCCAGGCCGGAGACGTCGATGACAATGTGATCGATCGCTGTGTCTTCGACGCGCGGTGAGAAGGCGTGCCCGCAGTCGAGCAGGGAAGCGTGCGCGGTGGCTTCCTGCTCGGGAGAACGCATACGCAACACCGCTTCGGGAGCGCGCAATTGCGCCTGCATGCGCGTCATGCCGAGTTCCAGTACTGCTTGACGCGCACGATCATTCATCGCGATGATGCGCGAGAGTGGTGGCTTGCCTTCCAGCACGGCAACGGGTTGGGTGCGCAGCTCAGGTTCCAGGCAGACGAATGCTTCCACGGGAAAATCGGGAACGAAGAGGCAGGCGAACATGGAAGCAAGCTCCTGATTAACTGCGGACCGACCAGGCCGAAGGCAGAACGTAATGCGTGTGCGCCGATGCTGGACGTTTCTTCATGGCAATTTGCGAGCGCAGCACTTCAGCGCCGATTTCGATTTCGCCCAGCAGACGCGTATGTGATTGCGCAGTCTGATCGGCAATAGCTCGCCAACGGCAATCTCGGCGCGTCATGCCCAGCACGAGGGAAGCGGCGGCCTTGGCATACGGTTGCTGCTCCAGGGCGAGCAGGACTGTGGGCGTGTTCTCTACAGCTCGTCGAAAGCGGAACCACGAAGTGAGCGGAACCCGTCGCGCAATGGCGGGCGGAATGTCGCTAAGATCGAGAACCACAACTCCGAAACCACCACTCTGGAGGAGAAGGTCGGCAGTCTTGAGGGCCTGCTCTACGTGGGCGCCGGGATCGTGTTTCTTTCCG
>CAZBCQ010000185.1:0-7152 GCA_964490255.1 uncultured Terriglobales bacterium | reverse complement strand
CCCGCAGCAACCGCGGATTCGGGATCGAAGGCATCGCTGGCATCGACCAGTGTGCAGGCTTCCTGGCGTGCAGTGGCCTGTGCCAGCGTGGACAACAGCAGACTGGTGCGGCCAGAAGACGCAGGGCCAACGATCTCCGTAAGCGCGCCACGTGGCAGTCCTCCGGTGAGCGCGTCGATGGCAGGGACTCCGGTCGAGACCATTTCTGGCGAGGGCCGTTCCAGCGCCGAGGCCCGGCGAACTCCCAGTTCGGAGTCGGCGAGAATGGCGTGAGCACGCGAGAAATCGAGAACACGAGCGGCGGCGGAAGACATAGGGACCCTGCGCAGAGGAAGTGGGAATCGGACGACAGTGAATCCAGCTACTTTCGCTTTTTATTCGCCATCAAATAGATTCTGGCGCGAGGGGACGAGGTTGTCAAGCGGAGCGGGGAAAAGCAGAATTGGCGCGGGGTTAACGACACGCCGGAACTCAGGCGATATTCGCGTTTCCGGCCGCTCGCAACGAAGAAGCCGTAATCTTAGGGACTTCGATCTGCACGTTGCTAAGTTCGTTGATCAGAGTGCCCGCCCAGCGATAGATATTCTGGTCTTTGACCAGTTCGCGCATGCGATGCATACGGCGGTGGCGCTCTTCGGGGCGCATGTCGAGAGTGACCCGGATTGCCTCTGCCATTTCGTCGGCGTCATAGGGATTGATGAGAATGGCGTCGCGGAGTTCGTTCGAAGCCCCGGTGAAACGGCTAAGAATGAGCATGCCCTCTTCGTCTTCACGGGAAGCAAGGAATTCCTTGGCCACCAGGTTCATTCCATCGTGCAGCGATGTAACCAGGCAGAAGTCAGCCAGCTTATAGAAGCGCTCGATCTCCTCGTGGCTGTGATGCCGGTTCAGAAATACGATGGGCTTCCAATTTCCGGACTTGAATTTCCAGTTGATGCGCTCGGCCTCGGCTTCCACCTCGGTCATCAGGTCGTGATAACGCTTGATGTGGGTACGGCTGGGCGCGCCAATCTGTACGAATGTGAACTTGCCGACGAATGATGGATATTTCTCGAGAAAGCGCTCGATTCCTGCGAAACGCTCGGGGAGTCCCTTGGTGTAATCGACGCGATCGACGCCGACTCCGAGATAAAAGGCCTCGATGCCGAGCTCCTTCAGGAGCTGAGGCTGACCGACCAGATAGTTTTTCTCATTACGGCTGATCGGGCCAGGCGCTTTGAAGTCCACACTGATTGGGAAGGGTTTCACTTCTGTGATATGGCCGGCGCGCATCGCGGTGGAAGACGGCCAGTCAATGCGGCACTCGAGCGCACGGTCGACGGTCTCCAGGAAGTTGTGGCAATGCGACTGCACGTGGAAACCGATCAGGTCGGCCCCGAGCAGGCCCTCAAGCAGTTCCGTCTGCCAGGGGCAGATGCCAAAGGCTTCCGGATTCGGCCACGGAATGTGCCAGAAGATCGCGACCCGCGCGTCGGGGCGCTCCTGCTTAATCAGGCGGGGTAGCAACGCGAAGTGGTAGTCCTGCACCAGCACCATCGGCTCGGTCAGGCCTTCGATCTCCTCCAGAACAGCATCGGCAAATTTCTGATTGGCGCTCTGGTACTGATCCCAATCGCTGGCACGGAACGTAGGCCGTGTGTGAGCAATGTGGCAGAGCGGCCATAAACCTTCGTTAGCGAAGCCGTAGTAATAGCCTTCTTCTTCCTGTTTGGAGAGCCATACGCGACGCAGGGTGTACGCCGGCTCAGAGGGTGGCACGCGCAGGCGGTTATTGTCGTCGACCATCTTGCGATCGGCCTCGCCGCTGCCGTGGGCGACCCAGGTACCGTCGCACGCGTTCAGGATCGGTTCAAGCGCGGTGACCAGGCCGCTGGCAGGAACAATGGTTTCGATTTCTTTGCCTTTTTGCCGGTGCATGTACGGCTCGCGATTGGAAACAACGATCAGCTGGCTTCCCTTCAACTTTGAGCGAACGTGAACCGCCAGGCGTTCCTTCGTCCAAACGGAATCAGCAGAGTCGCGGAGCTGAGCTTCCTGCTGCGCGGAGGCGCGTGCGTCTGAGAGGCTTTGGGCGAGAGTCGTGACTTCCTGCGTGAATGACTTGAGCAAATCGTCATCGCTCTGAACAGCCGTAATAGAAGGCGGTGACAGGCGTCCGGCGCGTACGGCGCGTATCCACTGCAGCGTGTGACTCATGGGGTGAAGCAGGCTACGGCGAACGATCAGGATGGTGATCGCGGCAACCAGGATCAGCTGCAAGAGCATTCGCAAGGCTGCTTCGCGATACAGCCGAAAGATGCGGACTTCGATGTAGCTGGTGTCGTGGACCAGCGCGAGTCCGCCGATCTTGGTTTGATCGTCGTGATCGTGCAGCGGGACCGCGAGAATGTTCAGCGAAGCGTCTTTGGTGCGAATGAAATCACTCTGAGGTTTATCCGCGGCAATTGCATGGATGACTACGCCAGGCTCGCCGCTAATGTGCGACTCCGTTCCTGGGGACTGAGCGATGAGAGTGCCGTCAGTGGAGTAGACGGCCAGCCCAGCCAATCCCATGCTGTAACCATAGCGTTCGAAGACTCGCTGGTACTGGCTGGGCTTGGCGCCTTTTTCAATCAGGGGCTCAATGCGCGCGGCTAAGGTTTCGCTCAATAATTGAGCGCGCCGCTCCACATCTCGTTGCATGTTGCGGCGTTCGCGCCGAACCTGCTGCCAAGTGAAGATGACCGAGATGAGAGCTAAACCTACCGCCAGGATCCAAACGATCCGAAGGGCTAAACGCATTCTTCCTCAAGTCTGGTGCGATTAAGGTGCGCAGCACAGGTACTCCTGCGCAAAGAATTGCACTTTAATGAGATGCAAGAACAAAGCCAAAGAATGCGGCGGGTTAAGCATCTCACCTACAATGGATTCCGAGATGAAGGTCCCCTTAGGCGGGGCACAACCTGTAATAATTGTACGATCAGGCCTGAGCTGAGTGAAGAAATTGACCAGTGGGCGGGCAATCCGAGTAGAAGCTGGGGTGAATGCACTGCCAAAAAAAATTGAGGAATTCTGCCTCAGAGCGGAATCAGAATTGCTACCCTAATAACTAAGCTCATACGATGAACAGGTACTCTCTTCTAGTTTGTGATTACGACGGAACTCTGGCAACCGGCGAAAGCGCAGGTTCTCAGGTAATTGAGGCACTTACGTCGACCTCGGATGCTGGAACAAAACTGGTGCTGGCAACCGGGCGCGAGTTGCCGGAGATATGCCGTGTGTTGCCGGAAATCGAGTTGTTTCAGTGGGTTGTGGCTGAAAACGGGGCAGTCCTTTTTGAGCCCGCAACGGGAGTAAAGGAAGTATTGGGAACCGCTCCACCGGAGTCTTTTTTCGACGAAATTCAAAGACGTGGGGTTGGCGAGGTGGCGCGCGGTGAGGTGATCGCGGCTATCCATTCGAGGCATGCCGCTATCCTTAACGAAACCATTCGTGCACTGGGGCTGCCTTATCACGTAATTCTCAACAAAAATTCCGCCATGGTTTTGCCGTCGGGTGTAGATAAAGGCACCGGGGTGGCCGCGGTCCTCGAAAGCATGAGTATTTCCGCGGAAGAGACCATCGCGGTAGGAGACGGCGAGAATGACGAAGACCTGTTTCGGATCGCAGGCTTCCGGGTTGCGGTTGCCAATGCCGTTCCCGAACTGAAGGCATGCGCCGACATGGTTACCATGGCGGAGAACGGCGCTGGAGTTACGGAATTGATCGAGGCGCTTCTGGAACCCGCGCCGATTTTCACTGACAGCAAAGCCAAATGAGCTTCCGGCTATCCACAGCGTCCCGTGTCTAGCTGAGAAGCCACTAGCGCGTCCCGTGCGCGAGTCAGAAATCGTAGTGCACTCGACCTAGCCGATGTCCCATTAACGTTTGCGCTCAATCGCTCATCCAGTTGCGTGAATTCGCTCCGTGATGCAACTCGCATCCTTTGAGTTCGTTTCACCCTCACAAAGCCATAGCGCAACACCGGGAATGATGCTGGCATCTTCATTGTCTGACAGGGAGGTGTGGATGGATCCCAAGATTGTCATTGCTATCGCAGCGATGGTCATTGCAGTTCTTGCGGTCGCGTGGGTTGTTGCGCGCAAGCGACGCACGCTGGCGCTGCAACGCCGCTTCGGGCCGGAATACCAAAGGACAGTGCGTGAGCATGGAGCGGCACGCGCTGAATCGCTACTGGCGGAGCGGGAAAAAAGGGTAGAGCGATTCACAATCCGCGAACTGGCTGTGGACGAGCGGGAGCGTTTCACTACCGAATGGCGCGAGGTCCAGACACGTTTCGTAGATGATCCGAAGCGTGCCGTGAACGACGCCGACCTTCTGGTAGCGCAACTGATGCAGGCTCGTGGATATCCAATGAGCGATTTTGATCAACGGGCCGCAGACATTTCCGTCGATCATCCACGTGTGGTGGACAACTACCGTGCTGCACACGAAATCGCGCTCCGACACCGAAAAGGCGAAGCGAACACAGAAGACCTGCGGAACGCAGTGATTTACTACCGTTCGCTTTTTGACGAATTGCTGCAAGCGAAACCGATTGGTGAAACGAAGGAGGTGGCGTGATGGGTGAGCCGTTAAGGAAAGACGAGCAACTGACAACCGATGACCAATTGACAACCGCGGACATGGCGGCCCGAAATACACAAAGTCGGACTGAGCAACAGACAGAGGAAATGGACAGACCCAAGCTGGTAAGAAGTGAAAGCTCTGGTGAGTACCGCAGCAGTACATCGCCTGCAACCGGAAGCCATCTGAGCGGCCCGGCGGCGTTGTTTTCCCAGTCTGATATCGGCGATCTCCGCGGTCGCTGGAGTAACGTACAGGCGGGGTTCGTGGATGAACCGCGCCGCGCCGTAGAAGAAGCTGACAAGCTCGTGGCCGCGGTCATGCAACGACTGGCTGAAGGTTTTGCGAACGAGCGCGCGAATCTGGAGAAGCAGTGGGACGGCGGAGACAATGTGTCTACCGAGGATCTGCGGGTGGCGTTGCAACGGTATCGATCGTTTTTTGATCGTCTGTTGAGCGCATAGTCGATCCAAACGACAACTCACTAATAAACAATCGACAAAAAATGGCCCGGCGACGTGCCGGGCCAATTACCTTATTTCTGATTCGGTTACTTCACCAATTCTTTTACCTTCGCCACAATCGACTTCGACGAGATGCCGAATTTCTCTACGAGTTCCTGCGGCTTTCCGCTGTGAGGAATTTCCGTGACGGCGATTTTGTAGACCGGAATTTTGGCGGGGCTCAGGGCTGACGCCACCGCATCTCCCAGTCCGCCGTGCGAATAGTGGTCTTCGACGGTGATGACCTGATTGCCGGCAGCGCGAGCGGAAGCGAGCAGCGTTTCGCGATCGATTGGTTGTACGCTGAACAGGTCGACCACACGTATGTCGATTCCGCCTTTCTTCAACTCGTCATAGGCCTTCAATGCTTCAAAGAGAGTGATACCGGCGCCTACAACCAGGATTCGGTCGTTGTTTCCCTGGCGAAGCACCTTGGATTTGCCGATCTCGAATTTTTCCTCCGGGCCGTACACAATCGGGTTGTTCGGACGACCAAGACGAATGTAAGTGGGTCCGACAAGCTCTGCAGCGAGCATGGTTGCGGCCCAGGCACTGGTTGCGTCACTGGGATAAAGCACCGTGTAGTTCGGCTCAGCCCCAAACATCGCGAGGTCTTCTAAGCCCATTTGTGACGGTCCATCTTCGCCGATGGAAACGCCCACGTGCGTTCCGGCAAACTTCACGTTCAACTGGCTGATGGCAGCCATACGGATGAAATCGAAAGCACGGGTGAAGAAACAGGCGAAGGTGCTGGAAAAGGGAATCTTGCCACGCGCGGCGAGACCCATGCTCATGCCGACCATGTTTTGCTCGGCGATGTAGCCTTCGAAGAAGCGTTGCGGAGCAGTCGTCATGAACTCTTCAGTAAAGGTGGAGTTCTTCACGTCGGCATCGAGTGCAACCACACGCGAATTCACCTTGCCGAGTTCGTGGAGCGCGTCCCCAAAAGCCTTTCGCGTCGCCACTTCTTTGCCGCCAATCGTGTACGGCGACTTCGGCGCTGCGCCAGTTGGCTGAGCTACCGCGGCGGCGGCTCGTCCATCGGGTAACTTGGGCCTCCAGCTGTCGGCTTCGCCAGTCAGCGATTTCTCAAGGACTGCAACGGCTCGATCGGCCTCGTCCTTGGGAAGCGGCTTGCCATGCCAACCCTCTTTATCTTCAATACCCGGAATCCCTTTCCCTTTGAGAGTGCGGGCCAGGATGATGGTTGGTTTTCCCTTTGTGTCTTCAGCTCCATCGAAAGCTTTGAGCAGTGCCGGGATATCGTGTCCGTCGACAACGATCGCGTGCCAGCCGAACGCCTCCCATCGTGCTTTGTAAATGTCCATACGGTGTTGCAGCATCGTGGGACCGCTCTGACCGAGGCGGTTCACGTCGATGATGGCGCATAGATTGTCGAGCGCATCGTTCGCGCCAATCTCGGCCGATTCCCACACCGACCCTTCGGCGGATTCGCCGTCGCCCATCAGAACGTACACGCGCTGATCGCTCTTCTCCAACTTGGCATTCAAAGCGATTCCAAGTCCGACCGGAAGCCCCTGACCGAGCGACCCAGTAGCGACATCAACGTAAGGAAGCTTAGGCGTGGGATGGCCTTCCAGATCGGAGTTCGTCTGGCGCAAGGTCAGCAGGTGCTCTCGGGGAAACAGCCCAGCTTCGGACCATGCTGAATACAACACCGGAGCAGCGTGCCCCTTGGAAAGCACGAAGACGTCATTGGCAGGATTGTGCGGCTGCTTGGGGTCGTACCGCATGACCGAAAAGAAGAGGGTAGACACAATGTCAGCGGCGGAAGCACAACTGGTGGGATGTCCGCTGCCTGCTGCGGTTGTGGCACGGATGGAGTCAATTCGTAAACGTGTGGCTTTGTCTTGGAGGAGCTTGAGCAGATTAACGCTGGTTGCTGTTGTGACCATCATTCAACCTCGCCGATCTTGAATTAGAAATTTTGTGAGTGCTGAGACAGCGACAGATTTTTACGACGCCACTAGGTCAAGATTCTTATTTTCTCATTTGGATGCTGAAAGAGCTGCAGCAAAAAATT
>CAZBCQ010000184.1:1379-8428 GCA_964490255.1 uncultured Terriglobales bacterium | reverse complement strand
TCATTCAAAAACGAAGTCAAGAGAAAAATCGGAAGTCATCAAGAGGTTCATGCCCATCCGTGGGTACCAACGTCACCATCCACGATCCCGTTTCGCAACGCTCTCGTCGGAATGCATGTTCGCACAGATGCGCGTGCCCGCATGGTCAGTGGATGAAACGCGCACCGATGCCCGCGATGCTGTCTTGCATGAAGTGCGCCATCATTCCGGGACGCAGACTCTTCCTCCAGTGCGCAAGAAGTCCGAACATGCATCCGTAGACAGCGATGAGCACCATGCGCTGCGGTCCTTCATACCCGTGTGACGCTCCAAAGATGACGCCTTGCACCAGAATGCCCAGCCAGACGCTTCCCGCGAGCGCACTGATCTGCCGTTGCAGGTATCCGCGGTAGATCACTTCCTCACAGAAACCCGCAGTAGCAGCGACGATCAGCCAGACAATGGTTTCGAGCGTGCTGTGAGGGATCAGGAAATCGATCTGCTTCTTCATCTCGCTGGTCTTCGCGGCATTTGCCAAGCCCATGAGGGATGCGAGGCCCACGAGCACTCCCGCAGAGACAATCCAGAAGCCCACGGCGGTGGCGACATCGAGAAGAGCTGCTTCCGGTGTGCTCCAGCGGCCGCCGATCAGTTCGCTGAGACGCAGTTTGCGCCGGCGACGCAGTCCCCAGGCAATATAGGCGACCACGATCCATTCAAAAGCCATGGTGACGAGGTAGAAGTACACCAAGCCTGCATGTTTCGCTGCTGTGTGCTGGCCCTTCGCGCCTCCCAGAGAGAACACCAGGAGAAACACGATCAGCGCCAGTGTGTGCCAGAGAGGCGCAATCAGTTCGCGCTCTCGCGGTTCAGCTTGTGGAACAGGAGTAGTCGTATCCAAACACCCTCCGGGCACTCCGAAAGCATCCGATGTCTTCGGAGCACATCCAACCTACTGTGGGGAGCGCTCCATCGTGCGCCCTTGCCCGCCATCTTATAATGTCGGGTCTTCTAATCGTGTGAGGTGTTTCAAAATGTACAACCCTGATGACGTAGTGATCATTTCCGGAGTACGAACTCCTATCGGCAAATTCCAGGGTTCTCTCTCTGATCTAAGCGCTCCTAAGCTGGGCGCCATTGTGGTGCGCGAGGCGGTCAAGCGCGCCGGAATCGAAGACCTGAACCAGGTGAACGAGTGCATCATGGGCAACGTGGTCTCTGCGGGCCTTGGGCAAAATCCGGCGCGCCAGGCAGCGATCTTCGGTGGACTTCCTCCGCAGGTCGGCGCCATGACCATCAACAAGGTTTGCGGATCAGGGCTGAAGGCGGTTGCGCTTGGCGCGCAGGCGATTCAAACGCAGAACAGCGAAGTCGTCGTGGCGGGCGGGATGGAGTCGATGACGAACGCCCCTTACTTGCTTCCACAGGCCCGCAAGGGATACCGGCTAGGCAACGCGCAGATCGTGGATTCGGTGGTTCACGACGGGCTTTGGGATATCTACAACGACTACCACATGGGCACAACCGGCGAGAATGTGGCGGAGAAATACCACATCACGCGCGAGGATCAGGATGAATATGCGCTGAACTCGCACCGCAAGGCGGTGGCGGCCATCAGGGAGTGTCATTTCAAAGCGCAGATTGTTCCCGTCGAGGTTCCAGGGAAGAAGAAGGGCGAAACCATTTTGTTCGAGAAGGACGAATCACCGCGCGAAGACACAACGATCGAGGCACTTCGCATGCTGAAGCCGGCATTCAAAAAAGATGGGACGGTGACCGCTGGCAACGCACCCGGAGTGAACGATGGCGCTGCCGCGGTGGTCGTCACAAGCTTTCGCAAGGCGCAGGAACTCGGCGCAAAGCCAATGGCGCGGATTGTCGCCCAGGCGACCAGCGGCGTCGAACCGAAGTGGGTGATGATGGCGCCCGTCGATGCCGTCCGCCAGATCTGGCGGAAGACCGGTTGGAAGAACGAAGAAGTCGATCTCTACGAGCTAAACGAAGCTTTCTCCGTGCAGGCAATAGCTGTCTCGCGTGAACTCGGACTCGATCCCGAGAAGGTGAACGTGAATGGCGGGGCGGTGGCGCTGGGCCATCCGATCGGCGCCAGCGGTGCGCGTGTGCTGGTGACGCTGCTTTACGAGATGATCCGGCGCGACGTGCACAAAGGCATTGCGGCCCTTTGTCTCGGCGGCGGGAATGCTGTCGCGATGGCGATTGAAAGATGAGCCTAGCTCCCAAGGTCCTCCGGTTGGCATCTCATTGCGAGGAGGTTGCCGTGGAACTGCTCAGACATCAAGCGTCATTGGGAGATCCGGACGGAGTGTTCGTCTGCAGCCGCTGCGGGTTGATCAATCCATCGGAAGATCAGCCCTGCATTCCCGCCAATGTCGAACCCTCAAGCGACCCATACCACGCGGATGAAGAAGAAGCCGCTTAGTTCGCGGAATGAACGGTAGCGGAGCGGCTTAAGGGAAGGGTGATAGTGAATGCTGCGCCTCCGCCCGGGGCCGGCGCGAACTCGATCTTTCCTTCAGAACTTTTCACGATGGCCATGGCTACGCTGAGCCCCATTCCTACGCCGCGTCCCGGCCGCTTGGTGCTGTAGAACGGATCGAAGATCTTCGGCACCGACTCGGAACTAATCCCAGGCCCGTCATCCTGGAACGTTATGCAAACGTCGGCAGCGCTGTGGCCGACCCGGATACGAATGGTGCCGCGGTCGCGCACCTCACGAATCGCCTGCTCCGCATTCACAATCAGGTTCAGGAACACCTGCATGAGCTGGTTGGCGTCCGCTTCGAAAGTTGGCGCAGCGCTGTCGGGGATGAAGTCTACCGAGACGTTGTTCAGCCGCAGCGAGTACTGATGAAGCATGAGCGTGCGCTGGATCAGCTCGTTGATATTCACCCGCGTTTTGCCCGGCGCAGGAGGTCGTGAGAAGAACAGCAGGTTCTGCACGATCTCTGCGGCGCGGCGAACCTGCTGTTTCAGAAGTTGCAGATGCCGTGCGGAGGCTTCGTCGAGTCTCTTGGCGTCGAGAAGTTCTACGCCACCCATAATCGCCGTCAGCGGATTGTTTAGCTCGTGCGCGAATCCGTCCACCATTTGCCCCATGGCAGCGAGCCGCTCTGAATGCAGTAGCTGCTGCTCCATTTGCTGAGCGTCGGTGACGTCGCGCAAAGAAGCGACCACGCCAACCAGTTCATTCTCGGAATTCAAGAGTTGGCTGGCGCTGCAGCGCAGCCACCGCCACTCCCCGTCCCGCCGCTGCATCTCGAACTCTGTAGTACCAGCCACCCGGCTTCCTGAGAGTGCATCTCGGAGCAGCTTCACGAGCGCTTCGCTATGCGCGTTTACGTTGAAGACTTTGCCCACCAGTTCTTCGGGCGCAAAGCCCAGCATTTCGCGAACTCGCGGGCTGGCAAACGTGCACCGGTATTCATGATCCAGCGCGAGGATGGCGTCAGGGAAGCATTCAATCAGGCGGCGATTGAACTCCTCTTGCTGCTGCAGACGGTTCTCGATCTGGCGCCGTGCCGTGATATCCACCAGCGTGCCCTGAAAACGGATGATATTGCCCTGTTCATCCGAAACTACGCGTGACGATTCGAGGCATATGACTGGAATTCCGTCGCGCTTGCGCAAGAGAATCTCGTGATCGCGCAGCGTGCCCGAACGTTCAAGGTCGAGTACGAATTGTTGCCGGTCCTGCGGATTCAGGTAGTGATCAGCAGCATTCGATGCCAGCAATGCCGCCTTGTTTTCATATCCGAGCATACTGACCATTGCCTGATTGGCATCCAGAACGCGTCCGTCCGGCGTTGTAAAGTAGACGGCTTCATGCAAGCTTTCGAATAACTCCGTGAAGCGCGACTCACGCTCCCGCTGGCTGGTCACATCGCGGCCCAGAAGACTTAATCCTTCGACCTTTCCATCTTTAACAATCGTGTGAACGGAGCAGTCAAAGTAATGAAGTTCCTTTTGTTCTTTGAGGCGCACCTCAACCACGCCTTCCCAATGCTGGCGCTCCAGGATTCGAGGAACGATTTGTGGTGCCTGTTTCGGTTCGGGTCTGTCGAGAAATTCGTCGAGGCGATGTCCGACAAACTCTGGGAAGGACAGCTGTAGCAGGTTTGCGCACGCACGGTTGGCAGCGCGTATGGTGCCATCCAGGTTGATGCCCAGCGCGACGTCTTCAATGCTGTCGATGAGATCGCGGAAGCCCCGCTGCGACTTCTGAATTACCTGGGCCAGTTGGTCGAGCTGATACTCGGTAGCAGGGGCTGACGCTGCCTGTTGCATGCCGCGAACTTCGCCTTGCAGCTTCGCGATCTGGTTGCGCTTGGTCGCGGCAAAGGCGGCGAAAGCAAATACCAGGAGCACGATAACTACGGGGACCAGCTTCAACAAAGAAGAAACGGAATCGAATCGCTCCCAGACAAACGCGCCCACAGCAGTGGCAAGGAGAGCCAGAAATAGCAGCACGTATCGCCAGAGCTTTCGGTCTTCGCGCTCCAGTTGTTCCAGACGGCGGCTTGGGTCGGGCAGATTGCTCGGGTCCATCGGCCAATCTCGCGGGGAACCAGCGAGTCGTGATGCTGCGCATAGTATGTTCCGGCCCTGCTGGAATCAAGTGCAAGGAACCCGACGACAGCTTACCGGGGTACATGTCACAAGGCATCGTCAGGACATCACTGAAATTGGCTCCTCGTCCCAGTTATACTCACGAGCTTTTACCCTTGTGGATCAGGGATTTCGCCGGATGCTCTATAAAACCCGCAGCGCTGCCGTTTATGGGATCGATGCCAATGTGGTCGATGTCGAAGTGGATATTTCCGGAATCAAGACCAACGAGGAGCGGTTTACGACTGTGGGCCTCCCCGACACCGCTGTTCGGGAGAGTCGCGATCGCGTGAAGGCGGCGCTTAAGAATTGCGGATACGATATTCCGCCGACTCACATCACAATCAATCTCGCACCGGCTGACATCAAGAAAGAAGGCTCGGGATTCGATCTGCCGATGGCGCTCGGCATCCTGGGAGCCTATGGTGGGCTCACGGTGAAGTCGGTCGACGATCACGTGCTGGTGGGTGAGCTCTCGCTCGACGGCGGCATTCGTCCCGTGCGTGGAGTGCTTCCCATCGCCGTAGCCACGCGAGCGAACAAAATCAAGAACCTCCTGGTTCCGGAAGCGAACGCGAATGAGGCCGCAGTCGTCACAGGGATCACCGTGTACCCGGTCAAGTCCCTGATGGACGTGGTGCATTTTCTGAATGCCGGAAATGGTCTTCAGCCGGTGAAGGTCGATAGCGTTGCGCTGTTGAACCAGGCCCAGCAGTTCTCAGTGGACTTCAAAGACGTGCGCGGACAGTTGACGGCGAAGCGAGCGCTCGAAGTCGCCTGCGCGGGCGGACATAACATTCTGATGATCGGACCACCGGGATCGGGCAAGACGATGCTTGCTAAACGCATCCCGACCATCCTCCCACCGCTGACGTTCGAAGAGGCGCTGGAGACAACGAAGATCCATAGCGTGGCCGGCATTCTCGATTCCGGCACTGGGCTGGTGGGTGTGCGTCCTTATCGCGCGCCACATCACACCATCTCCGACGCCGGATTGATTGGCGGCGGCGCTGTTCCGCGCCCTGGAGAAGTGTCGCTCGCGCACAATGGAGTTCTTTTCCTGGACGAATTGCCGGAGTTCCCGCGCAATGTATTGGAAGTGATGCGTCAGCCACTAGAAGACGGTACCGTGTGCATAGCGCGCGCGGCGATGTCGCTGACGTTCCCAGCGCGCTTTATGTTAGCTGCAGCGATGAATCCTTGCCCTTGCGGATATTCCAACGATCGCTCACGCGAGTGTCACTGCACGCCGGCAATGATTCAACGCTACATGGCAAAGATTTCCGGGCCGCTACTCGACCGCATTGATATCCATATTGACGTGCCCGCCGTGAACTACAAAGAACTGCGTGGTAACGCCTCGCCAGAGGGGTCGGAGCAAATCCGCGATCGGGTCGTCCACGCACGCGAAATTCAGCTCAACCGCTTTGCGCAGGCGAAGGAACGGATCTACAGCAATGCGCAGATGAGTTCACGCCAGATTCGCGCCTACTGCGACTTGTCTACCGACTGCGAGCGCCTGCTGGAGCGGGCGATTACGCAGCAAGGCTTGAGTGCTCGCGCACACGACCGCATCCTGAAGGTGTCACGCACCATCGCTGATCTCGAGTCGGCTCCGCACATCGAAGCGAAGCATATTGCCGAAGCCATCCAGTACCGCACGCTTGATCGTACCTATTGGGCGTAGCTCTTCGTCGTCTCCGTGACCGGCGATTGACTGCACTGGCGTAGCTAGTAGCCGGAGCTCATTGACCACTCCGCAATGAAGCCTACGACCTGCTGTTCAGCATCACTCAGGAATCTCCATGCCTAATGCAGCGAACTAATACTCGCCTTGCATCAGACTAGACCATTCGGCCCAATAAGTCTGAAACTGCTGGAGGGACGCATGTTCCATCTTCTGTGGGTCCTGATCATCGGCCTTGTCGTGGGAGCACTCGCCAAATTGATCATGCCGGGGAAAGATCCCGGAGGGATTATCGTCACCATCCTATTAGGCATTGCCGGAGCTTTTCTGGGCGGTTGGATTGGTCGTGCGGTCGGCCTCTACCAGCAAGGGCAGGGCGCCGGATTCATCATGTCACTGATCGGCGCCATCATTCTGCTCGCCATCTATCGATTGATCATAGGCAGGCGCAGGGTGGCTTGAACGGACATCCGGCACAGCGCTGCCGTGCCGGATATCTCTCACACTATTCGCTGAATCACCATCAGCGTTTCATCGTCAAACGCCGGGGCGCCGTTTCGAAAAGCGGCCAGATCTTCGATGCACCGGGATAGAAGTTCCGACGACGCCGTTTCACGGCACTTCAGGATCAGCTCGGCGAGTCGTTCCAGCCCATATTCCTCATTGTCCGAATTGACCGCCTCCGAGACCCCGTCAGTGTACAGAAGAACGGCATCTCCCTTCGCGAGGCGGAGTTTCGTCGACTCGAATTGCTGGT
>CAZBCQ010000184.1:0-1279 GCA_964490255.1 uncultured Terriglobales bacterium | reverse complement strand
AGAAGAACGGCATCTCCCTTCGCGAGGCGGAGTTTCGTCGACTCGAATTGCTGGTCAGCGAACATTCCCACCGGCATTGCTGAAGACTCGACAACCTGCACGGATTCTCCTTTGAAGATCAGTGCCGGGTTGTGGCCGGCGTTCACCAGTTCGATCCCGCCGTCCGGCGTGACTTTGCCGGAGATAAGAGTCGCGAACTGCATCGGCAACGTGCTTTCGGTAAAGACGCGGTTGGCGCGTTCCACCATTTGTGACAGTGGCATTCCTAGCGGAACCAGAGTCCGGAAGGTCGCGCTCAGGTTCGCCATCAGCATGGACGAAGCCACTCCCTTACCGGAAACATCGCCCAGCAGGAAGTAGAGGGTCTCTTCGGGACCTGGGATCAGGTCGCAGTAATCGCCACTGACAATCCCGAAGGGCTGATAATGGTACGCCACGTTCCATCCATCCACGCGCATGTCTCTTTTCGGAAGCAGACGCGTTTGGATTTGCGCAGCCAGTTCCAGATCGCGCTCCAGCAAGCGCTGCTGTTCCGGAGGCAGGCAGTCGAGGCAGAAACGCACCAGCGGATTGGTAATCAATTCCTGGTCTTCAACCGCATCGTGGCAGTGCTCACAGACTCCGAATGTACCCTCTTCGATCCGCCGTAGGGCTGAATCCACTTCCTTCAGCAGGTTGACCAATTGCGGATTTTGCAGATCCGTGCGCGCCTGTTGCAGCTGTTCGCGGCGGCGAAGGAGTTGCGTCCGAACCACTCGACGCAGGCTCGACGGCGACTCTAATTCGGTCGGAAGTTGACCTGGTTGGTTGACCTTGGGTACTGTTGCCATAGACATCTCCTGCCCCAGACGATAACGCCCGCTCAAATTCGGAGTCTATCCTGTAATTGATGGCAAATTGGCATCTTAGTCGCATCATTTGTAGGGCAAACTACCGTTTCGGGAGGCGAGCCCGGAGATGGAGAGAATTCGACCATTTCATTGCAATCGAAAGACTTACCGGGTATGATACAAAATTGAAATTTAGCAACTTCAGCTCGGCCCCGGGCATCTATATTTTGTCGATCGACCTGCATTTCCTGGAAAATTCCAATCTTCAATGCAAGGCGTGAGGCGGTCGTTTTGAGGCGTACCGCGTCTTTTGTCGTGGGTTTGGGTTCTATTCTGTAAGACCCACTTTGCCTGATGACCAGTAATTAAAGGAGACACTTTGAAGACCATGCGCTCTGATCTCGTATTCGATGCTTTACATACCATGAGAAATCGGTATATGCTTTGCC
>CAZBCQ010000183.1:0-8431 GCA_964490255.1 uncultured Terriglobales bacterium | reverse complement strand
GCGCCACCGCTTGAACCTAGCGGGGCTTTGGTGGAAGCGATGACGCAAAACACAAGTAATCATTCTCAGTCATCAACTAAGGAGAAATTGCAATGAGGACTCGATTCTTGTGTTGGTTGTTTCTGGTAGCTGTAAGCGCAACCTTGGTTGCGCAAGCGCCACCAGCATCCAACGCAGGAGCATCCGGCGGAAGACCGGACGGCATGATGCACCACCATCCCATGGGAGCCTGGTGGAAGAATTCTCAAATTGCCAGCAAGCTGCAACTCACCGATCAGCAGGTGCAGCAACTGGAGAACACCTTTTATCAGCATCGTCTGAAACTCGCGGATCTGCGCGCCAATATCGAAAAGCAGGATTTGACCATGCAGCAACTGCTGGACGCGCCCACGCCGAATGACGCTGCGATCATGGCTCAGGTGGATCAGCGGTCGGCCGCCCGCAACCAGCTCGACCGCGAATTCACTCAGATGACGTTGGACTTCAGAAAAATTCTCACTCCTGACCAGTGGAAGCAGCTGCGTACGCTGATGCCTGCACCAGGTCCGGGCATGATGAGAAGATTTGGACACGAACCCGGCGGTCCCGATGCCCAGGGTCCCGTTGGCCCTGGTGGTCCCGGCGGCGCTGACGGCCCGCCCCCGCCTCCTCAAGGTTCCCTCCCGTAACGCCTACGGCGCCTGGTACCCGTTTCTGGGTGCCAGGCTTTTTTCACATGCTAGACTTGAACTATGAAATTCGGCGTCATCATGTTCCCCGGGTCCAACTGCGATCAGGATCCCTTTTGGGTCCTGCAGTCAGTTGCGAAGCAGCCCGTCAGCTATCTTTGGCATGAGTCCCACGACCTCGAAAACAGCGACGTTATCATTGTGCCGGGCGGTTTTTCCTACGGGGACTACCTCCGCACCGGTGCGATCGCGCGTTTCTCTCCTGTGATGGAGTCGGTGAAAAAGTTTGCTGCGAACGGTGGCCTCGTGCTGGGTATCTGCAACGGATTTCAGATTCTCTGCGAATGCGGACTCCTGCCCGGAGCCCTCCTCCGCAACGCCGGATTAAAGTACATCTGCCGCCCCGTTCACGTTCGCGTCGAAAGTAACGACACGCCTTTCACGAATAGCTGTGAAAAAGGTGAAGTGCTCCTGATTCCCATTGGCCACATGGAAGGCAACTACTTCTGTGACGAATCGACGCTCGCCGAACTGAAGAATCAAAACCGCGTGGTCTTCCGCTACAGCACGCCTGAAGGCGAAGTTACGCCCGCAGCCAATCCCAACGGCTCCGTTGATAACATCGCCGGCATCTGCAATGAAGGGCGCAATGTGCTCGGCATGATGCCGCATCCCGAGCGCTCCAGTGAACACGAAATGGGCGCCACCGACGGCTTCAAGATTTTCGAAGCAATGGTCGGAGCTCTGGCCACCCGCTAAATAGGGCCCCACACTTCGCTCGAAATTAGCGACGCTTTTTCCGCCCTATCCACATCTATTGCCATGCACAGGTTTCGCCCTGTGCTGCTCCCGGTAAAGCTCATGAGTGCACGTCCGCCATTACCGCCGTTCACACGCGAAACCGCAATTCAGAAGGTCCGTCTCGCCGAGGATGCCTGGAACTCGCGTGATCCCGAGAAAGTCTCTCTTGCGTACACTCCCGATTCTCGCTGGAGAAATCGCGCAGAGTTCGTAAATGGCCGCGAGGCCATTGTCGCGTTTCTTCGACGCAAGTGGACTCGAGAGCTCGACTATCGACTGATCAAGGAGCTGTGGGCGTTCACCGAGAACCGCATAGCGGTGCGCTTCGCATACGAATGTCACGACGATTCCGGCAATTGGTATCGCTCCTATGGCAATGAAAATTGGGATTTCGACGGCGATGGGCTCATGCGCGTGAGACTTGCATGTATCAACGATCTGCCAATTAAAGAGTCAGAACGGAAGTACCACTGGCCGCTTGGCCGCCGTCCGGACGACCATCCAGGGCTAAGCGATCTCGGTCTGTAGGTTTTTAGGGAGCTCACGCGATGACGATAAGGCAAGTCACTGTGGAGAGGTTCACCGTCACCTCTTCCAAGTCATTCGAAGAAGTAGTCCGCGCGATCGATGCAGGCATTGGTCATCCCGAGATGCACGCATTTCTCAAAAACATCTCCGCAGCCGTCAGTTTCGCGGAATTAGAGAACACGGTGCGCGACGCTGTGGGACCATCGGACTTGATGGAGTTCGCTCGATTTGATCTTGGCGAAGTGCTCAGGAAGGATCACGGATCGAGCACGCCGCGAATTCTACGCCTCGTCGCAGGTAATCCGGTGACCATGAAGAAAATGGCGGAGCACGTTCCCGATGCCGGTTCCTATGCGCCGGTAACGATTCTCATCGATGAACGTGCTGACGGAGTTCACCTCTCTTACGACAGAATGGAAAGCTTGCTCGCACCATATGGAAACCGCGACGCTTCGAAGGTCGCAAAAGATCTCGATTCTAAAGTCGAAGCGTTATTGCTTGCTGCTGCAAGTTGAGCAACGCTTTCTTGCTTCCCTGCGCGGCGGTCGCCACCGCGCCCCACCGACAAAGCTTCCCAACAGGTAATTCGCAAGGAGGAAATACATGAGCACCATCACCACTAAAGACGGTACCCAGATCTACTACAAAGACTGGGGCACTGGACAACCCGTAGTTTTCAGCCATGGCTGGCCGCTCAGTTCGGATGCCTTCGAAGATCAGATGTTCTTCCTGGCTTCCCACGGGTACCGTTGCATCGCACACGACCGCCGCGGCCATGGACGTTCCAGCCAACCCTGGAACGGCAATGACATGGATACGTATGCGGACGATCTCGCCGAGCTCGTTCAAAAGCTTGATCTCAAGAATGCGATCCACGTGGGACATTCGACCGGAGGTGGCGAAGTCGCCCGCTACATTGGCCGCCACGGCACCGAACGTGTAGCAAAGGCCGTGCTGATCTCTGCTGTACCGCCTCTCATGGTCAAAACGCCAGCCAATCCGGCCGGCGCCCCAATCGAAGTCTTCGACAAACTACGCGCTGCCGTTGTCGCCGACCGCTCGCAATTCTGGAACGATCTCAGCTTGCCGTTCTATGGCTACAATCGTCCGGGCGCAAAAATCTCGGAAGGAGTGCGCGAGTCATTCTGGCTGCAAGGAATGATGGCGGGGTTCCCTGCCTCATACTTCTGTATCAAGGCATTCTCCGAGACCGATCTAACCGAAGACCTGAAGAAATTCGACGTGCCAACGCTTATCCTTCACGGCGATGACGATCAGATTGTGCCCATTGGAGCCGCAGCTCTTCAGTCAGCCAAGATAGTCAAAGGTGCAATCCTGAAGGTGATCCCAGGCGCTCCGCACGGAATGTGCACGACGCTGAAAGATCAGATCAATGAGGAATTGCTCTCGTTCCTGCAGCGCAGCAACGAAGCCGCGGCCTGACCCTCAGTTCGAATCATCTGGTGGGTGCCCCACCCTCGACCTTCTTTTGGTCGTGGGTGGGGACTAACTACATCATTGGGGCCACGTTTTCAGCGCCGTCTTAGCAATGCGCTTTAGCTCGGCTCTCGAAGCGCCACTTGCCGCCTGCACTGACATGCCATACATCACCGAAGTAAGGAATCGCGCCAAGTCTGTTGGATTCACATCATGCGGAAGGTCGCCCTCCGCTTTCGCCCGCTTGAGTCTTTGGATCAGGAGTTTCTCTGCAGAATCCCGACGGGAGATCAACTCCTGCCGCACGCATTCGGCTTCTGTTCCACACGCCAGCGCACCTTGCACCATCAGGCATCCTGGCGGATTGCCCGGAGTAGTGTTCAGCTCAACCGCCCCGTGCAAAAGATGTTCAGCCACGCCCCTTGCCGTTTTCTCGTTCAGAGCTTCGCGCATAAAAAGCGCCGGCCCTTCCGAATAGCGTTCCAAAGCTTTATGAAACAGAGACCGCTTGTCTCCGAACGCCGCATACAGACTCGGTCGATTGATGCCCATCGCTTCCGTCAGATCAGACAGCGACGCGCCCTCGTACCCTTTTTCGCGAAACACCTTTAACGCCATCTCGAGCGCAGAATTGACGTCAAACGACCGCGGTCGTCCTTTCTGGCGATAGCTATTGTTTCGTTTCACCCTGATCTAATCTTAGCCATTTTGTACCACTCAGTACATTATTCGTGAATCCTGAACCACGCCTGTCACATCTTTACCGGTCAGTACAGAAACATACTCGGAGAGGACATCAATTATTATGGCGCATAAGCTCACAGGAAAAGTCGCAATCGTTACTGGTGGGTCAAAAGGGATTGGAGCCTCCATTGCCAAGCATCTGGCAGCGGAAGGTGCATCGGTCGTGGTTAACTATGTTTCTGGCAAGAATGACGCAGAAAGCGTGGTAGCCGAGATCACCCGCGATGGCGGAAAGGCTGTAGCCGTACAAGCGAGTCTTGCTAATGCACAGGACATTACCCGGCTGTTTACGGAGGCCAAGAAGGCATACGGCCGAATCGACATTCTGGTAAACAATGCCGGCATTTATGAGTTCCGTCCGCTTGAGCAAATAGATGAGGAACATTTCCACAAGCAGTTCAATCTAAACGTGCTTGGGCTCGTACTCGCTTCCAAGGAAGCGGCAAAGTATTTCGATGGCGATGGTGGCAGCATCATCAACATCAGTTCCCTGGTTAGCAAATCGG
This sequence comes from uncultured Terriglobales bacterium, assembly GCA_964490255.1. GTDB lineage: Bacteria > Acidobacteriota > Terriglobia > Terriglobales > Acidobacteriaceae > JAJPJE01. Next base: position 3,747 of record CAZBCQ010000183.1, on the reverse strand, counting down.
CGGTCCCGTACGGCGCGGTATACAGTGCAACCAAAGCAGCTGTTGACGCCGTAACCAAATCGCTGGCCAAAGAATTGGGCCCGCGCAAAATTCGCGTCAACTCCATCAATCCAGGCATGGTGATAACCGAGGGCGTACTCTCCGCCGGATTACAGGAAAGCGACTTTCGCAAGGACATCGAAGCGCGTACCCCACTCGGCCGAATTGGCCAGGTGGAAGACGTCGCTCCCGCTGCCGTTTTCCTTGCCTCTCCGGAATCGTCGTGGATCACCGGAGAGACATTGGTGATCGCTGGTGGCTTGAGATAAACCGAGCAGACCAATAGGAGCGTCAATCACAGGCAGACTTCCGATCCGTGCCCGCAGAGCGACACGGATCGGAACTCACCCTTCTCTAGCGGCCGCCGAACGTGTAGCCGACCGAAGCGCCCACTCGCGTTGCCCAGAGTGAGCTGAATTCATAGTTGTTCCGGATCAGATAAAGATGGACCTCGGGCCGAATGAAGAGTCCGCCATGAACGTAGTAGCGGACGCCGGCACCGAAATGGCCCAGAAAGTGATTGCTGCTGACGTAATTCGTGCAACTGAACCCGTTGCAATACGTGAACGGCTGATAGAACCGAATGCTTTCAGCACCGATTCCCGCCGTCAGATCAGCCTGCGCCTTGTCGCCGATTTTCGGCGCATAGAGAGCGTTGAAATCCCAAAATATCGGCCGGTACGGATAGTTGCCCTGGTAAAAATTCCGGCTGGCACGCCATGCTACTTCGCCCATGATCCCAAAATTCTTATGGAACAGGAAGTTTCCGCTAAATGCCGGAAATGCGCCTCCCCGGAGCGACTGCGACGAATAATTACCGCTGGCGCTTGCGGCAGAAGGAGCGAGCACGGTACCCAGGCCAAACGTTGCAGTCACCTGTTGCGCCTGCATCGTAACAGCAGAAAAAATAGCTGCGAGTATGCCTAACAACCAGAGTTGTTTCTTCATTTGGTCTCCCAAGATTGCCTGAGTGCACAACGAGGCGTCCAACGTGCAGCAAATGCCGCCCAATCAGATGCGCCCTGTAAGTAGCAGGTGCGCTCAGGTTATATAGTGACGCGCCGATCAGTCCGACACGCTCTAACTAACACTCCCTTAGGAGAAAAGTAGCGGAAAAGCACTAGGATGAGAACCCTCGGAGGGGTATCGGCTTTGGTAACGCTAGACCTGCCCGTGGGGATGGCCCGCCGCTAATTCCGGGCGAGCGTTCTGAATGCAAAACTCATATTCATCGACCGCAAGCGCAATGCCGACGGCTGCGCCGCTGGAATTGGGCTCTACTCTGACTACTTTACCTCGGCACGCGATACTTACATGCCGTGGACGCATTTTCGACGTACGCAGAATCACTTCGAGGCGCGATCCGCACTCAGGGGTGAAGTCCGAATACACGAACATTCCGTTGCCGCTTAAATCTCTGACCAGTCCAACGTGCTCATCGCAGCCGTCTCCCATTCGGATCTTGGTAGCCGCAGTCACGAAAAAGCGCGATGCGTTCCGCTGGTCGGGTTGAATGCCGATCATAAGCGCTCCGCGCCGTTCACTTCGACTTACAGCTTGCGCTGCCGATACTCCGGCAAATGCCATTGCGTCCCCTCAGCCGCTATCTACATTGCAATCGCGCTACCAGACCAAGTCACTGATAGTAAATGAAGTTAATCGTTTTAGTCACAGGCGGGATGCAAGTAGTTTTTGCTTGGTTCGGAAATGGATTCCTGGTGGGTGAAAACTCGCAGTGATTACGAAGACGAAAAAGCCCAACGCGCGAGGGCTGGGCTTCCTGTCTGCTTATCGCGGTTAAAGTGTCAGTTCGGCCCGGACAAGATCGCGGCCTTCGACCCGTGTCATCTTGAAGCCGAGCTTCGCGCACACCGCCTGCATGTCTTCATTTTCCCCAAGCATGGTAGCAACCACCTGCTTCAGTTTCTCAGTGCGAGCTACCTCAATCGTGCGCTTCATCAGCTCCGTTCCCAGACCCATGTGCTGGGCTTCGTCCAGGACAACGACAGTCGCTTCCGCCATGTCCGTGCCGTGCAAACGAGTCAACCGACTGACCGCCAGCACTTCAGACGTTCCACCCGTCTTCCGCTCGGCAACCAGAGCCATGTCGCGATCGTAATTGACGAAGCAGATTCGCGTAAGACGCTCGTGCGCGGTCCGCTGCCCGAGTCCCATTGGCGTGAAGTACCGCATCAGCACGGTGCGTTCCGACAGCTTCTCGTGGAACTTAATTAGTGACGGCTCGTCTTCCGGTCGAATCGGACGGACGGTGATCGGCGTGCCGTCTTTCATCTTCCAACTCTGCACGTATTGCACCGGGTAGGGACGAATCGCCGCCTTCGGCAGATCCTCTTCCTTCTTGTCCAGACCGTATACCACTACGCGAGCATCCAGCGCGAGCAACCGGTCGGACGACGCCAGCAGCGGATTGATGTCGATCTCTTTGATCCACGGGTGCTCCACCACCAATTGGCTGAAGCGCACCAGCAAATCCTCAAGCGCGGCCATGTCCACGGGCTTGCGTCCACGCACGCCTTTCAGCGCCGTGTAGATTTTTGTTTGCTCCATCATGCGGCGTGCGAGCGTCGTGTTCAGAGGAGGCAGTGCCAGCGCGCGATCTTTGAAGACTTCCACCAGCTGACCGCCAGTGCCGAACAGAAGCACCGGCCCGAATTGCGAGTCGATGCTGCTTCCGATAATGATCTCGTATCCGTCGAGCTTCGCCATTGGCTGCACCGTGACACCCTGGAAGTGCTCGGCGCCAACCTTCGCCGCAACCGAATCGCGGATCCCGGCGAACGCTTTGCGGACCGCATCCGCATCACGCAGATTCAATACCACGCCACCTACATCGGTTTTATGTGTGATCGTCTCCGAATAGAGCTTCAGCACCACCGGGAACCCGATATTCTCCGCAGTCGCAACGGCTTCCTTCTCGTCCTTTGCAACGAACGTCGGCACCGTCGGAATGCCATACGCGGCCAACAGCTGCTTGGATTCGAACTCGGTCAAAATCGTTCGTCCCGACTGGCGCACTCGATCGATCAGCTCTTTCGCAGCTTTACCATCCGGAGCGCCCGAACCATCCGTTCGCAGCGTCGGTGTCTCATACAGCCCGCGAAGGTTGTAGCTGTACTTCCACATGTAGTTGAACATGCGCGCGGCCGTGTCGGGGAATGCAAACGTCGGAATACCAGCTTCGTTCAGAATTTCTTCGCCGGTCGCAACTTCTGTTCCACCCATCCAACTCGCCAGCACCGGTTTGCCGAGCGAATGCGCATAGGGCTTCAGCTCTTCGGCAATGCGCGTGGGATTCGTCATGCCCTGCGGCGTCAGGATGACCATCATCCCGTCGATATGCGGATCTTTTGCGGCAATCTCCAGCGACTTCGCATAACGCTGCGGCTCAGCGTCACCGAGAATGTCTACCGGATTGTTATGGCTCCAGTGCGGCGGCAGAAAATCGTCGAAGGCCTTCATCGTTTCCGGTGAGAGATCCGCCAGTTCCCCATCACCGGACACCAGCGCGTCTGTCGCCAGCACGCCCGGTCCGCCTGCATTCGTTACGATCGCAAGCTTGGGTCCCTGCGGCAGGGGTTGGCGCGCCAGCACCTCAGACATATAGAACACATCGGCAATACTGGTGACGCGCAGCACGCCGGTGCGCCGGAACGCTGCATCCAGAACTTCGTCGCTGCCCGTCAAAGC
>CAZBCQ010000182.1:3727-8452 GCA_964490255.1 uncultured Terriglobales bacterium | reverse complement strand
CCGCCGAGCGTGGCCAGTTGGAGGACGGCGAAGACATCCTGCTCGCTCTCCGCGCCGCTGATTACATACTGGCGGATCGATTGCGGCGGAAAAACAGTTTTCAGATTCGCGACCGCACGCATGGTCTCGAGCACGTCTATCGTTTGTGGCGAGAGAGAGATGGCCAGATCGCCGCGCTGGGCGCCCCCCTGTATCGCCGCAAGAAGTTCTTTCAGCGCGTGCGCATGAACGCGCGCGTGCTGTCGGATGTCGAGCGCGTAGAGATGGAATCCGAAGACGCGCAGCTTGCGGAGCAACGGGTCGATCAGGATCTCGGCAACCTTGGCGCCGCGGTTCTCGCAAAGGCTCTGGCGCACCAGCAGCAGGTCCTGTTCGAACTCGCTCGCCTCGGCATAGGCTTCGGAAGCAGAACCTTTTAGCGTGCTCTGCAACCGTCGAAAGACGTAGCCCACAAAACGGCGGTAGAGCTCGATTTCGGCCTGCGAAGCCCAGCGGAATTCGACGTTCTCAAGGCGCGATTCGTAATCCGACAATTTCTTGCGCAGCGCTTCCGAGATTCCGACCTGGCGCACGGACGCGCTAATGCCTTCGAGCAGCTGCCAGATTTCCTTGATGTAGTAGTCGAGAATCGCAGTGCGGGCTTTTTCGAGGGCCTCGCGGATGCTATCGGGCGTGACGAAGGGATTGCCATCGCGATCGCCGCCGATCCAGGAGCCGAAGTTCACCAGTTCAGGAAGATCACCTTCGCCGAGATCGAGTCCATAGACTTTCTCGAAGGAGTCGCGAAATTCCTGGTAAAGGCGCGGCAAGGTGTCGAACAGCGCCATGGGGAAGTACTCGAGTCCAATGCGGATTTCGTCCGAGACGCGCGGCTTGCGTAGACGGACCTCGTCTGTCTGCCAGAGCTCGGTGATTTCCGCTTGAATGATGGACTCGCATTCGAGGGCTTCGGCGTCGGTAAGAGGTAGCCGGTCGAGACGCTCGAGCAGTTGCGCAATGCGACGCCGCTTGAGCAGCACTGTCAGGCGAGCGACTTCGGTTGGGTGCGCAGTGAACACCGGCACGACTTTCACTTCGCGCAAGGTTTTCAGCGCGTCTCCAGCGGAGATGCCGGCGTTCTTCATGCGAAGCAGCGTGCCGCGGAAGGAGCCCGGGAGGGGTGGTTCATCGAGGTGGATTTTGCCGGCACGGCGGCGGCGCTTACGATGATTGGTTTCCGCCAGATTCGTAAGCTCGAAATAGATAGCGAAGGCCTTGGTGACTTTGTAGGCCTGCTCGAGTTCCATCTTAGAAACGATGGAGCGGACTTCCTCCATCACTTCAGCATCGAGATTCAGGCCGCCGGGTGAACTCGATTTATCGCGGTGTTGAATGAGCAGACGTCGCAGGCGCTCGACGAGCTCATAGAGAGCGGTGCCGGATTGCTCGGACAGAATCCGTCCGAGGAGAATGCCGAGCGAGCGAACATCACGCCGCAGCGGCTGTTCTTTCGCGGGGTCGGAGGTGCGCGCCGTCAGCTCGGCTAACCGGCTGTTCTGATCTTTTACGGCCCAAAGTGGCTGATCCTCGCCCATGGTCATTGATACCATACCGGGCATCTTTTTCGCGAAATGTTCGGTGCGTGCGGCGCCTTGGTCAGGGTCTTCTCAGCTTGCGCATCTCTAACAGCCTTCCCCCGTCTTCGAAACGAACCTCATCCATCAGCGAGCGCAGCATGAAGATTCCGCGACCGTGTTCCTCGGCGAGGCACTCGATGGAGGTTGGATCCGGAAGAGAGTCGACATCGAAACCTGGGCCGGGATCGCGCACGGTGATGGCGATAGCCGAGTCGCTGCATTCAACATGGCAATGCACCGTTTGCGAAGGATTATTTCCGCAGCCGTGAACGACCGCGTTGGCGAGAGCTTCCTGGATCACAATGAGGAGGTTGTAATCCTGCGTGGGGGTGTGACAACTCTCGCGAATGAACGCGAGCATCTGATCGCGCGTTTCCGGAACGTCGTCAACGATGCCGCGGAGCTGGAAGTCTTTCTGCATGGAGAGCAGCGACCCGGAATTTGCAAACTATGCGAAAAGTGTACGGACGTCGTGTTAACCGCGATTGAATTCGCAACTGCAAAAGTTTGCGCACACTTGCGTGCGAGTGGACGTGCTCTCGGTGAATTTTCCACAGAATCGAATTGTTGAACCAATGCTGCTACTGATGTGGTGCAACTATCAGCAATTAATTTGTTCGTACTCAAAGGCTCCCAAATTTCTGTTGCGAACGCCACAGGTTCCCAGGGTAGGTAAGACATGGGTTTCCGCAGTGCATCAGACGTAGCATTTCTGCAACTGAGCGATTCAGTCTTTTGCGTACAGTGCGAACTCATCAGCTACAACAGCACTCCGTATTGTCTCGCGTGCGGTAGCCAGGCGATCTTGAACCTGGGACGGCTCATGGGAGGTTCGTTGCTGGCGCAAGAGACGGCCACGGTGATCACTGATGAAAAGATGCGACGCGTCGTGGCAGAACTGCTGGGTGCGAATGCGATTGGTCGGAAGCCAGCAACTCCGGTAGAAGCGCCGGAGGTACCTGGTCCGCGGCTGGTAGCACGTTCAGCAGAGCACAGCGCAACAGCGCTGGCGGCGCGCGCAGAGCAAACCGCGGAGCCGGAGTACCGGGTTGTGAATGGTTCCCTGGTGCATCTGGATTCGCCAACGAGGTTGGTGCTCGACCGGGCGATGGGTCTGACACGCGCGACAGGTTCTGCCCTGGCTTTGGCGCACGACGGCAACATGCAGTGTTATGCGACGATGGGCACGGGCGTCCCGGGGTTGGGTGCACCGGTGAGTTCCGAGCGCGGTCTCTCCGGGATGTGCGTACGAACGGGGAAGGCGTGGCGATGCGATCAGGTGACCGGCGATCCGGTCGTTGATCTGCAGGCATGCCGCGCGCTGGGTATCCAGTCGCTGGTGGTTGCGCCGTTGGTTCACCTGAAGAACGTACTCGGCATTCTCGAGGTTTTGTCGACGGAGCCGTATGCATTTGACGATCACGATGTGGCGACAGTGCAGTTTCTGGCAAGCCTTATGGTGATGACGCTGACAAAGCAAACGGGTAAGGGGCCCGCCTCCGTTCTGGCGGCGGCAGAGAATATCCCAAGTCGCCGGGCCTCCGCTGCACTGGTCGTGTAAAGAATCGTAAATTCAGAGCCCACCAAGCTAAAAGCAATGCAGAGCTCCTCTATAGTACGTTGATGTTCTTACGTCCCATGATGGTGGCGCTTGCGTTGGTTGTGATTACGGCGGGCCCGATCGCCAACTCCCAAGCCACGTCTTCCAGCCAGCCCCAAGCCTCCAGCCCCGGTTCCGGCAGTTCGTCGGTCGAGCCGAAGTCCCAGCAACCCAACGCTCCGGTTCCTGACACACCAGAGGTCAGGGGTTCGGGTAAACCAGCAAAGAGTGCGGAAGAACTGGAAATTGAACGCAAGGAACAGTCGCAGAGAATCCTCGGGATTGTACCGAATTTCGGCACTACGAGCCGGCACGATGCGTCGCCACTGACGGCAGGACAGAAGTTTCACCTGTTCGCGAAAGGCACCGTCGATCCGTTCAACTGGGTCGCGATCGGCATACAGGCTGGGGTCAGTCAGGCAGAAAACGAGTTTCCATCGTACGGCCAGGGAGCTGCGGGATTTGGAAAACGTTACGGCGCCGCACTGGCGGATAGCACCTCGAGTGGCTTCTTCGCCAACTTTCTTTATCCCGTGCTTCTGAAGGAGGACCCTCGTTATTTCCGGTTGGGCGAGGGCTCGATCAAACATAGGATTGCCTATTCGCTAGCCCAGGAGTTTGTATGCCACACGGATAAGGGCACTCGAAGTGTGAACCTGTCGAATATTTTCGGGGCGTTTACGGCCGGCAGCGTTTCAAACCTCTACTACCCTCCGTCAGATCGCGGATTCAGCCTGACAATGAGCCGCTCTGCAATCTCGCTGCTGTATGGCAGTACCGGTGGTTTGATTTCGGAATTTTGGCCGGATATCGACCGGAAGTTCATCCACAAGAGGCATAGCGAGCAGCGCGACAAGTTACGCAATCTTCCGCAGAATCCAACCAGTTCACGGTCGTGACAGCATCTATTATCCTTGCTAACCAGAATACGTTGGGGAGGAAAGTATGAGAGCTGTTGCGTGTGGGGCTGTTTTATTCGGGATGCTGCTGCCGGGAGTGTTGCAGGTGGCAGGCCAAGATCAGTCGCAATTGCACGCGGCGCCAGCAATCAACACTGAGCGGATTGCGAGAGAAGTGCGCCACGAAATACTGATGCTGCCGTACTACGATGTCTTCGACAACATAGGGTTCAAAGTCGAGGGATATAACGTTACGTTAGTTGGCCAAGTGACGAATCCGGCGGTGAAGTCGGATGCGGGAAATGCGGTGAAGCGGATCGAAGGGGTAGAACAGGTCAACAACCAGATCGAGGTCCTGCCACCGTCCCCCATGGACAATCAAATTCGGCGTCGAGTGTTTCGCGCAGTGTATGGATTCGGCCCATTGCAGAAATACGACATGCCGGTGATCAAGCCGATCCGGATCATCGTGAAGGGTGGCCACGTGACGCTTGAGGGAGTGGTGGACAACGAGACGGACAAGAACACGGCTGGCATCCGGGCGAATTCGGTACCGGGAATTTTCTCGGTAAAGAACAATTTGCAGGTGGCAAAGCCGAGCTAGGACATT
>CAZBCQ010000182.1:0-3627 GCA_964490255.1 uncultured Terriglobales bacterium | reverse complement strand
CCCACCTCAAAGAAGAACTTTCGGTGACCCGTAGTTCCGTAGCTGCCGCCGACGATGACGGGTCCGAATGCAGTCTGGACGATCATGCCGAGAACCGCATCAGCCGGCCAGGGGGATTCATTCATTACATTCGTTGCTCTCGCGCCCTCGAGTTCGCCGTAGGCGTACAGGCCTTTTCCCAAAAGCGCGGGAAATTTGAAGATCTGGCGAAGGTATCCGCCTTGCAACAGCGCATACTGATTCGTCAGTAACTCATTCCTCCCGAAAGCGGCCAATCGCAACGGTCCACCGAGGCTGAAGGAGGGAAGGCCGGTGCGTGTGTAGCCGAAGTCGCTGCCCCCAGAGACTGCTGCGAAAATAGTTCCCGGCTTACTCACCGGTACGTAGAAGGAAGTGCGACCCTCAAAAGACGGAAACGGGTTTGAGCTGCCCAGGTAGGAATCGAACCAACTGAAACTTGAGTCCAAGGCCAGCCCTTGGCGCGGCACAACTGGGTCATCGAGCAGATCGAGGCTGTAACGAATGGAAGACTGTCCGAGACGGTCACCAGGATTGCCGAAGAGCGGTGATCCAACCTGCTGTTGCAGCCGCAGATAACCCAGCTGATAGCCGAAGCGCAACTGGCTGCTGCGGTTGAATTGGTATCCGGCATCGAAGTAGCCGGAAAGCTTTTGCAGGCGGTAGGCCGCGATCTGAGTATTCTGGAAATAAATGTCGAAGGGAGATGTGTTGCCGATGGCTCCGGGGTCAATGAACCAGCCTGGCAGACCCTTGAAGGGGCGAAAATAGTCGGTAGCAACGCCGTATTCGGATCCAAAGACGAGGTCAGTACGCCATTCCGTTTCGTGAGAACCCGTGCCGAATTTAGTGAGGCGGGCGCCAAGAGCGAAACGAACGTTCTGAACTTCCGAGCCGTCGATCACGATCAGCGGATTCACGAGGACAGGGGCTTCTTTCTGGGCTGCGGTAATCAGGAGACCGGGCTCACCGTTTTGTTGAGTCAGACCGTAGTTGAGTTTGGAGAAGCGTCCTGTGCCAACAATCTGAGTCAAGCTGTTCTCAAGCTTGTCCAGATTGAGGGGCTTTCCAACTAACTTAGAGAGATCTGTTTGAATCACCTGCGTAGCGTCGGGAGAGGCTCCCTGTACCGCCACGAATTCCGGATTGGGTACTGTCTGCCGCAGGCGAGAGTTGCGGTCCGCGATGTATTGGTTCCACGTAGCGTCGTCCACGCTGAAGGCACGGAGGAGGTTAGCCTTCTGCTGTGCTGCTTCATACCCCTTGGCGATCAGTTTCTGGGCGGCGTAGTAATCAGTGCCAGTGTACTCGGAGACGTCGACGGTAACGAGCAGGTCGGCCTTCTGCATGCTCTCGAGTTCATTGGCAGCGATGACCACGCTGATCGCGTCGGACAGCACGCCGATGGAAGAGATGTTCTGGTCAGGCGTTATTGGTCTGGTCTGAAAGTGGACCGCAAGAATCAGATCACCACCCATTTCGCGGCCAACATCGACAGGCAGATTGTCGAGTAGGCCGCCGTCCACGAAGATGTGCGTCTTGTCGGTGACAGGACTAAAGAATGCCGGCAGCGACATAGAAGCGCGCATCGCCTGGGAAACGGGCCCATGGCTGAAGACGTACTTTTGCCCGGACACGAGATCGACGGCGACGCAACGAAACGGAATCGGCAGCTGATCGAAGTTCTGCAAATCGGAATAGGGCAGCATGTAACGGTCGAGAAGGAGAGAGACCTGATAGCCGGCGTTGAATCCGGAAGGAAGGCGCAAACCTTTCTCGAGGCCGAATTGAAGGGAGTTAGGATACTCGCCATAGTCTTGTTTCCGGCGATATGACAGGTCCTGGTAAGGGATCTGATCACTGAGCACCTGATCCCAATCGATGTCATTCACGATCTGGTTCAACTGCTTGGGAGTGTTGCCAGCCGCGTAGAGTCCGCCAACCAGCGCTCCCATGCTGGTCCCGGCGACGTAGTGGACGGGGATGTGGTTCTCCTCGAGCCACCGAATGACTCCAATGTGAGCCAAGCCGAGCGCGCCGCCGCCTTCGAGGACGAGAGCGATGCGCGGGGCAGGTTTGGATGCAGGCTGTTGCGAGCTTGCGAGAGAGGGCAGAAGTGCCAGCGCCAATAGGAAACAGACGGCTTTAGTGGGCATGGTGTTTCCGAAGGAATTATCTCCCGAAGCAAGACATGCGAACATAACGCTTCGTCACATCTCTTGGTAGGACCGAACTGATAGCTTATAGTGTGGAGCACGACTCACCATGGACTTTGACCAGTTATCCACCTTCATCGAAGTTGCCAAGCTGGGAAGTTTCTCGCGTGCCGGACAAAAAGTTTTTCGGTCGCAATCGGCCGTGAGCGCGCAGATCCGCCAACTCGAGGACGAATACGGAGAGAAACTGCTGGACCGCAGCGGGAAGGTGGTAAGACTGACTCCGGCGGGCGAAGTCTTCTTCGAGTACGCACAGCGACTGCTGAACTTGCGGCGCGAGTCGCAACGCGCGGTTGCTGACCAGGGATCCGCGCCCCGCGGTGTCTTGGCTATCGGGGCGAACGAAGCCACATGTCTTTACGTCCTGCCGGATGTTTTCGCGGAATATCTGCGACTGTATCCGGCGGTGCAGATCAGCATCTATCGCAACTTCAGCCGGAAGATTCTGGAGCGAATCGAAGACGGATCCATCGACGTGGGCATCGTGACCATGCCGGTGAAGTCCAGCAGCTTGAAAGTGCGTTCGATATTCCGCGACAAACTGATGCTGATGGTGGATGCCAACAATCCACTGGCGAAGCTTCCGGCAGTCCCCGTGAGCCTGGTGGCGGAACAGCCGCTGATCTTTCCTAAAACGGGCTACACGCGGCAGATACTCGACAAGCTGTTTCGACCCTACAACTCGCAGCTGCAGGTACGCATGGAACTGCCGAGCGTGGGCATGATCAAAAGCTTCGTGGCAGCCGGGCTGGGCGTGTCGCTGATCAGCACGAGCTTTGCCCGCGATGAGGTGCGCTCGGGACAAGTCAAGCTGGTGGCCTTGAAAGATGTGGATTTATCGCGCGAACTGGGGCTCGTGTACCGGCGCGACCGAAGCTTACCCCGAGCAGCAGCTGCATTCGTGGAACTGATTCAGCACCGGACGGCTGCGATGAAAGCAGCTGTCGCCGCCATTGTCGAGAAGCCTGCCCGTCCCGCTTCGGGCATATAGTTTTCTGATCCAAACAATCAGAAATTTGAGTTTCCTTTCACCTTTTCCGCGGACTTAAATGAAGACACCCGAAAGGGCACTTATCCGATACGGAGGCGGCAAGGTGATCTGTCCTAAATGTCACGCTGAATACACGTCGTTGAACCCTTGCTCCTGTCCCACCCGCCCCTTGGCTTCGCTGATGCAAGAGGCGAAGGAAGGACGGAAGGTTTCGGAAGGGGAGCCTGCGTATGCTCAGACTGGATTGAATAATCCGTTCTGGGAGGCTCCATCACGGGATTAGTGTTTCGTTGTCTCTCTAGTGGTCGTGCTCCTGTGTGTCTTCATAAGTAGTATGGTTCTCCTCCTATAGCGTGTGCTGTGAAGGGAGATGGCGCCCTGCTCCGGGGCGCCTTTTTTATT
>CAZBCQ010000181.1:2677-8515 GCA_964490255.1 uncultured Terriglobales bacterium | reverse complement strand
CGGCGGCACTCTCGTTGTCGGCATAGCAGCCGCAACCGATCAGTGATGAATCACCAACGCGGCCGGGAGTTTTATTCAGTGTGCCGCCGGTGGAGGTGGCGGAGGCGATGCGCCCCTGCTGGTCGAGCGCAACCGCACCTACGGTGTCGGATGCCAGGGTGGGCGCGGTGAAAATTTCTTCGGTCTTGCCTTCGGCCATTGTCGCCTGGGCTTCCTTCAGGCGCTCGACTTCACGTGGAATCACCAGTTCGGAATTATCGATCAGCTGAATGTTGTGCAGTTGTGCGAAGCGCTCGGCGCCTTCAGCGACCAGATACACGTGCGGACTCTCTTCCAGCACTTTGCGGGCGGCGCAGATCGGATTGCGAACGCGCTCGACGCAGCCAACGCCTCCGGCGCGAAGGGTAGAGCCGTCCATGATCATGGCATCGAGTTGAACGCGGCCGTCGCGGTTGAGGAAACTGCCGCGCCCCGCGTCGAAAGTGTCATCGTCCTCCATCACCATGATGGCGGCTTCACAGGCTTCGGTGGCGGAGGCTCCACGCTGGAGCAGAAGCCATCCGGCAGAGAGGGCATGGCGAACACCGTTCAAGTGGGCATCGACAGCGTCGTCAGGAATTGCCCACGCGCCACCGTGGACGAGGAGGACAGATTGATTCGACATTCGGATCCTTGGGTTCAGCAGAGAACATGATACAGCGGAGTGGCTAGTCGTCAGTGGCTGGTGGGTAGCTGGTGGCTGGTCGCTAGGGTAGCGATTTCGGGTCATCGGAGATCGTGCGGGCCCCACACCCAACACAAGGCTAGGACAATTGTGAGGATGAGCGAGAGTACTGAGACGTAAACCAGGCTTCTCGACCAGCCTCGTTTCGGAGCCTCACTGAAATAAGTCTTGTACTGCGCCACCGAATCGTGCGGCGTCGTTACCGCTGTGATTCGAAGTCCAATACTTCGAAGTCTTTGGCGAATCATGAAATAGCAAAGGCCATGTAGCAAGAAGAAAGCCATTGAGGCGATTACCCAAGGGCTGTCGAGCGGCGAAGAGGGCTGTGAATGCATTCAGCTTAAAGGACGCTCTGGATTATCCGAGCAATTCTAGCCGCTCACAATAGGTGCGGGATCCATTTTCGCCGAATGCCCGAGCAATAACAGGCTGTAGTTTTCGGCTGAAGAGCTTCACGTTTCTGTGTTCGATCGAAACAACTGTAGGGTTCCCTCCACCCGGGCCTTCGCCCTCGGTCGGGATGACAGTCCTCGCTGCGAGAGGATTCACGCAGCCGTGGTCGGCTGCGCCACCGTTCAATGCAAGCGCAAGGTCTCTCGACTCGGCCGCAAAGAAGCGGCCTCGCTCGAAATGACAATCGCTGAAACCTGTGTTCCTGCAAGGAAGCGGCGCTTGTTTACCGCACGCTAACTTCGGTCTGAGGCTGCGGCGGCGTGGCTTCGGAGGGGGCTTCTGGTTCGGGTTCACCCAGTCCGAGGTTCTTCTTCTCGGTCTGCTGGTAGGTGTAAGCGATGCGATGGATCACCGTGATATTGCCGAGCACGGCGATGACCCACAGGACGGCTGCCATTCGGTTGAAGAGTGCGCCGATAATCACCAGCACAATGCGCTCCGGGCGCTCCATGAACCCGACTTTACATTGCGAGATCGTGTTTTCGGCGCGCGCCCGGGTGTAGCTCACCATGAGCGATGTCACCATGACAAGCGCGGTCAGCACGACGTAGAAAAAGCGGTTCGCGCGAGCGTAGTAGACAAGCAGTCCGAAGTAGAGTGCGACGTCGCTGTAGCGGTCGATGACGGAGTCGAAGAATCCGCCGAATTGCGTGACCTGGTTGGTGGCGCGGGCCACGCGGCCGTCGACCATGTCGAAGATGCCAGCGCCGACGATCACCAGTCCTGCGTAGAGAAACATGCGCTGCTGGTTCAGGGCGTTGGCGTAGCCAAACAGGACAGCCGCGCCGATGTTGATGACCAGCCCAAGGAACGTGAGGACGTTAGGCGAAATCTTGGTTAGCGCGAGGCCGTGCACGATCCCGTACAGAACCACTCTGCAACTTCGTCCGACCGCGCCTGTCCAGCTCATTATGCCTCGTCGTGAATCGTAATCAGCTTGAGGATTTCGAGCTCACGATTGCCGCCGGGGGTAACGACGGTGGCGGTGTCGCCAACTTTCTTGCCAAGCAGCGCGCGGCCGATCGGTGAGGTAGTGGAAATCAAGCCCTTGGTCACGTCCGACTCCTCGCTCGTTACCAGCTTGTATTCGAGCTCTTCTTCCTTTGTAGAATCGTACACCCGAATGGTGGACCCTAGAGCAGCCTTATCTTTTGGGATGTTGGCCATGTTGACCAGGGAGAGATCGGCCATTCGCTTTTTCAGCTGGCCCAGACGGGCGCGGACGAATTCCTGCCGCTGCTTGGCCATGTGGTACTCGGCATTTTCGCTAAGGTCGCCCATAGCGACGGCCTTCTTCAGTTCCTTAGGGAGCTCGTGATTGAGCTCGTGCTCCAAGGTCTTGATCTCTTCTTCCAGCTTTTTCTTGATGTGCTCAGGCATCGATATCCAGACTTAGCAATTCAGTATTCAGTATTTTTGGCCGAAAAAGGCCATAGCCGACCTCAGATGCTGCGCATACCGCAGCCCCCGTCGGCTCGATGCTGCAATGTTTTGGGAGCTACTCGGATTCAGACAGCCGTCTTCACCCCAGTGAGCCAACGGCAGGCTCGCCCTGGGGCTCCCGTCTGGCGGCGAAAAGAGCGCCCCGCCACAAGAAAAGATTATAAACCTGCGCCCGTCCAACAGCTTAGCGGCTTTAGAATCTACTTCGGGCAGGCAACCTTTTAGGGATTACCTCGATGCTGTCGCCCGTGTCCAATAGTGCTGGAACCCTCGTAAATGCGGGCTAAATTTGACTGCCTCCTCGGAGTCCGATATCATAGTTCGTGTGCTTTCCCCCTGTTTGAGCCTGCAACCGAGCGGGTGCCCCTCATGATGAATGGAAATCTGCTGCACTTCCAAGTAGGCGATAAAGTTGTTTATCCCAACCATGGCGTCGGCGTAATCGAGCAGGTCACAACCAGAACGGTTGGCGCCTCGATCGAACGCTTTTACCTGCTCAAGATCCAATCGAGCAGTCTTCGCGTCACTGTCCCGTTCGCCAGCGTAGCCAGTGTTGGACTTAGGCCGGTGATTCGAAACGGGGAAATCCAGAAGATTCTAGACTTCCTGACTGACGGTGAATGTAGCAACAACTCTGATTGGAAGTACCGGTTCAAAGAGAATTCCGACAAGATGCGAACCGGTTCCCTGATGGAAGTTGCCGCCGTACTGAAAGGTCTTCTCCTCCTCGCACAAACCAAGCCGCTTTCCTTCCGCGAAAAGAAAATGTTGGAACGAGCCCGGTATCTACTAGTCAGTGAAGTGGCCATGGCGAAGAATTGGGAAGAAGCGCACGTCGAGGAGCTGATGTCCAAGGCTCTGGCGAAATCGCATCTGCGGTTTCCAGAAGCTGTCGGCGTAGCGTAAGTAAGCTCTTACCATTCAGCACTCAGCATTCAGTCGCTTCATACCGTGGGGCCGAATGCTGAGTTCGTGTCTTAGGGGGAATTCAGCTGACGGCTGAATGCTCGCCTCTCCGATCAACCCCCGCCTCTTCCTACTCATCCCAATCCACTATGGAGAGCTACGCACACATCGTGGCAGTGGGACTTGCTGACGGAACTTACGATCAGAAGATCCCTGAATACCAAATCACTTTGAATGTCGGCGGAGCTTCCTGGGCGCGCTCGCTCGACGGTAACGGTGAGTTGGTGAGTTTCCTGGAATCGAGCCTCGCATTGAGGAAGGACATCGTTGATGCGGCCGTCCGCCAATTGCACGAGACTGGGCATGCCACTATTCCCGCAGTGGAGATATCAGAGGTGGAAGCTCCGGCCTTGGGGCTGGTGAAGACGCCCATCGATTTCTAAGTGTCTCAGACCCACCTCTGCCAAAAAGAGGGCAGAGACGGGGCACCTGCGTAGGCCGAGCTTCCTACTCACCCAGCCATAGGCCATAGGCTCGATAGCGGGGCACGTGATCGCAAATGATCTTGATGGCGGCAGTCATTGGGACTGCCAGCACCAGGCCCATCGCTCCCCAGAGCCACCCCCAGAACAGCAGAGCCAGAGTTACGGCCAGCGGATTTAGCTGCAGGCGGCTGCCCAGGAACTTGGGATAGAGCACATTCATGACGAAGAGGTGCAATCCGAAAACCGTGAACAGAATGACGATGAATCCTGTGCCGTGCACAACGCCGAGTCCGGACAATAAAGGTGGCATCATCGCGAGCAACGGGCCGAGATATGGGATCAAGCTGAGGAAGCCGCTGATGAATCCGAGAAAGTAGAAGTAGGGCAGGTGTAGGGTTGCGAAAACGGCGGTACTCGCGGCGCCGATTACCAATCCGACGATCAAGTTGCCGACAATAAAGGCGCGCACCATCTTTACGATCGCGCTAAGAGTCGCATATGCGGTGGAACGCTCTTCGCGCGGAAAAAGCATGACCGTTGCCGAGCGGACATGATCCTGCCAGCTGAGCATGAAATACGCCAAAAAGGGTACAAACGAAGCGGCTAAGGCGATTTCTGTCGCAGTGCCCAGATTGTTCCTCAGCTCGCTCGTCCAGTTGGACTGTGATTGCACCTGGACTACCTTCGCGCCCGGTGTCCTGGCTCCCGGGAGCACCTGGTTGGCATTCTTCTCAAACATCTGCTCTTTCTGGCGCAACTTCCAGGTGAGCGATCGGATTTCGCCTTGATATTTGGGAAGTTGTTCTACGAAAGAGACAGCCTTGTTGTACGAGATGTTGGCGAGTCCGTAGAGCGCCGCGCAGAAAAGCAGAACGGACATGAGTGCGCCCGCCCAATGCGGAACGCGCACTCGCGACAGCAGGTCCACCAACGGAGCCAGTACGAACGCCAGCAGAACGGACACCATGATGACGACCAGAACAAGTTTCCCGAAGTAAAGCGCGGCGAGGAGAGCGGCAATCGCGGTGATCCATTGAGCTGCGGAGGAACGTTGGTCGGCGACACTAACGACCGAAGGAGTATCCGACCCTACCGCTGAGGATTCGCCGGGCTCCTGGGATGCGATTTCCGCAATCTTGGTGCTCTCGTGTTCTGCTTCCCGAGGAAACTCGGTTGGATTTGCCGCCATGTAACGTGCCCTAGAGATTGAGATGCAATCCCGAACAGCGGGTACGCCTATAATCGGCGCGTGCCTCCCTTGAACGAAGCTTTGCCAGGACGCTTGTTGGCCCTCGATGTGGGCGCACGCAGGATTGGACTGGCTGTTTCTGATCCATTGGGGATCACCGGGCAAGGGCTCGAAACACTGCAGCGGAAGAACAAGCGAACCGACCTCGAGAAGCTGGAGAGAGTAATCAGCGAATATACGGTGACCGAGATTGTGGTTGGCTATCCTCTGCGCATGAGTGGTGTGGCGAGCGCCCAAACCGGCCACGTGGAAGCATTCGCACAGGACCTGGAGAAGAAATTTGGGCTTCCAGTGCACCGCTGGGATGAACGGCTGACCTCAGTTCAAGCCGGCCGAGTGCTGCGCGAATCGAACATAAGCATCGAAAAACGAGCCCAGGCTGTGGATCGTCTGGCTGCAGTGCTGATTCTGCAGTCATTTCTGGATCATCGGGCGATGCAGCGAGAGAACAGGGACAGCGCGGACGCGGACCTTCAGTAGCCATAGGGTTTCCTCGCCTGCGGCTCGGAATGACAGAAAACCAAAGACGCAGAAAACCAAAGGCACAGAAAACCAAAGGCACAGAAAACCAAAGGCAC
>CAZBCQ010000181.1:0-2577 GCA_964490255.1 uncultured Terriglobales bacterium | reverse complement strand
CAGAAAACCAAAGGCACAGAAAACCAAAGGCACAGAAAACCAAAGGCACCTTGCACCATCGCCCCTGTACTTTTTCCACGTCAGCTGCGCCGACCGTGCAGTACGGCCGGAGTTGATCATCATCTAAACTGAGGGACAGTTTCGAACCTGAGTGGGAACCAATTGTTACGTACCTTATTCAAGCTGCTAATCATTGCAGTCCTGGTGGTTGCGATCTGGCTAGGCTGGGCTCTCTGGCTGCCGCGACGTCCCGCGCAGGCCACTTACGTGCAGCTGCGCCCTGGTTGGTCGACGCGGCACATCGCTGCGGAATTGCAGTCAGCGGGCGTGATTCGCAGCGCAAGAGCATTTTTGCTGTATCACTACATCGGCCATCCAAAGACCCTCAAGGCCGGTGAATATAAGTTCGAAGAGTCGGCGAACCCCATTCAGATTCATCACCGCCTGGTGAGCGGCGACATCTTTCAGCATGTGGTCACGATCCCCGAGGGCTACAACATGTTCGACGTAGCTTCGGCTGTCGAAGGCGCGGGGCTGGGATTGCGTGAGGACTTCCTGAAAGCAGCGACACAGCAGGTAACCTTGATTCACGATCTCGATCCTGATGCGAAGTCGCTCGAAGGCTATCTGTTTCCGGATACGTACGGCTTCACGCGCACACAGACGATGACAGACATGGTCGCCGCGATGGTGAAGCGGTTCCGCGAAGAAGCGCGCGCCATCGGTTTAAAAGCTGATGTGCATCGAACGGTAACGCTTGCGTCGATCGTGGAAAAGGAAACCGGAGTTGCCGAAGAGCGGCCGCTGGTTGCCAGCGTGTACGTGAACCGCCTGGAGCATGGCATCGCGCTGGATGCAGATCCCTCGGTGATCTACGCCGCGCTGTTGGACGGCAAGTACGACGGCAAAATCTACCAGTCGGAATTGCATGCAGATTCGCCGTACAATACCTACAAATTTCCGGGACTGCCGCCGGGGCCGATCGCAAATCCCGGACGCGCGTCGTTGCAGGCCGCGATGCAACCCGCAAAGACCGATTACTACTATTTCGTCAGTGACAATAATGGCCATCACCGCTTTGCGCGCACGTTCGAAGAACATACACAGAATGTCGTGGCATACCGGCGCGCGCAAGCAGCCTCGCGATAACCCGAATCCGGAACTCACTTCTTCCGCAACGGTTTAAGTGCCACGGCATCTCTTTCTCAGCTTGTATACTGAGACCCGGTCTAACCCTCGACGAATGAAGCTTTCCCCAAAACTCTGGCTGGCTTTGCCGTTGCTGCTCGCACTCATGTCTACCGGTTGTCTGTTCCGTTCGAGGCGAGTGCCACAACGTGTAGTGCAGAGCAACCTGCGATCCGCGACTCTGACCGAGTTGGTGGACATGGTGAACGCACAATCGAGCCGGATCCAGACCTTGAATGCAACCGTCGATATTGACGCGTCGGTGGGCGGCTCGATTAAGGGCAAAATTACCGAATACAAGGAAATCCGGGGATACATCCTCATACGGCAGCCGAATCAGTTGCGCATGATCGGGTTGTTGCCCATCGTACGTACACGCGCTTTCGACATGGTGAGCAATGGGGATAACTTCAAACTCTGGATTCCTTCGGCGAACAAGTTCTTCGTAGGTTCAGGGACCGTGGTGCAGCCATCCAAGAATCCACTCGAAAATCTGCGGCCGGAAGTGATCTATCAATCGCTGCTGCCGCGACCGATTGATCCGCAGAATGAAATTGCTGTTCTGGAGAATTCCAGCGAGACGAGGCCAGATCCGAAAGCAAAGAACAAGCTGATTGAAGTGCCCCAGTATGTACTGGATGTAATCCGCAAAGACAAGGGGGGCTGGTATCTCGATCGCAAACTCGTGTTCGATCGTTCGGATTTGTTGATCCATCACCAGATCATCTACGACACGCGCGCCTATGTGGCGACCAACGTTCGCTACAGCGCATACAAGGATTACAACGGAATCAGCTTTGCGTCGGATATCGATATATGGCGCCCTCAGGAAGAGTATTCAATCGGGCTGATCATCGTGAAGCTTGCGCTCAATGATTCGATCACCGATCAACAATTCGCGATGGAGCAGCCCGCGGGAGCGGTGGTGGTGCAACTGGATAATCCGGCGACGAACCAGCCACAGGGCAAGGGCGATGGGCAGAAGTAGCACGCAGCAATCAGCAGTCAGCATTCAGCCATCAGCATTTGGCCACTACCTCCTAGTCTTTCTACTGAAAGACTGAAGAACTGAAAGACTGAAAAACTACTCATGAACAAAATGATCTTTGCCAACCTGTTGCATCGGCCGGTGCGTTCGCTGATCAGCATTGTTGCGATCGCCGTGGAGGTGACGCTCATCCTGGTGATCGTGGGCCTGTCGTTGGGAATGCTGAACGACGCGAAGAATCGGACGGTGGGCATCGGCGCCGATCTGATGGTGCAACCGCCGGGATCGTCGTTCCTGTCCGGCATCAGCGGCGCTCCCGTCCCCGAGAAGGTTGGCGCGGTAATACAGAAGTTGCCGCACGTCGAAGTGGTGGCGCCGGTGGTCACGAACCTCTCGACTAC
>CAZBCQ010000180.1:7121-8521 GCA_964490255.1 uncultured Terriglobales bacterium | reverse complement strand
GCAGAACCGCAGCACTTCTTTTTCGAAGCCCTCGTAGGTCTCCCACTGGCATCCGCCGATGCGAAATGCATGCGTAGTCAACCGAGCGCCGCAATACTTTTCGAAAATTTTCAGGATCTCTTCGCGATCACGGAAGCAGTAGAACACCGGCGTCATCGCGCCGATATCGAGCGCGTGCGTGCCCAGCCACACCTGGTGGCTTGTGATCCGGTTCAGTTCCGTCAGGATCACTCTTATGTGCTGCGCCCGCGGCGTCGCTTCCACATTGATCAGCTTCTCCACCGTCTCGCAGTAGCCCAGGCCATTCGAAACCGCGGTCACGTAATCCATGCGGTCCACGTAAGGACCAAACTGCGTATAGGTGCGGTTCTCGGCGATCTTCTCCACCCCGCGATGCAGGTAGCCGATCACGCACTCCGCGCCCAGCACCTTCTCGCCGTCCAGCTTCAAAATCACCAGCAACACGCCGTGCGTCGACGGATGCTGCGGTCCCATATTCAGGATCAGTTCGGTGGCGTCGAGGAACGTTTTGTCCTCATTCAGATCGAGATTCGAGATCGCTGTCGTCATTGTCCGCTCTGAATTCCTACGTTTATCTGCACCCATTGCTGATCCTGCTGCTTAATGCCGTATTCCTTGCGCAGCGGATGCCCCTGCCATTCATCCGGCAGCAGAATGCGCCGCAAGTCCGGATGCCCTTCGAACCGGATCCCAAACATGTCGAACACTTCCCGCTCCAGCCAGTTCGCCGTCGGCCAAAGCCCAACCACACTCTTTACCGTCTCGCCGTCGGCAATCTGGGTCTTCACGCGTATGCGCTCGTTCTGCGCGAACGAGTACACAATCCAGATCACGTCGAACTCTTTTTTCTCGCGCTTCGGATAGTGCACCGCGGTGACGTCCACGCAGTAGTCGAAGCTCTCGTCATGCAGAATCTGGAGAACCTCGTACGCGATCGACGGATCAACCACCATGTACTTTTGCCCGAGATAAACGCTTGCTTCGCGGATACCGCTTCCGTATTGCCGTTTCAGCGCGGTGATCAGTTCGGACTCCCAGGGCTGCGGAGTAGGCGCTGCGGGTTTGGGAGGTAACGAGGGAGGCTTGGGAGCAGCAGGCGTAACCGCAGGGGCCGGAGTTGCAGCAGTCATAACGGCAGGATTTGGAACTGCCGGAGTCGCTGCGTTCGCAGCAGCGCAACTCGCTGGACTCGCAGGTGCTGCCGCTGAAGGCGCTTGCTCCGCCGCCTTCTCAGGCGCTTGCGACGCACTCGTCGGTTTGGTTTCGTCGGACATTGCTTTTACTTGTTCCTTAGAACCCTCACGCTCACTTACTTTTAACAGCCGACCAACTCACAAGTGAGGTACTGCGATCACTAGCGTTTGTGATCAATGTCACTC
>CAZBCQ010000180.1:4134-7021 GCA_964490255.1 uncultured Terriglobales bacterium | reverse complement strand
CGAGCGCAGCGAGGGAACCCTACCCTTCCACAAATCTGTCTTTAACGGCTTTGAAGGGGCGCAGCTTCAGCTGCTCCGACAATGCGAGGAAATTAAAAGCGGCGGGTGCCCCACCCACGCCCTCTTTTGGCGATGGGTGGGATCCAAACAAGCCTCAAATCCACTCCAGAGCGCCCTTCTTCCACACCCAGACGTACCCGACGATCAGGATCGCAAGGAACACCAGCATCTCCGCCAGTCCAAACAAACCCAGCGTCTTGTACTGCACCGCCCATGGAAACAGGAAGATCGTCTCGACATCGAAGACCACAAACAGAATGGCGATGATGTAGAACCGCACCGTATACCGTGCGCGCGCGTCGCCCACCGGATCGACGCCGCATTCATACGGCATCAGCTTGACCTTCTCAGGATTATTCGGACGGATGATCTTGGCCGCCAGCAGCGTAACCGGCAGCGCGATCCCTATGATGGCAATGAATATGAATATCGGAACGTAATTTGCGGGCATCCTGACCTCGCGGACGAGCTTGCGATTGAACGTGGCAGACTACCGCCGCAACTCATCCTGATCAACGATGCAACGCCCGCATCACGGCTGTCTGTGAGATACATCACTCCTGCCGACGTGGTGTCGCTCACCTTCACAATCCTTAAGGTTACATCCGCCCACTTTTCCTCTAGACTGTTGCCGCCAATTCAGGAGATCCATAACCACCATGCGCGTTGGAGTCTTTACTCCTCTTTTGTCCCAGCTCCCGCTCTCCGCTGTCCTCAAGAAACTCCAGAGCTACAACATCGAGACAGTCGAACTCGGCACCGGCAATTATCCCGGCGACGCCCATTGCAAGCTCTCCATGCTCGACGATCCCAGCACCCTCGCCGAATTTCAGAAGGTCCTGAAAGATCATGGTGTCAGCATCAGTGCCCTCAGTTGTCATGGCAATGCGCTTCATCCCGACCCCGCTCGCGCCAAGAAAGACCGCGAGGTCAGTCGCAAAACGATCCTGCTGGCAGAAAAGCTCGGCATCCCCGTGGTCGTCGATTTCTCCGGATGCCCCGGCGACTCGCCACACGCTACGGCCCCCAACTGGGTCACCTGCCCCTGGCCGCCCGACTACCTCAAAGTCCTCGACTGGCAATGGAACGAAGTCGTCACTCCCTACTGGCGCGAACACGGCAACTTCGCGGCTGATCACGGCGTGAAAATCGCCATCGAGATGCATCCTGGCTTCGTCGTCTACAGCCCGGAGACGATGCTCAAACTGCGCGCCATCGCCGGACCCAGCGTCGGCTGCAATCTCGATCCCAGCCATATGTTCTGGCAGAACATCGAACCCATCGCCGCCGTCCGCGTGCTCAGGGACGCCATCTTCTACGTCCACGCCAAGGACACCCAGATCTACTCGGCCAACCTGCCGCGCACCGGCGTGCTCGATACAAAACCCTACACCGACGAAGCCAATCGCGGCTGGATCTTCCGCACCTGCGGCTACGGACATGGCGCCGAGTGGTGGAAGGAATTCGTCTCCACCCTGCGCATGTTTGGCTACGACTACGTGCTCTCCATCGAGCACGAAGACAGCTTGATGTCTCCAGAAGAAGGCCTCGCAAAGGCAGCAGGCTTCTTGAACGAATTAGTAATTAAGGAACAGCCCACAGCGGCATGGTGGGTTTAGCGCTCTGGGTTAGCGGTGCGGATTTTCGGTCCGAGCGTAGCGAGGACTGTCATCCCGAGCGTTAGCGAGGGAGCCCTATAGCCACAAGATGTTGAACAGCCGTGTGGTGCCCCGGGTTCGGCCCTCTTTGGGCCTAACCCGTGTTCAAATATTTGGGTTTTGAACGCGCGGCTTCAGCCGCGCCATTGTTTGCGTACGAATTAACTGGGGCTTCAGCCCCTGAGGAACCCTTTGCTGATCCTTGCCGCCATTGTCGCCATCTTTGTCTACGGCTTGATCGCTGCCATGCTGGGCACCATCCTGCCCGAGCTATCGGAGCGCTTTAAACTCACGCCCAGTCAAAACGGCACCATCGCATTCGCTCAGGCCCTCGGACTCATCCTCGCCTCTTTAGCGGTCGGACCGCTGCTCGATAACGAAGGCAAGAAAGCCGGACTCATCCTCGGCCTCACCCTGATTTCCATTGCGCTTTACGCGCTGCCGCGATCACCCGGCTACCGCGCCATTATCGTGCTTCTTTTCCTGCTCGGAGTGGGCGGCGGAATCGTCGTGACCGGAGCCAATGCTCTCGTCAGCGACGTCAGCGAGGCGCACCGTGCCACCGCTCTAAATCTAGTCAACCTCTTCTTTGGACTCGGCGGACTCTTCACGCCCTTCGTATCTGCGAATCTACTCGGCCGCAACTGGGTGCGCCTCTGCTACACCGTCGCATCGCTCACGGTGATCACGCTCGCAATCCAGGCCGTCACCAAGATGCCGCCGCCGACCGGCGCGGGGCGATTCATCTTCGCCGACGCCGGCCCAGTCCTTGGACGTCCACTGCTCTTCCTCCTCGGATTCTTTCTCTTCCTCTACGTCTCCTGTGAAGTGGGCGTATGGAACTGGCTGCCGCGCCACCTCATAGCCCAGGGCATCCCTGAATCGCGCGCGCTCAACATTCTCTCGCTCGGCTTCGCGTTTGGCCTCCTCATCGGACGCGTGGCCGTCTCCCCCATCTTGATCCGCGTGCCCGCCATCACGGTCACCTTGTGGGCTTCCGTCGCCATGGCCATCACTACATTTCTTATGCTGCGGACTCGCAAACCGATCGCGGCGGCCGCGCTCGTATTCCTGGCCGGCATTTCCATGGCTCCGGTTTTCCCCACGACTCTGGCGATTGTCGGTGACGCCTTCCCCCGTATGTCGGGAACTGCCATCGGGCTCGTCAT
>CAZBCQ010000180.1:0-4034 GCA_964490255.1 uncultured Terriglobales bacterium | reverse complement strand
CTCATTCTCCTCATCTCACTACTGTTGAAGATCGCTCTCATCGCGCCGCCATTCATCGCAGTGCCGCCCGCAAACTACGGGGGCACCGAACTCTTCGTCGCGCAGCTAGCTGAAGGACTCCAGAAGGCTGGAGTTCAGGTCATCGTCTATGCCAATGCCGAATCGACTGTAAACGTCGAGCGTCGGTCGTTGTACAAGCAATCGCAGTGGCCGATCAAAAACGCCGAGCATGCCCTGATCCGCGCCACGAACCACGAATCCTGGGCAATTCAGGATGCCGCAACAGAATGCGACATCATTCACGTGCACTCACCGCATGCCCTCACGTTTACGCGATTTGTCGACAAGCCCGTGGTGCTCACCCTTCACGGTCCGCACGATCCGAAGCTCAGCGAGTTCTACGCCTATTTTCCTGACGTCTATTACGTCGGAATCAGCAACTCCCAATGGAAGAGCGAGACCATGCCGCGCATACGCACCATCTACCACGGCATCGATCCCAGCCAGTACACGTTTCGCGAGCAGAAACAACGCTATCTCAGCTTCATCGGAAGGCTGGCAGTGGTAAAGGGTGCTCATCTTGCCATCGATGTGGCGCGCCAAACGGGCATTCCCCTGAAGATCGCCGGAGACGTCCAACCGGTCAATCGTGAGTACTTTGAGAAGAAGATCCGCCCCCAGATCGACGGCCAACTGGTTGAATATGTCGGAACCGCTGATTTCCAGACGAAAAACGAGCTGCTCAGCAATTCGCTTGCGATGCTCTTTCCCATTCAATGGCGCGAACCATTCGGATTGGTAATGGTCGAGGCCATGGCCTGCGGCACTCCGGTGCTCGCGACCCCGGGAGGCTCTGTCCCTGAAATCGTGCGCGACGGCGTCTCCGGTTACATCTGCCGCAAGGTCCCGCAAATGGTTCAGTGTGTCTCGAGTCTGAATTTCGATCCTGCCACCGTGCGCCGCTACGTGGAAGAGAACTTCTCGATCGATCGCATGGTGAACAGCTACCTCCAACTGTACGAAGACGCTCTCCGTCACCCACAAGCTCAGAACGCAGCCTGAATCCCACTAATCGACACTGGGGATGGGCGATTGCAACCCCGAACTATTGCGCGTACGCTGGGAACAACCTCGCCCTTCGCAGTTTCGCAGGGGACCCATCCACAGTTGGTGAGGCAGGACCGAACTCCATCACTGGACAAACAAATCCAAACAGGAGGAAAGCTCCCCCATGTCTGCACAGAATCAAGCGATCGCTCACCGTGTCATTGAAGAAATTTGGAACGGTCGGAGGTTGGAAGTCGTGGACGAACTTCTCGCCCCCACGTTCTCCAACCATGATCCCAACACACCTGATCTGGGTACTGGACCCGAAGCGTACAAAAAGCTGGTCAATCTCTACACAACAGCCTTCCCTGATCTCCGCTTCAGCATTGAAGAGATAATTTCGGACCAAGACAAAGTGGTTATGCGCTGGCAAAGCTCCGGCACTCACAAAGGTGACCTCGGAGGTATAGCTCCCACAAACAAGCAAATCGTCGTCGAGGGCGTAACCATTAATCACATCGAGAACGGGAAGATCTTGGACCAACATGTTAGCTGGGACGCTCTTGGCATGATGCAACAACTCGGCGTCATTGCAGTGACTGCGGAAGCCAGGGGTCGAGCGGCATAGAACGTGGTGAACTGCCTTTGAAAGTCAAAAGCCGTCCGGATCGAGGACGGCTTTTTTCTTATGGCGCCAGCAATTGCCCATCTAAGCGGAGGGTTCACGTAACTGTTCTACTTCTTTGCGAGCACGTCAGTCGATGGTTGTTCTCCACCGAATTGCTGGGAATTCCTACTCGAATCAATGACGAGATTGAGTTTGATCGTCACCTGATTCCCCGCCAGCACCGGCTTCGGCCCACTAAAGTTCTCGCCCGGCCAGTCATGGTCCGCGTATTGACTCGGAGCGGCGATCGTCTTTCCGGTGCATTGCTGACCTGAGTAGTCCTCGATATTGCCGAATGGTGCGCACTGTTCGTCCTGCACAACCACAGGCCAGTTCGTCCTCAGCAGCGCTGGCAATAATTGCGGAAGATTCTCGTAGCCAATCGTGGTGGCAGCCAAGAAGTTGCTTGACCGCTGTCGTGTCGCGCCGGACTTCATCATTGGAAACACGAACATAGCCTTGCTGCGATACGCTCGAACGACTGCATCGCCAAAGACAGGTCCAAAAAAATCCTCCAGATTGGCGTTTCTGTCTGCTACGGGCCTTTCAACTCGATACAGAATCAGTTGGCCGCTGACTCCCAATTCTCCGCCGGGCATCAACCATGCCCGCTCAGACTTGAATTCCAGTTCCGAATAGTTGGGGCCGTTCGCGCCGAGACTGTGAGCGCTATCGGCTGGATAGATTCTGAGATCAGCCGTCGTCTTGTTCGGATCTTCCGCGCTGAGCATCAGTTTGCCGCTAACCCGCGCCACTCCCGGTGTGTAGGAATAACCATTCTTCGGAGATCCCACGAACAACTGGGCGTATGAATCATTCGATCGCACCGTCCCTGCCGAATCCTCGGCCCTTAGGAGAACAGGACTCTGGAGAGCAAAAAACAAAAATGCAAATGCGGATCCAAAAAGCATAGGCTTCAGCTTTGCAACGACGATCTGCCGAAGTTTAGTCAGTGGTCTCATGCAGTATTCCCTCCGCGTTTGGAGACTGCACTTCGGTCTCCATAGCTGACAGGCGAAACCTCGGCGCTATTTCGCTAAAGGGCTTGGTACTGCAATTCGAAAGAACGGGAACGTGTCAATGTTTGGTCGATGCATAGACGCAAACCCGACCCTGATCGACACGTTCACAATTTCGGTGACCAGTTGTAACGTAGGAAGGGTTTCCGAATCCAATCAGTAAGTAGACATCAGCGAATGTCTATTATCCGTTGCACGATTTCGGCCAGAACGATGCCGAGTTTCGCATGCTGATCCACGTCAAGGTGCACACCATCGACCACAC
Source organism: uncultured Terriglobales bacterium (assembly GCA_964490255.1). Taxonomy (GTDB): domain Bacteria; phylum Acidobacteriota; class Terriglobia; order Terriglobales; family Acidobacteriaceae; genus JAJPJE01. The sequence continues at coordinate 1,036 of CAZBCQ010000180.1, read as the reverse complement.
TCGACCTTGTCGCCGTTTCAGCGTCGAAGAATTCGCATAGCGAATCCGCAGCGATCCGCGCGTAAGCTTCCGCCAACCCTACGCTTCTCTCCTCCGCGCCACGGAATTTCGCCGCAATAGCTCCTTGTGGAGTACGCATTTTCGGCGGACAAACAATCAGAATCCGGGGAACCGGCATTCCCGGCTCAATCGGAGCTTGGCGTATCTCCTGTATCAAGGCCGCAATTCCCTGTGCCGAAGTCCAGGCAACGTTGTAGGGATGGCAGAACTGGAAATCATTGCTTCCAAGCATCAGGATTACGAGCGCCAATGGTGAATGCATCTCGATCTTTTGCGCCAGACCTTCTCGACCGTTGCGCCCCGGCTTGAACGGATCCTCCCACACTGTTCGTCGGCCATTCAAGCAATCTTCAATCACTCGCACTCGCCGCCCGGAAACATTCAACTTATTCTCGAGAACGCCCGGCCAGCGCTCGTCGAAGCTCAACCTCTTTCGACTATTGGGAATGATTCCCCAAGTGAGCGAATCGGAATAAACAAGAATCTGTTGCATCGCCATTTGGCCTGTAGTCTACGATTCGGTCCCGCTCCTATCCAGTGTCTTTGCCGCCTTCGCTATAATCGCCTATTGCACTCCTGATTCCGCGCCCTTCTGGGCGATCCTGGTCAAAATGGCACTCGACGAAAAAATTTACGACATTCGCAAAGATAAGCTGCGCCAGATCGAAGCGCTCGGCCAGCAGGCCTATCCGTATCATTACGAGCCTACGCACTCCATCCCGCAAATTCTGGGTGACTACGGCCAGAAGACTGCCGAGGAGCTAGACGCCAATCACATCGAAGTCCGCGTCGCCGGGCGCATCATGGCCATCCGCCTCATGGGCAAGGCCGGATTCGCCCATGTGCAGCAGCAGGGCCAGCGGCTGCAGATTTACGTCAAGAAAGATGCTGTCGGTGAAAAAGCATTTGAGCTCTACAAACTCCTCGACATCGGCGATCACGTCGGCGTACTCGGCTATCTGTTCCGCACGCGTAC
>CAZBCQ010000179.1:2062-8542 GCA_964490255.1 uncultured Terriglobales bacterium | reverse complement strand
TGGCTGCGGCAGGCCTGAAAACAATCTACGTTTCAATCGACTCGGCCGATATGGCCGCGCATGAAGCCAATCGTGGGCTGAAGGGATTGGGGACGCGCATTCGTGAAGCGAATGCTCGCATGCCGGCGCTCGGGATGACTACATTTGCGCAAGTCACAATGAGCAAACTGGTGAGGGATTATCAGGCCCTAGTGCCGATGCTTCACGATTATGGATTCGCCGCCGTCGCGTTCTCTTATCCTCAACAGGCGAGGCTTGGATCCACCACCCTTGCCTGGTCCGATGAATCGAGCCTCGTTCAGTTCAACTCGCCAGATCTTGTCGCCGCCTTCGACGCAATTGACAGCCTGCGCAACCAATTTCCGGTGAACAACCCCAGTGCCTCGATTGCGGATATGAAACGGCATCTACAGCACAAGCCGGAGCAGTTCGTCTGTTATGGCGGCTATAAGAGTTTCTACATGGACTGGAATTACGATGTTTGGCGGTGTGATGCCTGGGGTGAGCCAATGTGCTCCGTCTGGGAGTTCGGAGCGGCACGGCTTATTCGCGATGGCTGCACAGCATGCATCGCGGATTGCTATCGCGACTCGAGCGTGATGCTACACTTCGCCGTTTCGCTGGGGGATGCTCTCGACCAGCTGCATGAAGGACGTCTGCTCGCCGCTCTTCGTACAGTTATGAATGGAAGGACTCTCACATCCCTCGGGGCGATCGCCCAAAACATGCGCACTCTTTCACGCCTGTCATTGCTGGGCTGAGTATCTGCAGGCTTTTTCGGCCGGCCGGCTTTGGCCTAAGCTGCAGCTGAAATTTGATTTGCCTGGCCGTTGATTACCGTCCCGCTACTCTCCTGCGAAATTCGTGACGCGTCCATCGCGGCAAGGCCGCTGCTGGAAAGCGTACAATACAGGGTTTTTGGAATCACTCTCGGAGACCGACTGATGCGACAATCCGCAATTCTCTTATTAACGCTCGTCTTCATCATGGGATCGGCTGCCTTTGCGCAGACCAGCCCCACTGGTCCTCATAAACCAGCGCCCACTCCTGAGCCGGTGAAGGCCGCAGGACCCGGTTCGTCTTTGCCTGCCTCGGCGCAAGTCGCGATGAAGGCGATCGATCCGAATCACATCAAGGCGCATGTGCGGTTTTTGTCCAGCGACCTGCTGGAAGGACGTGGCACGGGGCAGCGCGGCGGTGACATAGCCTCCGAATACATCGCGACGCAGTTCCAGTCCTATGGACTGAAGCCAGCGGGAGAGAACGGGACCTATTTCCAGAAGGTGCCGATGGTCGGCATCACCACCGAACCGAACAGCACGATTTCGCTCACGCTTCCAAACAAGACCATGGACCTGAAGCTCGGCGACGACGTCGTCGCCATGGATGAGAGCCAGGACAAGTCCAGCGATGTGGATGCGGATCTGGTCTTCGTTGGCTATGGTATCGACGCGCCCGAATACAAATGGAACGACTACAAGGACGCCGACGTAAAGGGCAAGGTTCTGCTGATGTTGGTGAACGAGCCGCCGTCGGACGATCCGAACTTCTTCAAGGGCAAGGCGCTCACCTATTACGGCCGTTGGACCTACAAATACGAAGAAGCGGCGCGCAAGGGAGCGGTCGGCGCAATCATCATTCATAAGACCGACATGGCCAGCTACGGCTGGGATGTCGTGCGCAATTCCTGGGGTGGCGAGCGTTCCTATCTGCGCGCGACGGGACAGCCGAAGCTGAAGCTGGCGTCATGGGTGCAACTGGAAATTGCCAGACAGATAGCGCAGGCGTCGGGCAAAGATCTCGATCAACTCATGGAGCAGGCCCGCTCGCGTGACTTCAAGCCGGTGCCTCTGCCGATCAAGGTGAAGGCGAACATGCACAGCCTGATCCGGCCGTTCGATTCGCAGAACGTCGTGGCAATGCTGCCGGGTTCGGATGCGAAGCTGAAGGATCAGGCCGTGATTTACAGCGCTCACTATGATCACCTGGGCATTCATCCCGGCGAGAAGGGCGACAACATCTATAACGGCGCGATCGACAACGCCACCGGGTGCGCCGTGCTGATGGAGATGGCACGCGCGTTCTCCCTGTCGGCACAGAAACCGAAACGCTCGATTCTGTTCGCGTCAGTCACCGCGGAAGAACAGGGCCTGCGCGGCTCAGAATTCCTGGGACTGCATCCGCCGATTCCAGCTGGCGACATCACTTTGGGACTCAATTTCGATGGCGTGGCGCCTGAGGGTATTCCGGAAGCGGTCGAAGTGTCGGGTGCCGAACGCACGACGTTTTATCCAGTCCTGGAGGAGACGGCGCATAACTTCGGAATGCAGATCAAGCCGGATTCGGCTCCCGGAGCCGGATTCTACTATCGTTCGGATCACTTCAGCTTCGCGCGCGTCGGAATTCCTGCTTTTTCGGTGAATCAGGGGATGAAGTTCAAAGGACATCCGGAAGAGTGGGGCATCGAACAGGAAAAGATCTATAACGAGAAGCACTATCACCAGCCCAGCGACGAGTACGACAACAGCTGGGACTTCAGTGGCGTCGCCGACATGACGCGCTTCGGATTCGACCTCGGATGGAAAGCTGCATCGCTTCCCGACCGAGTCGCGTGGCAATCCGGCGACGAGTTTGAGGCAGCGCGGAAGAACAGCTTGAAACAGCTGTCGGCCGGAGGCGAGGCGACAGGGAAGTCGCAATAAGAGCAATTGGTAATCGGGTAATTGGTACTGGGTAATTGAAAACTGAAGAACTGAAGAACTGAAGAATGGGTCCCACCCTTGCGCGAAAAGAGGCTAGGGTGGGTCGCCCCAGAGCCACGCTGGCGAGGGCCCACGCCACGCGAGATTTGTCCTCCACAAACCTTAGTAACTTTCGATCATTACGCACGTCATGCTAGGCTCGGCGTTGCAATTCCGGAAATTGCGGCTCGCAGCACTACGTCGAGTGACGGCGCACGGGTATGTCCCCATTTTCGTTCTTCCAACGCGAGAGTCTCAGCGAACTGGCGCGGCAGCTTGAACTAGGCTCCTATACGCCGCTCGTAGAATTTAAGGGACTCGTGCCCGGTGTCGATAACGTCCGCTACGACGTCTCGCTCAGCAGTTCCTTTATTGAAATCTCTCGCGCCCATATTGCGCGGCTGATCGCCAAAGCCGGCAACGTCGAAGATCTTCTGAACTTGAAAGCGATCCAGTCGTATCGCGATGTGCAGGTTTCGCATGGAAAGCCAAACCAGGCCGGCAACGACGTTACTGACTTCAAACGTCGCCTCACTGAATTGCAGGTAGCTGCGCTGAACCGCGCCAAGAACGAGAACAACAATTCGCTGGATCTGCTCGCTCGCGTTGCGGTCTTGAAATTCCTCCGCACCGAGCTGACAGAACAATTCGGGAGCACCCTCGAGCAGCTTCGTGCCAAGGTAAAGGCTTTTGAAGGTCCGCGGCACAACGGCGGAGGCAAAGTCGTAGAACTGCGCGAGGCATGCGCAGCCTTCCAGTTGGGCAAGAAAACGGTCCTGCGCAAGGCCGCACACGAGCTTTTCCATACACTGCGGGAAGTCGAAAAAGAGACTCTGGTGCGCATGCGTCGGTCGTTGCTCGGCACCAGCGAAGGCCCGGGATACGACCTGTTCGTGAATCAATTGATCTTTAGCGAGAACGGTCGCGACGATCACATGAATGCCGAGCACTACGTAATGTTCGGTAATTTCGATAAAGATCCCGACCGCTATCCACGAGTCCTCGAGCTGGCGCGGGGCTTCCTGGCGTCGCTGGAACTCAGCATCGATCAGGATTACGACGATCTGCTTGCCTATCCGGAAAACGCACAGGAGTTGGTAGGCGCCGGCCTGCCTGAGGAGAGTTCCGCGAAGGGGAAAACACAACGTGCGCTGCTCGACGAGTGGACGGAACTGCTCGATCGCGAAGGAGCGCTGGAATATATCGTCGCGGCTTACGAAACTGCGGCAATGCTTTCTGAGTATTCGCCGACTATCAATGCACAGCAACTTAAGCATGCATTGATTTCTCGCGAAGAGCGTGCGCGTGTGGAATCGCTGATGCAGGAGCAGAGCAAGCTGTCGCCCGCCACTTTCCACAATGCGCTCCGGCGCGCCAGTGGATTACGCGGCGCTGATCGCGGCAAACTTGCCGGTCGATTCCTGCGCGACTTCATGCGCTATCACCGTGATCTGCGGCGTCTGGAGCTGCTGAACTCGCTGATGGACCAGGTCTCGGTTATCACCAACGAGAAGCTGCGGAACCTCTCGGAGATCAACAGCACCTTGTACGAGTTCCTGCTGCCAGAAGAGGACAAGCCGGCAGAGGAGCGCGTAATTCACCACGTTATTCTCAAGGCGGACATTCGCGATTCCACCACGCTGACCAGAACGTTGTTCGAGCGCGGGTTGAATCCGGCGTCTTACTTCAGCCTGAACTTCTTCGAGCCAGTGAATAAGCTGCTGCCGAAATATGAGGCCTCGAAAGTTTTTATCGAGGGGGATGCTGTGATCCTCGCTCTTTTCGAGCGCGAAGGAGAACAGGGCTTTGGCGTGGCGCGCACGTGCGTGTTGGCGCGCGAAATGATCAGCATCGTGAAGGCGTATAACCAGAAGTCGGAGAAAGATGGCCTGCCGACGTTGGAATTGGGTCTCGGCATCTCCTATCAGGATTCCGCGCCGATGTACCTGATGGACGGCAATTCACGCATCATGATTTCCAAGGCGCTTAATGAGAGCGATCGGCTCTCCTCATGCCACAAGGGCGCTCGCAAGGTCCTGAACGGCACGCAAGGGCTGTTCAGCGTTTACACATTCCAGACAGTGGAAGACGAAGTCACGGGCGGCAATCCCGACGAGTTCCTCATGCGCTACAACATCGGCGGCATTCACATGAGCCAGGAAGCGTTCGCAAAGTTGCAGCAGGAAATCTCGCTGCAGGCGTTCGATCTGAAAGTGCCGACGATGTGGCCGAATGAAGCCGTGCGAATCCATACGGGTTTGGTGCCGCTGGGACAAGGATTGTTCCATCGCATCGTGATACGCGAAGGACGCGTGCCGCGCGTGGAAGCCGTAGATCTTTCCCTCAAGCGCTGGACCGAGAGGAGATATTTTGAAGTCTGCACGAACGAGTCGATCTACGAGTTCGTGGAACATCGGCTGAAGCCCGGGGCTGTAGCAGTCCACGCGTAAGACCTCTAACCACAAAGGGCACAAAGGCTCACGAATTAAAAAAACAGCCGTTCGTGTTCACCTCCGATAGGAAGACGCAAACCTGTCTTTACTTTGTGAACCTTCATGTGCTTTGTGATTGATCTTGAATCAGAACGGCAGCGCTCTCACCTTGAACGGCACCTGCACGACTGCCTCCAGGTCCACGGCTGACCCGCTCTTTGTACCCGGGCTAAAATGCCAATGAAGCAGCGCGTTTCTCGCACTCTCGTCGAGTTGGTTCTGCACACTGCGCAGCACGCGCACATCGGAAACAGTTCCGTCTTTGTGAATCACGGCATAGAGCACGACCGTGCCTTCGATTAGCTCACGTCGTAAGGAAGCAGGGTACGCCGGATCAACTTTGACCGTCGCAACCGGCGCGGACACGTCGCTTTTGTCGTGATCGTTTTCGTCCAATTGCGCGAAATGGATCACCCAGCTGCCGCCGGCGGAGGTCAGGTTCGGCATGTTCAGCACCATCGAATACGACTTCTTGCCGGCGAAGACTCTGTCCTCTTCGATCTTCGGCGGATCAGCGACCGAAGCGCCGGGATTCGGACGATGAGAAATGTCGGGCATCGGAGAGAGGCGCGCCATGGCCAATAAGGATGGTGTTGGCTTCCTGGGAGAAGGTGTTCCCGCAATCGTAGATTCTGCCCGCGCATTCGCCGGAGGGGGCGCAACGACGATGCCAGGCGGCAGGCTGGCAGTCCTCGTTGGCGAGTCACCAGCGGCGGAAGGTTTGGCCGTCCCCCCACCATTGATCTCCGGAGCTCCAGTGGCGCCGGCTTTTCCTTCCGGACCTACGGCGAACTCTCCGGAGCGGCTTCCGTGCGGAACTTCAATCGGCGCCTTGATTTCGACAGGATTCACGCTGAGCGCAATCATCTGATTCGCCGCGGCGGAAGAGGGCATTCCCGGCTCGACGGAAGGTGGAGGAGGCACAGGCGCGGCTGCTCCGCCCAGTGCAGCAAGTTGTCGCGCGGCGGCGCCCGCAGCAGGTTGACGCGCATTTTCAATCGCGGGTGGTGGCTGCACAACGCCAGCATTGGGCATCGTCAGCTGCCTCGGATTCAACTTGGCCTGATCGATCGCCGGGGGAGGAGGAACAATCGCTGGGTTTCCCAAGTCGATGCGCCTCTGGTTGAGCTTCGCAGCATCGATCGCAGGCGGAGGTTGCACGACCGAACTGGCCAGGTCGATTCTACGCGACGGCATCTTTGACGGATCGACAGAGGGTTGCGGAGCAACCACCTTCGCCTGGAAGT
>CAZBCQ010000179.1:0-1962 GCA_964490255.1 uncultured Terriglobales bacterium | reverse complement strand
ACAGAGGGTTGCGGAGCAACCACCTTCGCCTGGAAGTCCGCCATATTTGCGCGCGACAGATCGCGCTGCACCGGATCCGGGGGAGGAGCGATGATGGCGTTCGGCGACAGCGGAACCTGCAGGTGTGAAATGTCGCGCGTCGCCACGGCTGTGGGCACCGGCAGTGGCGCTTGATTCACTGCCACGATGTTTGGCAGGTTGACATGCTGCTTCAGCTTGATCTCAGGCGCGGCGATGATCGTCTGCTCGGTGTTGTCATGATTCGGAGGCAGCGAAATGATCTTCTGCTTAGCAGGCAGCGGGTCAGCTTTTCGCGGAGGCCTGGTCGTCTCCGGTTTCTCGGGCTCTCTTCCGGTATCGAGCGGCGGCAGAAATTCAGAGGCGCTGTAATAGACCACTTTGTCGTGGATCTCCAGCGCCGGATTGCGGTGCTGCTCAATGCCCTGGAAAAGGCCGAACAGCGACACCACGCACGCGACTGCAAGCACATGGAGCGCGACCGATTCGAAGAAGCGCGACCAGCGCACACCCGATGCAACAAAAACGTCGGGCCAGAACTCAGCTGCTGACGAAGAGACCTCAACCGCAGGTATACGGCGTCGAAGCAGCAGGTCGAAAAGGTTGTTGAAGAAGACTTTGCGTCGAGAGGGTAATTCGATCAGCAGCCGAGGAGCAGTGTGAAATTCAGACAAATTCTCCGACTCGAGACCGCTGGACCGGGATGCCATCACTCACCGAAAAAACGGCCGCCAAACCGTCCTTACAAAGCGGCCCCGTAATTCCGGATTATAGCCCAGTTACGGGCACCTCGGCGGAACCTTGGAGTGCACCAGCGACAGCTTGGGGCATACACCTTACAGGACTAGAATCCAGTGTTCCTTGTTCTTAAATTCCTTGTTAACGGTGATGGAGAGCCCCGTTTGGCCTACATACAATTTCTCGGCGCGGCAGGTACGGTAACCGGTTCGAAACATCTGATTAACACTAACGACGACGGCACCGGGCGAGCAGGCTTCCAGGTGCTAATCGACTGCGGACTCTTTCAGGGACAAAAAGAATGGCGCGAGCGGAATTGGCAGGAGCCGCCAATTCCAGCAAATCAGATCGACGCTGTTATTCTGACGCACGCGCATCTTGATCACTGTGGCTGGATTCCGCGGCTGGTGAAGGAAGGCTATGGCGGTCCGATTTACGCCACACAGGCGACCATCGACCTCTGCGGCATTCTTCTTCCGGATTCCGGCCATCTACAGGAAGAAGACGCGGCCTTTCACAACAAGAAGAAAACATCGAAGCACGATCCAGCTCTGCCGCTCTACACCTTTGAAGAGGCGCAGGCGTGCCTGTCGCAGTTCGTGGCTGTCGATTTCGATCACCCAAGACAGTTGCGGCCCGATTTCAGCTTCCGCTTTGTGCGCGCAGCCCACATTGTGGGTTCGTCCATGATCGAGGTGATCTTGCAGGTCGCAGGCAAGTCACAGAAGCTTCTGTTCACCGGCGATATCGGGCGAGTTCGGGATTCGCAGATCGCGCCAGGGCGCGTGGTCCACTATGGCCCCACTGAAGGCGAATCAGCCGACTTGCTCGTCATGGAATCCACGTATGGAAACCGGTTGCATCCGAGGAGCGATCCGAAGCCTGAGCTGGCGGAATTGATTCGCAACACAGTGAAGCGCGGCGGAAGTGTTGTGGTCCCGGCATTCGCCGTGGAGCGCACGCAGAAGTTTCTCTTCATGCTGAAGGAATTAATGGAAGCCGGCGAAATTCCACGCATTCCAGTCTTTGCCGATAGTCCGATGGCGATCGAAGCCGTGAAGATTTACCTGAAGCACAGCGATGAGTTCACGGAAGACGCGAAGGGGCTGATCGCGAAGTATGGTTCGCCACTGTCATGGCAGGGGTTCACGTTCGCGAAGACGCAAGAAGAATCGAAGAAGATCAACGACACGAAATATCCCTGCG
>CAZBCQ010000178.1:0-8690 GCA_964490255.1 uncultured Terriglobales bacterium | reverse complement strand
GAAACCGAGGACGAACCAGAAGCGCTCGTTGTTCAAGGCTTGCTGCGCAGCGAAGGCAATATCGAATCTGTCGTTACCGGCATCGATGCGCCCCCCGATGTTCTGCCTGGCGTAGGCGGCATTATGATCCGAGTTCCCGTTGAGCGCGCCGCCGAAGCGCAGGCAATCATCCGCGAGTACCGCACCTTTGGCGACCCGGAAGCCGGGGCGGATGACGTAGACTCCGGTGACTCGTCTCAGAAGTAGTTAGCACCGGCTGAACAAAAAAATAGGCACGGCCTTCGCCGTGCCCTTCCGATGAGACCTTGTCTCCTAGCGGTTCGCTGCTTGCGATCCAAACAGATGCCTTACGTCCGCTCCACGCACCCAGAAGATCACGTCTTCCGCTATGTTCGTGGCATGATCGCCCACGCGCTCCAGGTTCCGCGAGATCAGCAGCGTATTCAGCGCCTGGCTGGTGTGCTCCGGATTCTCGTTCATGGTCTTCAGCATCGCGTGGTACACCTCGGCGTTCAACTGGTCCAGCTGGCTGTCCGTCTTCAGCACCTGCTCGGCCACATCCGCACGCGCATAGATGAAGGCTTCCAGCGCTGTCCGCACCATGTTCGAAGCCACGCTGCCTACCCGCGGGATATCCACCGCCAGTTCAGCGTCTTGCAGCTTCACGAGCTCCATTACGCGCTGGACAACGTTCACTGCCTGGTCGCCCACGCGCTCCAGGTCTGCATTGATCTTTACGATCGCGATGATGAACCGCAGGTCGACCGCCATGGGTTGCTGCATGGCAAGCAGATCGAGCGCCAGCTCATCGATTTCCCGCTCCATGGTGTTGATGGCGCGCTCGCCGTCCAGCACCTGCTGGCACAGGCCGACATCTCGCAGCCGATATGCCTCAATAGCGCGATCGACTGCCTGCTCTGCCAAGCCGCCCATTCGCAGGAGCTTCTCTTTCAAATCGTCTAACGACTGGTGGAACCGAGTGCGCATTATCCAAACCTGCCAGTGATGTAGTCTTCCGTCCGTTTGTCGCTCGGATTCGTAAATATCTTCTCTGTCTTATCGAACTCCACCAGCGTTCCCAGGAGGAAGAAGCCGGTAAATCCTGCCACGCGCGCTGCCTGCTGCATGTTGTGCGTCACAATCACGATGGTGTAATTCGCCTTGAGCTCGTCAATCAACTCCTCGATCTTACCCGTCGATATCGGGTCCAGCGCCGACGCCGGTTCGTCCATCAGCAGCACCTCCGGTTCAACCGCCAACGCTCGCGCGATGCACAGTCTCTGCTGCTGTCCGCCAGAAAGACTCGCGCCCGACTTCTTCTTCAGATTGTCCTTTACTTCGTCCCACAGCGCCGATTGACGCAATGACTTCTCGACAATCTCGTCCAGCCGATGGCGGTTCCGGAACCCGTTCAGCTTCAGTCCAGCAGCTACGTTGTCGTAGATGGACATTGTCGGAAATGGATTCGGTTTTTGGAACACCATTCCAACCCGCCGCCGTACCTCGACCGCCGGGGTCCCATTAGCATAGATGTCTGTTTGGCCAATCACGACCTCCCCGTCCACTTTCGTGCCCGGGATGGTCTCGTGCATACGATTCAGGCAGCGCACAAATGTCGATTTGCCGCAGCCCGAGGGGCCAATCAGCGCGGTTGCCTGATTCGCGGCAACCGACATATTCACACTGTGCAGCGCTTCGCTGCTGCCGTACCAAGCTTTCAGGTTTCGGACTTCGATCCCGACACCCATCGCTTATGAAGCTCCCTTCATCATTCCGCGGCTGGTCACAATCCGGACCGCCGTCACCGCTGCGACGATCAACAGGATCAGCACCAGAGCCCCGGCCCAAGCCTGTTTGTGCCACTCGTCAAACGGTGAAATCGCGTAGCTGAAAATCTGGATCGGCAACGCCGCGGTCGGCTGGTTGATGTTGAAACTCCAGAACTGATTCCCAAACGCCGTGAACAATAGCGGCGCTGTTTCGCCCGCGGCCCGCGCAAACGCCAGCATGACGCCGGTAATCACACCAGCCGAAGCCGTTTTCAGCGTTACGGACAAAGTTGTGCGCCAGTGTGAAACCCCAAGTCCCCATGACGCTTCGCGGATCGTGCGCGGTACCAGCAGCAGCATCTCTTCCGTAGCGCGCGAAACGGTTGGAATCATCATGATCCCCAGCGCCACCCCGCCTGCTACCGCCGAGAAATGTTTCTGCGTCACCACCACCAGGCCGTACACCGCAATCCCGACCACGATCGACGGGATTCCATTCAGCACGTCTGCGGTGAACCGAACCGAATTCCCCAGCAAACTGCGGCTGTATTCGGCAAGGTAAATGCCAGCGCCAATACCCAGCGGGATTCCAATCAGTGAAGCAAGCCCTAGAATGATGCCCGATCCTACGATCGCATTGCCCATTCCGCCGCCGGTTTCGCCCACCGGCTTCGGCGCCTGCGTCAGGAATGCCCAATTGATCGAGCCGATTCCCTTCATCACCAGGTAAGCAAAAATCGCGAACAGCGGCACAATCACCAGGATGGTCGATCCCACCGCGAATATCGTGAGCAGGTTGTTGGACACCTTGCGCGACCAACTGATCGGCTCCAGCGTTCGAGGGGCGATTGCGTTGCTAGCCATTAGCCCTCGCCGGCGTCCCGCGCGTGGTCATCCATACCAATGCCTGCGCGAGCGCATTCACAATCAATGTCACAATGAACAGCGCCAAGCCAATCTCGATGATCGCGCTCAAGTACAGATTGTCACTGGCTTCGCTGAACTCATTTGCGATTACGCTGGCCATCGTATATCCCGGCGCAAACAGCGACTTCGCGATCTCCGGGCGGTTTCCGATCACCATCGTTACCGCCATCGTCTCGCCAAGCGCTCGACCGAGACCCAGGATCACCGCGCCAATAATTCCCGTTCGCGCATTGCGCAGAACTCCGACCCGAATCATCTCCCAGCGTGTAGCCCCGAGCGCCAGCACACCCTCGCGCTGCACCTGCGGAACCGCAGTCATCACATCGCGTGTGATCGACGCCACGATCGGCACGATCATGATTGCCAGGATCACGCCTGCCGCCAGCATCCCGATACCATACGCTGGACCGCCGAACAGCCCCGTCCAGCCCAGGTACTTAGCCAGGAACGGTTGAATGTATCCCCGCAGCAGCGGCGCCAGGATGAAGATTGCCCACAATCCGTAAATCACACTGGGAATGGCGGCCAGCAACTCCATCAAAAACGAGATCGGCGTTCTGATCCACAACGGAGCCATTTCCGTTATGTAGATCGCAGCTCCGATCGAAAGCGGAACCGCCAGCAGCAACGCCAGGAACGACGAAACCAGTGTGCCGAAAATGAAAGGCAAGGCCCCGAACTGCCCTGAAACGGGATCCCAATCCGATCCGACGAAGAAGTGCAACCCGAATTGCTTGAGGGATAGCTGCGAGTTGATCACCAACTCATATACAAACAGTGCGACAATCGCGAGTACCGAGAGAGCACAAACCGTAACGATCAACTTGAATCCGGAATCCGCAAACCGGTCCGTGAACGAAGTTTTTGCGGAGATCGGCTTCTCGATCACCGCATGCATTACGCCTTCGGCTTGGTTTCCGCTGGACACAGGCTGAGGGTCAGGAAAGGCATTATGGGGTGCTACCACTAGATATCGCCTCTCCTCTCGAAAGTATCAGTGCTCTGTTACAGGTTGATGAACAGAAACGGCGGTCCGACTCTCATCGCGACCGCCGCTCAGACAGAGTTCTTGTTTTGAATTAGTGGATCTGCTTGATCACCGCGCGCTCTTTTTCCGCGACTTCCTTGGGTAGCGGAGCATAGTTCAACTGCTCAACCATTCCCTGACCATCGTTCAGCATCCACGTCAAAAAGTCCGTGAACGTCTTGGACTTGGCGCCGTCCTTCCACTGCGCTGGCACGAGCAGCCATGTGAAGCTCGCAATCGGATATGCGTCCTTGCCGGGCGCGTTTGTGATCGACACGCGGAAGTCCGGAGGCATGTTCTTCATAGACGCAGCTGCTGCCGTCGTTGACGCCAGGCTCGCCTTAACGAAACTGCCGGAAGCATTCTGCACGCTTCCAAACGCGATGTTGTTCTGTAGAGCGTAGATCAGTTCGACATAGCCCAGTGCGCCCTGCATCTGGCGAATCATGCCGGCAACACCCTCGTTGCCCTTTGCTCCAAGTCCGACCGGCCACTTAACGGACGTGCCTTTGCCGGGACCGCTCGCCCAATCCGAACTTACCTTGGAGAGATAATCAGTGAAAATGTAGCTGGTGCCGCTGCCGTCAGAGCGGTGCACAATCACGATCGCGCGATCCGGGAAACTCATTCCGGGATTCAGCTTCGCAATCGCTTTATCATTCCAGTTCGTAATTTTCCCAAGAAAAATGTCAGCCAGCACCGGACCGGAGAATTTGATCTCGCCAGTTACGCCCGGGACATTGTAAGCAGGCACCACCGCTCCCAAAACTGTCGGCAGATGGTAGATCTTCTGCTTTGCGTCCGCGAGTTGCTGATCGGTCATCGGACCATCGCTCGCTCCAAAGTCAACTGTTCCCGCGGTCAACTGACGAATGCCGCCACCGCTGCCAATCGACTGATAATTGATCTGCACACCCGGATGTGCTTTTTGGTACTCACTGAACCACTTCTGATAAATCGGATTGGGAAATGTAGCTCCAGCACCATTCAACGTCGTCTGCGCTGTCGCCGCCCCAATGAATAGACCCAAACAAAACAGCACGAAAGTGACGCGTTTCACCATTAATGCCTCCTATAGTGTGAAATCGATTTCTAGTCGCGTTTTGTTAACAGGGGGTTACAGCGGCTTGAATATTGGATGAAAGGACCGTTGCGTCACGCTAGGCGCTAACTACCAGTTCTGATTACCAAGTGCCTTCTTCAGCGTCGGCTGGACTCTTGCCGCCGCATCCAGTCGAGGAACATCTCTTCGAACGGCTTGTCACTGGCTCGGATCAGATGGCGAATGCTCTGGCCACTCACCAGATGGCAGACTTCTTCAGCCAGATTCTTTACGTGATCTCCTGCGCGTTCCATCGTTTGCGTCATAATCACGATGTGAAAGCTCTCTTGTCGCGGCTGATTATCGGGGTTCTCCACGTGCCGCACGAAGATGATGTTGCGCATGCGATCCAGCTCTGAATCCGCGCGCAACACCTTCAGACAGGCGTTCAGATCGCGATTCGCAAATGCCTGGTGCACATCGGCCAGCATTCGCTCCACAATCGAGGCCATCAGCGTCAGATCTTTGACATCCTGCTGATCCATGCGCTTCAGCACCGCGCCCGCACGATTCACAAAGTTCAGCAGCAGGTCGCCGATTCTCTCCAGTTCCAAAATGAACTTCAGGCACGCCAATAGTTCGCGCGCCTGCGTCTCTGAAACCCTCGAAATCGTGCTGGTCACCGATGAATTGATTTCGCGATCCAGATTGTCGAGTTCTTCTTCGTAATCGCGCATCACCCGCAGATGGGATGTAGATGCAGTGGCAATCCCCTCGGCAATAGCCGCCGCGGCTGCCTGCGCGACGTCCACCGCATGGAGCGTCTGCTGCACGATCTGTTCGCATCCGAAGTCTGGCTGGGTTTTCAAAATCGCAGTGCTCATCGCGGATCCTCCCCCGACAGCCTCTGCATCATCTTTGCCGATGGCACGGAGTGCCTTTAGCATAGCGCTATTTTGTGAATATAGAGTGAAGAACCCTCAAAATGTAAGACTTACGGTCCCAGCTGTGATCTGGGTGCCCCGCACATCCTGTTTTTTCGGATGTGTGGGAATCAAATAGTGAACGGGTGCCCCACCATCGACCCGTCCTTTGGGTCGTGGGTGGGGAATCATCAACTCCTACCCCCGCGCATTCTGCGTCTCCACCACCGCCGCACCGCGCGCTGCCAATGGCAATCGGAACGAGAACTCCGATCCATATCCCAGCTGGCTTTCGGCTCGCACGCTTCCCCCATGCACGCGGATGATGTGCTTCACAATCGCCAGACCTAGCCCCGTGCCTCCGGACTCGCGTGAGCGCGCCTTATCGACTCGATAGAATCTCTCGAACAGCCTCGACAAATGCTCCGAAGGGATCCCCTGGCCGGTATCCCGCACGAAGAACTCCAGCGTGGAATCCACCTTGCGCACACCTAGCGAAACCTGCGCTCCTGCCGCCGAATACTTAATCGCATTATCGATCAGATTTGCGAACACCTGCTGGATCGCGTCTTCGTCCGCCTGCACCAGTTCTTCGGTGTTGCTCTCGATCGTCAACTCCACGTCCCGTGAGCGAGCCACTTCCACAAATGTTTCGAACGCATTCTGCAGCAGCGTGCTCGCCGGCACCGGATGGAACCGGAAATTCTGTTCGCCCGACTCCACTCTCGCCAGCGTCAGCAAATCTTCCGTCAGGCGCGACATTCGCGCTGCATTCTTTCGGATAATCTCCAGGAACTCGTGCGTGACTGACGCATCGCCTGGAGGCGCATCCAGCAGCGTCTCCGTATAGCCTTGGATCGACGTCAGCGGCGTTCGCAACTCATGCGAGACATTCGCAATGAAGTCTCGTCGCGTTTTCTCCAGCCGCTCCACTTCCGACAGGTCGTACATCACCGCCACCGCGCCGCCGTTCGGCATCGGAGCCGCGGTCACGCTGAACGCTCGTCGCACGGCGATCCAGTTCACGCGCGCTGTCTGCACCTCTTTCTGCGTGGCAGCATGCTCGATGGCGCGCAGAAAGTCGGGATCGCGCACCGTTTCCACTACTGGCGCATTCAAGCGAACGCCCGGAGGAGCGAGTTCATTCATCTTGCGATTCGCCCAAAGAGCACGGCCGTCCGCGGACACCGCGATCACGGCTTCCTGCATGCTATTCAGCACCGCTTCCAGTTCTTCATGGCTGGTTTCCAGGGCTTGGAAGCTCTCTTCCAGTCGCCTTGCGGTCTTGTCCAGGGCCGTCGCTACCGCCGCAATCTCGTCGGAAGACCGGCGCTCGTCGATTCGCGCCGTTAGATCGCCTTCCGCAACGTGGTGTGCGAAATCCACGATAGCCCTCAGCCGACGGCTGATTCCCTGCGCAGCGATCGCCGCCATTATCGTTGCAACCAGAATCGCAAGCAGGGTTGCCCACAGCAGCTTGCGCCACACCTGATTCCCTACTGTTGCTACCCACGCCACCGGATACGCCAATCGCACCGCGCCGTTCGGAATCGGTGCCGCCACGTAAAGGAATCGCACGCCGAGCGTTTGGCTCAAACGCGAGTCCTCGCCAATTTGCCCATTCAGAGCCCGCAAAAATTCGGGACGTGTTGCGTGATTCTCCATCTCTGCCGGATTCGCCTGCGAGTCGGCAAGCACGTGGCCTTGCTCATCGATGATCGTTGCGCGCGCGTTCGTCGCCGCCGCCGCCTCCCTGGCGATGGTTACGTAGTCGGGGTGAGCCTCCCCCTTGACGCGATTCGCAAACATCAACGTTTCGCGCTGCAGGGAATCTTCTGTGCTTTGAAAGAGAGAGCGCTCCCAGGACTTGCGGACTGCCAGATCCAGCGTCAGCGTGGCCGCCGCGATTACCACCAGAAAGAAGATTAACAACTTGAAAAATATCTGCGTCTTCACCGCGGAACCTCGAACCGGTACCCTGCGCCCCGAACCGTCTTCAGCATGCGCGGAGTATCTGGCTCGCGTTCAATTTTCTCGCGAATCCGGCGAACATACACGTCCACCGATCGCGGCGTTACAAACTGAGTGTCCCGCCACACTGCGTCGAGCAGTTGGTCACGTGTGAAAACCCGCCCTGGGTGCCGTGCCAGGTAATCCAGCAAACGAAATTCCGTTGCCGTCGTCGGCACCTTCCTGCCACGGACCGTCAGGGTCATCGCGCCGGTATCCACTTCGATGTCGCCCGCTTTCAGCAACGACGGAATCAGCGGCCGCTCAAACCTGCGCAGAACCGCTTTCACTCGCGCCACCAGTTCACGCGGGCTGAATGGCTTGCTGATGTAATCGTCGGCGCCCAACTCCAGTCCGACTACGCGGTCCGCTTCCGATGTGCGCGCCGTCAGGAAAATCACCGGAACGACTGCCAGTGCCTGGTTTTGCCGGATACGCCGGCACAACTCCAGGCCGTCGCCCCCGGGGATCATGATGTCGAGCAGAAAAAGTGTGGGCGTCTGCTTTTCCGCCTCGCTGATCACTCCCGTTCCGCTGGGGAAAGAGCGTACGGTGAAGCCAGCGCTTTCCAGGTGATGGCGCACTAATCGCGCAATATCCAGGTCGTCTTCGACTAGATAGATCATTTCTCCGGAAAGATTACAGCAGGAGCTCGCTAATTCGCTATGACTTCGCGTTACCTCGCATGCGCGCTCCCGCTCGAATCTCTCCGAAACCCCTGCGAATACAGGGGATTGCGCAATACGACACCCCGCGACTACTATGATTCGCGATCGCCGGTTTTCACAGTCTGTTTACCGCGCATTCATTTGTTGTTCACAATCGCTGTCTCGTACGCTTCCTGGTCCGACTATGTCGCCTGCCGACATTTCTTAAAATCCGAGCGCGCCGAGGATCTTGTCACCGAAATCCACGACCCTCCATTCCGAGCGCGCCGAGCATCCTGTCATCGGGATCCACGACCCTCCATTCCGAGAGCAGCGAGGATCCTG
>CAZBCQ010000177.1:7249-8728 GCA_964490255.1 uncultured Terriglobales bacterium | reverse complement strand
CAGCGCTGTATTCGGCATCATCAGTTTGCTTTTGCTCGTACCTGGAGGACGACTGACGGGTATTGCCCTCGTGGCGGTTGCAGTGGGCGTTCTCGCCGGGGTTCAACAGCTTCGATATCACGAACTGGCCGAATTAGGACGAGTTGCGTCGCGAACCCTGCATCAACGACAGATTGTCGCGAACAATCTGGCTATCCGCCGTTCTGTGGACGCCCTGAAGCATTGCGAGAATCTGAGGTCTTTGTGCATCATCCTCCAGCAGGCATTGGAACCGATTGGCTTTTCAGGAATCACTATCCGCAGCGGAACTTCATGGTCAGCTTCCGCTGACATCGATTTGCTCAAACATACATCCACGGGCGATCTGGCTTTCTTTTGGGATCAACGTTGCAGCCGAAGACAGCCAGCGTGGACCTTGACTTTGCGCTTCGAATACGAAAACGCATCTGTGGCATTCCTGACCGTCCACCGACTGACGGTCGATGAACCGGTTCTGGTGGATCTCAATGTTTTCGAGCTGTGCGGCTTCGGTTCTGCCTTTATCACCGCGCTAGTGCGAGCTGAGAGTGCTGCTCCCCGAACTCTAAAGGCGGCTTCGTTCAGCGCGGCGTAGTACAGGCTTTTCGGCATCCGGGCGGCAAGTCCGGAAGAGAAGTCGTTAATAGGGACAACGTAGCAAAACACTAAAAGCAGCTTGCACTCAATAGCACGGCTTCAATGCCGCGCCACTAAAGGCGCGGCTTTTTTTTGCACCCGACTATTGCTCCAACGCTGCCCCGGCGATAAGTTCCTGCTGCTTTTCGGTAACAGATGGCGCTGAGACATAGGAAGGTACCAGAGGGCATCAGAAGTAAAGTGCCAGAAGGGGTATCCTAAGATTTATAATCCCCCGTTTACATTTCATTGAAACTGGAGTCTATATGGCGCAATCAACCATGGCTGCTGTCGCCGCACTGAAAGATACGTATGGCCAGCTGAAGTCCCGCATGGAAAAGGCTGTGGAGGCCTTCCGTCACGAAATGGCGGCAGTACGGACTGGGCGCGCGTCCGTACACATGCTCGACAACGTGCAGATCGAATACTACGGCTCCATGATGCCGCTAAACCAGGTGGCGCAGGTGCACGCGCCGGAAGCGCAGTTGATCACTGTGCAGCCGTTCGATCCGACGTCGCTGCCGGGGATCGAAAAAGCGATTCGCAGCTCGGAACTGGGACTGAATCCGATGAACGACGGCAAGATGATTCGCGTGCCTGTCCCACCGCTCACCGAAGAGCGCCGCAAGGACATGGTGAAGCACCTGCACAAGCTGCTGGAAGAGCATCGCACGGCCATTCGTAATATCCGCCGAGATGGCAATGAGGCGATCAAGAAGGCGCTGAAGGACAAAAAGATCACCGAGGATGAAGAGCGTCGCTCGTTGGAAGAGATCCAGAAGCTCACCGATGATGAAATCAAGAAGATGGAAGAGATGAGCAAGA
>CAZBCQ010000177.1:3789-7149 GCA_964490255.1 uncultured Terriglobales bacterium | reverse complement strand
AAAGATGCGTGTGCGTCTTCTGATCGTCTGTGCAGTACTTGTTATCGCGGTTCTTATTGGCATTTTGGCAGCGTGCAGCGGCAGTTCTCCGTCGACAGGCTCGAGTTCCGGCCTGGTGAACGTCACCGTTAGCGATCCTACGACCTGTTCCGCGCCGAGCGGACCATATAGCCACGTCTACGTCACGATCACCGACGTAAGAGTGAATACAAACGCAAGCGCCGGCGACAATGATTCAAGTTGGGTTGATCTGACGCCTGCTTTGAAGAACGCTCCCGCGCAGGTGGACCTGCTGGGCCTGGCAAACAGCAGCTGCTTCCTTGCAGACCTGGGTGACAAACTGCAGTTGCAGCCAGGCAATTATCAGCAGATCCGCGTCATCCTCGCCCCAGACACCGCAAGCTCTTCCGTGAGCGGCAACAAGTGCGGCAATGCTTCGAACTGCGTCGTGCTCGCCGCTGACAGCAGCGTGCATGCTCTCGCGTTGTCCAGCGAAGCCAGTACGGGTATCAAAATTCCATCCGGGCAAATTGCAGGTGGGCAGTTCACTATCGCCGCGGGTCAAACCAAGGATCTGAACATCGACTTCAACGCGTGCGCATCCATCGTGGTTCAAGGTGCCGGGCAATATCGGCTGAAGCCCGTACTGCACGCAGGTGAAGTGGCCACCGCTTCCGCGTCGATCAACGGCAAAGTATTCGACGCCGCGACAAACGCTGCTGTGTCGGGTGGTGCGGTGGTTGTCGCACTCGAGCAGCAGGATTCGACTGGCGTAGATCGCGTGGTCATGCAAACTTTGGCGGATAGCACCGGCGCGTTTGTCTTTTGTCCGGTACCGGCCGGCAGTTACGACGTGGTGATCGCGGCCGTGAATGGTACAGGCACCGCTTATGTTCCGAAAATCACCACCGGTGTGCAGCCCGGCAGCGCGTTGGGCACGATTACGGTGGCGGCAGTGACGGGGACGAACACCTCGCCAGCCTCGATTACTGGGACAGTGGCGACGTCGAACGCCTCGAACGCCGGTACTGCGGCTGACATTTCCGTAAGCGCCCTGGAACAGATCGCCGGTACAGGAACTTACTACACCATTCCGCTGGCGGGGCTTTCATCGGCAACTGCGACACTGACCACCGCCGCGAACGCCAGCTGTCCTGCGAATAGCGATTGCGCGACTTATACGGCTCAGCTGTCGCCGGTGGCTCCCGCGATTGGAAGTTTCAGTGCGGGTGGCACCACGTACTCTGGAGGTACAAATTCGGCTAGCTACGTAATTGATGCTTTGGCATTTGTGCCTCAGTCGGGTGGAACGCCGGATTGCTCGCCTTCCGAGCAGAAGACCATTCCGTATTCAGTAACCGCGGCTGGGTTGATAACAGCTCAGACATTGACGTTCACTGGCTGTCAATGAAGGCAGTGGCTAGTGGTCAGTGGCTAGTTTCATAAAGAGCAATGGGGATAGCTGGACCTGGTAGCAAGTTTCCAGCGACCAGCTATCCGAGAATGCGGGACGTGAGGCTGGCCAACTCATTGCGGGAGTGCCTCAGGTAAGTGTTGGATTTCTGTAATTCGGATTAACCTTTCTTGTACTTGCGAGGAGTCATATGGGTAAGAAATGGATGACAGCGCTTGTTCTGGCGGGCGCACTGGTACTCTCGGGTTCAGCGTTTGCGGATCATGATCGCGACGACGATCACGATCACGGGCACGGACATGGGAAAGGCAATCCACACGCGCGCCACGACGATGATCAGTGGGAGCATCGCGGGAATTACGACTATCACGTTTTTGAAGGGGACAGTCGGCCTCCGGGATGGAGTCACGGGAAGAAAACCGGATGGGGTAACTGCGGACTGCCTCCAGGGCAAGCGAAGAAGTACGGCTGCCAGACCTATGTTTACCAGGGAACTCCGTATTACTACTATCAGGACGATGCCGGTCGCGTGGTTGTGCGCCGCCCGAGCATTCACATTCAGGGATCGATAGATATTCCATAGTCTCGTGACCGCTGGATTCGCGGTACTCATTGAGAGAGAGCCTTGGGCCGGGAAAGACGTAGGTCTCCCCTGAGGCTTTGGCCGTTCAGACGAGTTTGTCCCGCACTAACGTCTGGAGCTCCTTCGAACCGTCGTAGACGCCCCGCAGCAGTTCTTTCGCTTCCGGGGAGAGGCGAAAGTCGTCGCGGGTCAACAGCACCTGAATTTTTGTATTGATCAGCAGGGCCTGTTTGCTACAGCCCTGGTGAAGCTGTTCCGCAGTCGCGACGACGCGTTGGAAATCACGTTCGCGGCGTCTGTTCCTCCAGACGAGCCAGCCGATCACGAGCCCAAAGAAAAGGAAAATGGCGCGATATAACATCACCGATGGATGTTCAGTGATTTGGTCCGCAAAGCTGTTCCCCTCGGTCTGGGCATCGATGAATGTGTCCAGGCAAGCGGCTCCGAGTCCAATGATCACGCCGTAGAAGATCTCTCGATATTTCTGGAACATTGGTCACTCCTGACGACATCACTTCCAAGACTTGGCGCCGAGATCGAATGCTCGGCCGTCATTGTCGCATTGAAGATAGCTTAGCTTGCAAGCGGCTTAAATTTATAATCAACATATGAAGTCAGTGGTGCATGCCGCCTGTCCGCACGATTGTCCCGATGCCTGCGGAGTGCTGATCACGATCGAGGACGGTCGTGCAACAAAGATACAGGGCGACCCGAAACATCCGGTCACGCGCGGGTTTCTGTGCGCCAAGGTAGCGAAGTATCTGGACCGCGTCTACTCGCCTGGTCGTGTGTTGTATCCCATGCGCCGCAGAAAGGGAATTGCCAAAGGCGGCGGTGGTCGCGATTTCGCCGACTTTGAGCGGATCACATGGGACGAAGCCCTCAATGAGATCACGAATCGTTTTCGTCAGATCACGGCTGAGTTCGGCAGCGAAGCGATCCTTCCTTATTCTTATGGCGGCACGCTCGGCGCGCTGAATCACGGCGCCATGGACCGCCGTTTCTTTCACCGGTTGGGCGCCTCGCAACTGGAGCGCAACATCTGTGCGGCCGCGGGCGGGTTCGGGATCGAGTCGGTGTACGGAATCAAGATGGGCACCGAGCCCGAGCAGTTCCGCTTTTCCAAGCTGATCATCGCGTGGGGCGCCAACATCCACGGCAACAACGTTCACCTGTGGCCGTTCATCGAAGAGGCGCGGCGCGCGGGCGGCAAGCTGGTGGTAATCGATCCATACCGCACGCGGACGGCGAAGTGTGCCGACTGGCACATTCCCATCAATCCCGGAACCGATGTGGCGCTGGCGCTCGGGATGATGCACGTGATCATCAACGAGAATCTTTACGACCACGACTACGTTGCGCG
>CAZBCQ010000177.1:0-3689 GCA_964490255.1 uncultured Terriglobales bacterium | reverse complement strand
GGATGATGCACGTGATCATCAACGAGAATCTTTACGACCACGACTACGTTGCGCGACACACGGTTGGCTTCGATCAGCTCCGTGATCGCGTTTATGAGTATCCGCCGGAGCTGGTGGCGCGGTTGACGGGAATGTCGCCGCAGGACATCGTGCGGCTCGCGCAGGAATACGCGACAACTCGGCCATCGGCGATTCGCATGAACTACGGCGTGCAACGGTCGGAAAATGGCGGATCGGCGGCGCGCGCTATCTGCATGCTGCCGTGCCTTACGGGATCGTGGAAGGACGTCGGCGGCGGGCTGCAACTTTCGTTGAGTGGATCATTTCCACTGAACAAGCGCGATCTGGAGCGCACCGATCTCATGCGCAAAGCGCTCGGCCGGGCGGCGCGCGCGGTAAACATGGTGGAGTTGGGTAAGGCTCTGGCGACCTTGGATGATCCGCCGATTAAGGCGTTGTTTGTGTATGGCTCGAATCCCGCCGCCGTTGCGCCCAATCACAACTTAGTAGTGCAGCAACTGCGGCGCGACGATCTGTTCACCTTGGTGCACGAGCAGTTCCTGACCGACACGACCGACTACGCCGACATTGTTCTACCGGCGACTACGTTCTTCGAACACAAGGATCTGCAAACATCGTACGGGCATTATTATCTGCAGGTTTCGCAACCGGCGATTGCGGCACTGGGCGAGAGCCGGTCGAATGTCGAAGTGTTCCGCGCGCTGGCGGACCGCATGGGATTCGAGGACGAGTGTTTCCGCGAGTCAGTGGATGAGATGATCGATGCAGCGCTCGACAATGATCACGAATTCCTCGATGGCGTCACGAGGGAGCGGTTGGAGCGCGAGGGACACGTCCGGCTGAATCTAGCTTCCAATCGAGAACCGGAACAAAAGCCGTTTCTGCCATTTGCGAATGGAAATTTCAAGACAACGAGCGGCAAAGCGGAGTTGTACAGCGAGGCGCTGGCGGTCCAGGGATTCGATCCGATTGCCAGGTTTGTGCCGCCTACGGAATCGCGGCACGCGAATGGCAGCAGAGATCATAAGTTTCCGCTCGAGCTACTGGCGCGAAAGGCTGATAACTTCCTCAATTCCAGCTTCTGCGATCAACCTTCGGTGCGCCGAATGGAGTGTCCGGGACTCCTGGAGATCCATCCCGATGACGCTGCCCCGCGCGGCATCGCCGACGGGCAAACGGTGCGCGTGTACAACGACCGCGGAGCTATCCCGCTAATCGCATGTGTCACAGATGCAATTCAGCCGAACGTTGTGGCTGCGCGGCTGGATTGGGCCAAGCTTTCCAAGC
This sequence comes from uncultured Terriglobales bacterium, assembly GCA_964490255.1. Classification (GTDB taxonomy): domain Bacteria; phylum Acidobacteriota; class Terriglobia; order Terriglobales; family Acidobacteriaceae; genus JAJPJE01. Next base: position 2,381 of record CAZBCQ010000177.1, on the reverse strand, counting down.
AGGGTGTCAACGTCAACGTGCTGACGTCGGACCGACTGACGGATATGGGTGAGAGCGCGACATTCTATTCGGCACTCGTAGAAGTCGAGGCAGGATGAAGCATTGTTTTCCACCACGGAGACACGGACACGGAGAAAGCCAAGCGGAGCGAGAAGCGGAAATCCGAGTAATGTGCTGAGTAGTAAGAACTTTTCTATAGTTCCCGCCACTTTTAGCCCTGAGTTGGGTTCTGTCAAGAGCCGTAATCTACCGGGGCAGTCCCTCGTCTGTTCAAGGGGTGCAAGTCTGCTTCCAGAATGAGACAATAGAGGAAAGACGTTTGCGCCTTCGACCGAATTTGGTGGCTCACCGGGGGATTCCCGCGCGTCTAATTAAGCATTTCTGATGGCTATCACGGAAATCCCGCCGACCCGGATCACCGGGGAAGAACCAGGGTTAGAGCCCGATTCTTCAGAGACTTACGTCGATTTAGATGCGCCTGCGCTCTTATTACAGGTGCAGGACGACCTGGGGCGCTCGCGGGTACGCGAGGCGTTCTGGATTTCCGTCGTCGTCCACCTGGCGATCGTTCTTTTCCTGGTTAATAGCGACCGAATTTTTGGCATCAGGCCGGTGACGGTTTTGACCGCCGAAGACCTGATGCGGCAGAAGGACACCACCTTCCTCGCACTGCCTCCGGACGAGCAGAAGCTGACACAGCGTCCGAAGACGGACGTTCTCTCCGACAAGGATCGAGTCGCCACCTCGCGCAATCCGACGCTGGATCGCAAGGAACTGCAGAAGATACTGGACGCCCATCGGCCCGGTCCTCGCGGACCGGAGGCGCCACCGCAGCAACCTTCGCCGGCACAGGCTCCGGCGCCTGCCCAGCAGCAGGCACAACAGCAGCCGAATCCGGCTCCGCAGCAGGGCAATCAGGCAAACCAGGGAAACCAGACGGCGCGGCTGGAAGGTTTAACGCCGCAGAAGCAGCCATCATCGGCTCCCAATCCGTTTACGGCAGCACTCTCACCGGGAGCTTCCACTGAGCAGTTAGCGCAACAGGCCGCGGCTGCGCGTGCAGGCGGCGCCAGCGGCGGAGGCGATATGGGTATGGGTCTCCGTGGCGGCGGAAATATCCGCAGCAACGTGGACATACTCACGGACACACAGGGCGTGGATTTTGGTCCTTACCTGGCGCGCGTGGTCGAATCAGTGCGGATGAACTGGTACCTGTTGATTCCGGAAGCCGCCCGTTCGCCATTGTTCAAGAAGGGCGTCGTACAAATTGAATTCGCGATCATGCAAAACGGAACTGTCGCCGGTATGAAACTCGACTCACCGTCGGGTGATGTATCGCTCGATCGGGCTGCGTGGGGCGGCATCACGGCGTCGAATCCGTTCCCGCCATTGCCCGGGGCTTTCCACGGTCCTTATCTCGGGCTGCGCTTCCGGTTCTACTACAATCCTGACCGCAAAGACCTGCAGTAGCGCAAGATCATTCACCACAGAGACACAGAGTGCACCGAGGAAGTCTTTAAATAAACGCTCGGTTGCGGACGTTCGTGTTGCGATATTCTTTCGGGGCCGCCTTGAATACCCGAATAGCAGGCAGTAGATCGTAACCGACGTGCCAGTTCGGGCTTACCGACGGGAAAATCTGGTCTGCAGTCACTTCCCAGGGCTGCTCCGAACATCTATATTGCTACTCTTGTCAAACATCATGAATAGAACAAGAGTTTTCCGCCTGCTTGTTTTCGTTGCCCTAATCTGTTCCAGCATTTTCGTTCTCGCACAATCGACGCCGATCGGCGTTTTCGACGGCCAGGCCGACGTGGGTGACAATTCCAAGGCAGGTTCGGCGACCTATGACTCGGCGGCAGGTGAATATCGCGTGACCGGTGGCGGTGCCAACATCTGGGCCGCGGTGGATGCGTTTCACTTCCTTTATAAGATGATGAGCGGCGATGTCATCATTACGGCGGACGTGAACTTCGAGGGCGCAGGCGTCAATCCACATCGCAAGGCGGTGCTGATGGTGCGCCAGGGACTCGACGCAAATTCCGCCTACGCGGATGTGGCACGGCATGGCAGCGGCCTCACTTCATTGCAGTACCGGCCTACGGCTAGCGCTGAGACGTTAGAGGTGCAATCGAAGGACGACGGTCCGGTGCGCATACGGCTGGTCCGGCGTGGCAGTGAGTTCATGGTGTTTACTGGAAAGGCGGGAGCGCAGTTGACGCCCGCAGGTCCTGCGAGGGTGATTCTGCAAGATCCCGTCTACGTGGGCATCGGCGTTTGCTCACATGATGCCAACGTTCTGGAGACTGCCGTGTTTTCCAATGTAAAGATTGAAACGCCCGAGACGCAGAATCCGACAAATGTGCGCAGCAGGGTCACGA
>CAZBCQ010000176.1:5570-8758 GCA_964490255.1 uncultured Terriglobales bacterium | reverse complement strand
GCCCAATCTCGTCGAATCACATGGGCCATTTCATGCGCGAGGGCGGCGGCCCAAAGACCACGCTGCGACCCAAGGAACTGGGCCACCTCTTGATCGACGAAGATCGTTCCATCGGGCGAGGAGAAGACGTTGCCCGCATCCTTCGCAATGCGAAGGTCCCAGGAGAACTTCTTCTGATTCGGGGGAAGGTGCTCAGTGAGGCGATCGAGGACTTGCTTGCCTGTGGCGTACCGTCCAAGAGCGGGTTGGGTTAAAGGAAACAGGAAGGCACGGACGTGTTCAGCAAAGACCGCATCGAGATTGAAGTTAGGCGGGACTGCTTCCGGTGGAAGACTCTGCTGCGCGAACGCGGGGACCAGGCAGATCGCGCAGAAAAGCGAGAGGACAACGACACTTCCAGTTTTCCCGGTCACTCGTGACATGCTTACCTCCCGATCCGCATGTCGGCGCCAGCTAGGTGCCAGCGCAACCTTCTTTGCCCATACCAATTGTCAACGGATTGTTAATGTAATCCCAGTTCGAAGCGAAGTCAGTGATATGTGGGCGTTTGGTGGCGACGATTGCGTCCGGCGAGATCAGGGGCTAGATTGTTTCGCCTATGAGCTCACCGATTCTCGCGCCGCCGCTCGCCGGACAGGTTCTTGGCAACTCCGGAAATTCGTTTGTTGTCGCCGAATGGCGCGATCCCGGCGGGCATACGGACGCTCCGTTCCTGATTGCGCCTCCCCACGTTCATCATCAAGATGACGAAGCCTGGTATGTGCTGGAGGGCGTGCTATGCGTTCGCCGAGGCGAAGAGGTCGTGAAAGCTCATGCCGGTTGCGGTGTTCTGGTGCCACGAGGCTCGCCGCACACTTACTGGAATCCGGGCGAAGGGCCGTGCCGCTATCTACTGATTATGACGCCGAAGATCTACGAACTCATCCAGGCGATCCACGCCGCGCCAGATCGAAGCCGCGGTCGCTTGGCTGAATTGTTCCGCAAATACGACTCGGAGCTGCTCTGAGTCCCGCGCGCGGAAGGCGCAGCCGGGGGCGGCCGCGCCCACATAAGCGCTCGCATGTGCCAAATCAAAGGGTCAAGAAAGAGAGCGCCCGCAAGCCTCGCCTCCAAGGAGGAAAAGCCGCGGGCGCGCCACAACAATCGAAAAGGGAGGCGGCGCCTGTGTGGGGTTAGGCGCCGTATCCCTGATCGATCATCTGCCGGAGGACTCCGGCGAGACGATCGTGGTCTTCGTCACCGAGGGCAACGAAGCGAAAAGGCTGCAATTTGTTAGCGGAGCGAGTGATCGGACGCATCAGCTCCACCAATCCGCTGATCGGTCCAGATTTCGATCGCATGTGAAGTTCTGCTAATGTGCCTTCGCGAACTGTGCCCGTGAATTGGGCAAGTCCGCCGGTGGTAGAGATCTCATGCAGGACCGCCGGAACGCGTTTGCCTTCCAACGAGAAATTGACGGACTCGCTGTTCGGGACTCGTACTCGGGGGGCCCGCACGCTGCGGTGCGGCTGGGGAAAGTGAGCCATGGCTGGGAAGAATCGCAGGTGACGTGCGCTCTTGCGAGATTACGAGAGCCGCCGTCCGGATACGCGCTCCGAGCCCGTCCAGATACACACACCGACCTGTCCGGCAGTCCAGTGACTGCGAAGTCACGGAGATGGGTAACAATTACCCAACTCAGGTCGGGGTGAGTTGCATCCGAATTGTTGAGCAATAACGAGTTGCCGAAGTGGCACTGGTCTTGCAATAAGCAAACTGTCTGATCTGGGTTCGCAAACTGCCGTCTCCCGGCACATACCCGAAGGCAGGGAAGCAAAGTTGGCCCCAAGAATTCTTTTCGTCGATGACGAAGCAAATATTCGCCTGACACTGCCGGTTATTCTGCGGCAGCATGGGTTCGAAGTGACGGTTGCGGCGACCGTGCCGGAAGCGCTCAAGATCATCAGCAACGAGCCGTTCGATCTCTTGCTGTCCGATCTGAACATAGGCGAGCCAGGAGATGGGTTCACGGTTGTGAGCGCGATGCGCAGGATTCAGCCCGCGGCTGCAACCATCATCCTGACCGGCTACCCCGCATTCGAGAGTGCGTTGCGGGCGATTCAGAGCCAGGTTGATGATTATTTAGTAAAGCCCGCCGACGTGCCCTCTCTGGTTGGCAAGATTCGAGAGCGGCTGGGAAGTCCGGTCTTCAGACAACAGGCACCCCTACTGAGGCTGGTGCAACTGATCCGCGAGAACCGCCAGGAGATTCTGCACGACTGGCTAACGAGTGTGGATTCGGGGGCGGACGGCGCTGGCCAGTCCTTTGCCGAGGTACTGGATTGTCTGATCCGCAACCTGCAGCGTGCGCTCGAGAATCGGCCGGACACCGATCTGGAACCAGCAGCCGCGCACGGCGAGCGCCGTCGTGCTGAGGGCTACCGGGCTTCCAGCATGGTGGACGAGTTGCACGCACTGGAGAAGGTAGTGCTGATCTACATTGAGCGCAACCTGATGCGAGTCGACCTGAGCACGCTCTTTCAGGACCTGCGCACGATGAACGAAGTGTTCCGGGCACAGCTCTCAGAGGCCGTTCGCGCATACATGGCTGAGCCGGAACCCCATCAGCCTGCCATGTGTTAGTAGTAATCCGGGAATTACCACTGCGTGGTTAGAGTTCGCGCTGTTTCCAACAGTGCTGCATACCTTCGTAATCTGGGCAGCCATCATCTATCGGAAGAAGATGCAGCTGGGCCGAAAGAATTGGTCTCATCCAAGTAATTCCTCCGGGGCGGCTCGAAGCCGCCTCTTTTTTCGGGAGCTTGGAGACGGTCACGAATCGTGACTCGTTTGCACAACCCCAAGTGCATGTGTACCATTCTTTTCTTCTCTCCCCTGAGCGGCCAAGGCTGTCCCCCATCACATCTGTCAAGGAAATGCAGCGATATGTCCATTGGACAGCTGTATCGCGGAGTGGTCAGGGTAGTCACCGAAGAGGGACCATATTATTTAAGGCCCCAAATGCGGCAGCGGCTTCGGCTCTTGTGGATGTTCCGTCACTTCAACGAACTGCCCGCGGTGGTGCTAACACCGGGCGAACTGCAGATCATCAGTGAACTGGCCCAGAATTGTTATTCACCGGAGATGCAGTTGAGCGATGAACTGATCGGAACGCTCGATTGCCGTGCGGTGATGGTGATGAAGAAACC
>CAZBCQ010000176.1:3599-5470 GCA_964490255.1 uncultured Terriglobales bacterium | reverse complement strand
AAAAGAACGAACTGCCGAAGAGCGTCACTTCAGCAGCCCGTTTCAGGAGGCAGTTGCCTGAATCGCCACGAGACTCAGGACAAAATCGGAGACCGATTAGCAAACTACTGCGGGTGCGAAAGCGGCGCAATACTACAAAAGGAGTATGCAGAAGCTGTTCGTCCACCCTGCTGTCTTTCTTGCCAGCCGCCACCAGAAACTCATAAAGTGAATTGCTCATCAACCGAGGTTCCGAGTGATCGTTCGCCGCATTGTGCTCGATGAAGTGCTCATCCCCGCGCGTCCGGACAGCATTAACAGCCCGGAAGTTGACTACGCGCTTCACAAGTTGCCGGTGGGCGGAAAACAAGGCTGGACACAACAGTTCGACCAGGTGCCGAAGACGATGATCCAGCTCGAATTCGAGAACGGCATTGTCGGATTAGGCGAGTCTTACCGGGGTATCCCGCGCGAACTGATGCGTGCGGTCGCAAAAGAATTGCTTGGCGCGGATCTGCGCAAAGCTAATCTACAATCGCTGCCGCTTCCAGCCGGCCGTGTGTACGACGGATATGAGTGCGCATTGACTGATGCGCTGGCGAAGTCTCATAACATTTCGCTCTACCAGTTGCTTGGCGGAAAATATCGCGACAAGATACGTGTTGCGGCGTGGACGGGTCATCGAACGGCTGAGGACGCAGCGCGAAAGGCCAAAGAGGCTAAGGCGCTCGGCTATGAGTGCATCAAGTTCAAATGCACGGTGACGGATCCGGTTGCAGAGTGGTGCAGCGAAATCAGGCAGGCGTGCGGGGAAAAGTTCTGGGTGGTGCTGGATCCGAACGAACGCTTCGAGATTCCCGCTAACGCCGAGCGCATCGCGCGCGAACTGGAGGAGATCGGCAACGTGCTGTATCTGGAAGACCCGATCCCGCGCTGGAATTACGATGGCTGGCGCTATCTGCGCAGCAAGACTCACATCCCGCTCTCAATGCATGTCTCGCTGCCGTACCTCGAGATGGGCCAGATGCCTCAGGATGCCGCGCGCGCTGCGAAGCTCGATTGCAACGATTACTTCCACTTCAATGGCGGCATCTTCGCGTTTCGGAAACTCACCGCCCTGGCTGATCTGTTTGCAATTCCATACTCGCATGGCAGCGAGCTGGACTTCGGGATTCTGGAAGCCAGTTACGTGCACAAAGTAGCGGCGTCAGGGTTGGGAACGATGCCGAGCGATGTATTCGGGCGGCTCATCCGCGAACACGATCTGCTGAAAAAGCCGCTCGAGATTAAGGACGGCAAGGCTGAGGTTCCGCAGGGAACAGGATTGGGAGTCGAACTCGATTCTGCCGCCGTGGAGCATTACCGAACGGATCATTGGGAAATTGAGGCCTAGGCTTCCGAGGAGAACCGATGTTTCTGCAGGAGATGAAGTGGCCGGAAGTCGATGCCCTCGATCGCGAAAAGGTGATTGCCGTAGCCTGCATCAGTGCCCTCGAACAGCACAGCCTTCATCTGCCGGTCTCCACGGATTATCTGATCGGGTCTGAAATTGAGCGCCGCGTCGAGCGCGAACTGCCGCACACGCTTTTATGCTTGCCACTGATTTGGCTGGGCTGCAGCAGTCATCACATGGATTTCGCGGGCACGATCAGCATCTCGGTCGAGACGATGAGCCATATGCTGCGCGACATCGTTGAGTCTGTGATGAAACATGGTTTCCGCAAGCTGCTCATCCTCAATAGCCATGGAGGGAATCGTGCCACGCTTGGTTACACCATCCAGGCAATCGGTCACAAATATCCGGGCGCGCTGATCGTCGGCGCGACGTATTGGGATCTTGTCACCAAAGAACTTTGGGAGGCACGGGAAACCGAGTTCGGCGGAATGGGTCA
>CAZBCQ010000176.1:1203-3499 GCA_964490255.1 uncultured Terriglobales bacterium | reverse complement strand
CACGGGAAACCGAGTTCGGCGGAATGGGTCACGCGTGCGAGTTGGAGACATCGATCCTTCTCGATATTGCTCCCCAGTTGGTCGATTTCTCGAAGGCTGAGCCGGACGGCATGACGCTCTCAGAATCGCCGTTTGGCCGCAATGAAATGCTGAGTTCGCCTTCGGTAGCGGTTTACAAGACGTTTGCCGAGACGAGCCAACACGGCGGGCATGGCGATCCGCGCTCCGCCAGCGCCGAGAAGGGCGAACGGTTCCTGCGGATCATCACCGAGGGCGTGAAGCGACTGTGCGATGACATGCTGGCGGGAAAAGTTTGATCCTGACCCACATCTGCAAAGAGGGCAGATATCGGTACCGCTATTTGATTGCACCGCAAGCGCGTCAGGAGTTCTTCGGCGATAGTTTGGCGCGCGCTTCGGCAGCCAATCGATCGGAGGATTCAGCCAACTTCTTCACCGTCTCCATCGATTGCTCTGTTTTGGCAGCCGATAAATGCTTGAGCGCAGTTCGGCGAAGTTCCGGATCGAGCGTTCCCGCCAGCAGGATAGCGGCGAACTGATCGAGCGTTGCATCTCCGGGCATCTGTACGAGAACTTGTACCGCCTTGCGCAGCATGGCAACGCTGCCCTTTCCAGCAACGACAAAATTGCCGATCGCAGGAATCGTCTTCGGATCCTTCAAGAACATCAGCTCGTCGAGCGCTTCGTCGAGCAGGTCGGCAGCGAGCTTCGGCAAAGCTTCCGCAAGCACCATGGCGCGCCCCTCACTGCGGTTCCTGATCAGTGCTGTGAGTGCGGCACGTTGAACCCGAGGATCGGCGTGCTGCAATGCTGGGGACATATGTGCTGCAAGATCACGATCCTTCAGATCACTCAGTACACTGCACATGTTGCGCACTACGTACCAGCGATCATCACTGAGAAATTTGCACGCGACCTCAACGACCTGAGGTCCAAGTTGAGAACTGAGCCGCACCAGCGCCAGCCGATTCTTGGCATCGGTTTCCAGAATCAAATGCGAAAAGACATTGTTAATGCTCGCAGGAGTGCCGTAACCGAGAAGAGTCACTGATTTCTTCGTCCAGGCGGAGTCAGCGCGGTTGGCGAGGAACAACTCCACCAACCTCTCATTTGCGTTTACTGGAACCAGCCTGCTGATGCCAACGCGGCAACAGCGACGGTGCTTGGCTGGATCACGCTTCTCCGAACGCTCGAGCAGCATGCCAATCTGCACGACATGATCGAAATCTTCGTAGGTAGCAATTGATTGCGACAAGACGGTGAGTGTCGTAGCTACCTGAAAATGTGTGAATTCGGACACGTCATCGCGCATCAATGTACGGCCGAGTCGTTCGATGGCTTTGGGAACGAAATCGATCTGGGCCATAGGAACGGCGCGGATCAACTCTGGGGCGCGGCTGAAATCTTCCGTCAGAATCTCAGGCTTCTCGGCATCGAGAAATTCGAAATAATGGTTTACCAGCGCGCCCGCTCGATCCATCTGCCGCGTTCTGACGCACTCCTTCACAAATTCCAGCAAGCGACGGAACTGTGCCTGGTTGTAGTGGGTCAGCGCGAGCAATTGCGCGTTCTTGGTTTTTACGTCCAGAGCGGTCCACCGCAGCTCGGCCTGGATCTTTTCCTGCATGTGCTGCGGAATCGCAAAATCCTGTATGAACTTGACCAGTTTCTGCGAGAGGCGGTCGGCGGTCTGCGTCGCCTGCAATGTGCGCGCCAATACGCGAAGGACCTCATCTTCCACTTCGAGCTTCTGCCCACCTTCGTCCGACTTCAGTTTCGTTCCCGCCCACTGCAAGGCGGTATCTTCGACATACTCGGCGGCGACCTGCTCGGGCGAAGCACTGGCGAGTTCCTTTTGCCGCTCAGATGGAAATGACGCCAGAATCTTGTCGACGCCCATGCTGTGTAGAATGCGCGCCAGTGAGGTATAGGACTTGGCGGGATTGCCACTATCCTCAAGCAATGAGCGCTGCACGGAATTTTCCATTAACTCCATGAAGGTGTAGTAACCGGGGTTTCCAGCCTTCGAGAGGCTGGCGCCAAACATGACGCTTCCTCCTCTGCCGCCTCCCGAGCCATTACCAGCACCCTCGCCACCTCCTGTCCCCGCTCCAGTTCCGTATCCCACTCCGAGCCCGGGAGCACCAGATCCATAGCCCATGCCTGGTTCGCCGCCACCGGAACCAAACCCGGGTCCGCTCCCTGGGCCACCTGGGCCGGGTCCAGAGCCACCCGGACCGGGTCCCCCCGGACCGGTCGCGCCGCCGCTACCCGCC
>CAZBCQ010000176.1:0-1103 GCA_964490255.1 uncultured Terriglobales bacterium | reverse complement strand
CCCCCACTTGTCGTTCCAGAATCAGTCTCACCATCTTTGGCGACCACCAGGTTCGGCATGGGAATGGGCACGCCGTAGCCCTGCTCCTTGAATCCGGACATGCCCGAGAGAATCGCATTACGCGCGGAAGGATCGAGGCACGCCGATTCCAGAAGTGCATCGACCGAATCCATGAAGTCGCGACTGCCGGCATCCTCTTCCATCTGCTTGGAGAGGATATAGGCCTCGGAATTCGTTTCCAGGATGGTGTCGCCCTGCTCGTTTTTCTTCTGATTCTTGGCGGCCACCAGAATTCGTGTTCCCTCTACTTCGTTCTGCTCGATAAAAAGGCGGAGCCCGCCCGCTTCCTCAATCACCTTCGGAGGCGCCGACATCACGCCGATGACCTTTCGATAACGGGCCAGCGTCAAACCCGGCTCGAAAGTCACAGCGGCGATGCCGCGCCGGAGAAACTCTTTATTCAACTGATCGAGGGAAGGATCGGTAGTGAGCAGATTATTGAGGACGATCTGGTTGTCGACGAACCCCAGGGTGAAGCGGCCGGCTTCTTTCATCAGGCCATTCAGCAGATCGAAACTCTGCTGTACGGGGCGCTGCACGTTCGGATGCTCGGCAGAGAACAACACCGCCGTGCGTATCGCCATCTGGAAAATTCTCGCGAAACGCAGGCCGAGGTTCTTGAGCTGTTTTGTGTCTAGCATCAATCCACCCTGCCGGAACCGCAGTGCCGGTCCCGATGTGGCCGCGTTCTACGCAATTGCCTCAGTACAGACAGTGACCTGATTATGGACTATTTACCAGTTGGCAAACCATAGCTGTTTAGGCACCGGAAGGCTTAGGACCGCTGGATTCGGGAACACTTCTCGTCGGTCTTGCGAGAGCCAACCGGACTGCGAACCTCGGCCGCCACTTCCCATGCCATCGCTCCGGATGCATTATGGATTCACATTGGGGGACGAGATGGCCCGTTTTCTTGATCGTCTATTGCATCGCTGTTCCCACCAGTTTCTGTGGCCACGCAAGTCGGCCGACGGACGCGCTTACCAGGTTTGCATCCGCTGTGGCGCCGAGTACGAGTACGACTGGGAACACATGCGCCGTAC
>CAZBCQ010000175.1:5090-8803 GCA_964490255.1 uncultured Terriglobales bacterium | reverse complement strand
ATTACGCCCTCCATCCTCTGAAACGGCGCCGCTCCGCCACCAGCTACCCCAGTGGCCGTGCAGCCAACAGTCCCATGCACCATCCAAAACGCCCCCCAAACTTTAGTACCCAGGTCCTAGCACTCTCGTGGGACGAATTACCCCCTAACCTGTCATATACTTCCGCAATTCACCGGTATTTGTGCACACAAGGAGTCTGGGGACGCTCCGGCTAGCCGCATTAGGTCGGTGCCAAACCAGCAAACCCGATGCATGTGAAATTCTGGGGAGTTCGCGGCTCGACGCCTACTCCTCAAAAAGAGAATCTTCGGTACGGCGGCAACACCTCCTGCGTTGAAGTGCGCATCGCCGGCAGTCTGTTCATTCTGGACTGCGGTACCGGATTCCGCATTCTGGGCAAGCATCTCGCGCAACTCTCGCAAGCCACTCAAACCCCGATCCAGGCGCACGTCTTCATCTCGCATTTCCACTGGGACCACATCCAGGGGATCCCTTTCTTCCGCCCGCTCTATGAGAACCACGGCAATTCGTTCTACTTCCATTCCTCCAGCCGCAATCGCAGCCTGCAGAACGCGATTGAAGGCCAGATGTCCGACCCCTATTTCCCTGTAGACATGAGCGAGATGGCAGCGCATCGCAAGTTCTTCGGCATCGAAGAGGGCCGGATGGAGTTCGATCACTGCACCATACAGACGAAGTGGCTCCACCATCCGCAGGGCTGCCTCGGATTCCGCATTGAAACTCCGGAAGGCGTGCTGGTCTACGCCACCGATAACGAGCCTGGCCATAATCTCTTTGACAAGAACGTGCGCAAACTCGCTGAAGGCGCCGACGTGCTCATCTACGACGCGCAGTATCTTCCCGAAGAATACGAGGCGACCCGCCGCGGCTGGGGACACAGCCATTGGCGCGAAGCCGTCAGCGTCGCCATGGAAAGCGGCGCCAAGCAACTCGTCCTCTTCCACCACGATCCCGACCACTCCGACGCTTGCATCGATTCCATCGTGAAAGACGCTGCGCAATATTTCCCCGGTGTGCGCGCCGCCTACGAAGGTCTGGAAATCCAGCTCTAACCCGCCAACTTACTACCTTGGTAGCAGGCGTTCGCGTTTGCATGAATCGACGGTTTGCGCACAGAATGGTACAGACGCTCCGCTGTCCTCCGATATGGCCCGATCGATCAAGGCATATTCGTTTTCGCTGATCTTGGTAGCGATCGCTTTCGTTCTCACTCGGAACCTCCACGCAATTGCCGGCGCGCCTCCTTTTGCGACTTTCTTGTGGGCAGTGATCCTCTCAGCGTGGTTCTACGGCACAGGTCCGGCGGTCGTGTCGATGATTCTTTCGACGATTCTCGTTGACTATTACGTTTTCCTCCCGCTGAACCAGATTTCGCTGTCTCTCTCCGACCTAATACGGATCGTGCTATTCCTGGCCACCTGTTCCATCATCACCCTGCTGGCCAGCCGCGAGAGGCGTCAGTCCGCCAAGCTCGGGTCCATTCTTGAGGGCATGTCCGATGCCTTCATCAGCTTGGATCGCAACTGGATTTGTACGCGTGTAAATCGGCGGGCCGGCGAACTGCTCGCCAAGAATCTTCTTGGGAAGAACGTCTGGGACGAATTCCCTGACGCCGCGAAGTCTGACATTTGGGAAAAACTTCATCGGGTGATGGAGCAGCGCACGACCCTTAGTTATGAGAGCCGCTATCCACCATTGCAGAAGTGGTTCGAGGTGGATTGTTTTCCCACGGAAGCAGGCAGCGTAAGCCTTTTCTTTCGCGACATCACCAGCCGTAAACATTCAGAAGAGTCGCTGAAATCCAGCGAAACTCGCTACCGTTTCCTCGCTGAATCGATGTCGCAATATGTATGGACAACGGACGAAACCGGTCAGGTCGACTACGCGAACCAGCACTTCTTAAACTTCACCGGCCAGACAATCGAAGAGATCAAGGCCGGCAAGACTGCGGAACTGATTCATCCGGAAGATCGCGCCCGGGTTCTCGCAATTGCCGGAGAAAGTCTGGCGTTGCGAAAACCTTATGAACTTGAGTATCGCGCGCGCCGCAAGTCCGACGGATCTTATCGCTGGTTTCTTGCCCGCTGCGAACTTTTCACCGACGCAGAAGGAAAGCTGAGATGGCTCGGCACGGCCATCGACGTCACCGAGCGCAAGAAAGCAACGGACATCATCAACGAAAATCGACAGCAGATGCGCATGGTCCTCGACGCCGCGCATATGGGCGCCTGGGTCCGGGATCTGAAGACCGATGAAGTCATCGATCTTGGCAATACCAGCGAGATTTTTGGCGTGCCCAAGTTGGATTCGCTCCAGGTATTCATGAACGCGTTGCATCCGGAAGACTTGGAACGTACGAAGGCGGCCATTGCCTCTGCGCTTCAAACCGGTCGTTACGATGCTGAGTATCGCGTCGTGCGCAGCAATGGCGAGATTCGCTGGTTGCGCGCATTGGGCTCCGTGCTCACGGACGATGAAAACCGCCCGATGCAACTGGCGGGAGTGAATTTCGATATCACCGAGAAGAAGCGTATCGAGCAGGCGCTGCTCAAGTCCGAAAAACTTGCCGCAGTCGGCCGCCTCGCTGCTTCGGTTTCCCATGAAATCAACAATCCATTGGAAGCGGTAACGAACCTGCTGTTCTTAATTGAGCGCGAGAAAGACAGCGAGAGGCTTAGAGAATACGTCAGGATCGCCCAGCAAGAGCTCTCACGAGTCACCGAAATTGCCAAGCAGACGCTTCGCTTCCACCGCCAACCGTCACATCGTTCCACGGCCAGCGCCGGCGAACTCGCCGACTCCGTTCTCCGCTTGTTCCGTGGTAGGACGGCACAAGCCGGGGTGGAAGTCACCACCGAGTACGGCCCACAGGACACCTTCCTCTGCTATGCCAGCGAGGTGCGGCAGGTAATCGCCAATCTCGTCAGCAACGCACTCGACGCCAGCGTCGCCCATGGCAAGATCCGCGTCCGCACGAAGGTGGTTACATCGCCCAAGCTAGGCCGTTGCGTTCAGGTCACGGTAGCCGATACCGGCCGCGGCATGAACCAGGCGACGCAGAAACTGATCTACGAACCTTTCTTCACCACCAAGGAGTCCACCGGAACCGGACTAGGCCTGTGGGTTTCGCTTGAGATTGCGCGCAAACATAACGGCATCATCCGCGTCCGCAGCTCGAATGACCCGAAGAAGCACGGGACCGTCTTCACCGTCTTGTTCCCGATAGAAACCGACTCCGCCTCGGTTGGCACCAGCGCCGCCGATTGACGTGGCGTGGCGCGGGCACCCTCGCCCACGCGGGTGCGCAGCTCTCTTCTGCGCTCAATCCGGCAGGAGATTGTCTCGGTGGCGCGGCCTGCCCTCGCCCGCGTTTTCGGACGTCACGACTGATTTTCGGGTACCCCATCCAAGCGTGCTTCTGGGTCGGACAGATCTGGGTCTATGACCCCGACCTCGGCAAGCTCCTCCACCACCGCAGCCTCATCCCCCTCGAGCATGAACTCCAGCACCTCCTGCGGATGCGCCGAATTCCACACTGGAGCAAATGACTGTCGATGCAGCGGCGACGGCCCGAACTCCCGCAAGGCCGCAATGTGCGCGGGCGAACGATATCCCTTATTCGACGCCAGCTTGTACGCCGGAAACACCGGATCCCACGTCGTAATCATGCGATCGCGCTCGACCTTTGCAAC
>CAZBCQ010000175.1:3702-4990 GCA_964490255.1 uncultured Terriglobales bacterium | reverse complement strand
CCCTTGATGCGGTACTTGGGATCGAGAATCACCGCTCCCGCGACGACCGGCCCGAACAGCGCACCGCGGCCGACTTCGTCAACGCCGGCGACCAACTGTGCTCCACTGGCCCACAGCTCGCGCTCAAAGCGGGTAGTGCACTTCAGACGCTTCAACAGGCGCAGCTTCAGCGCGGATTTCGAAAGCGGCTTTGCGTTTTCGGATTTGCTCTGAGAAGGCACTTGCTATAGCGGAATTTTACACCGACGCCGACGCCGCTCCGGCCAGCTCCGACGCACTGCTATGCTGTCTCAAACGCGGTTCGTCTTCGAGCAGCACTTCCCGCACCTCTGCCCAGCTGTTGACGCGCAGAAATCGGTTCTCACTCATGTTATGCGGAGCCGAAAACAGGATCTTCATTCCCTGAAATTGCTCCAGGTTTCGTACGCGGTCGTCGATCATGATATCGGCATCGACAATGCTCTTGTCCCCGCAGTAAACGACGTTGCGAATGTCGAGAAACGGAAAGTGCTCCTGTAGCCACGCATGTTTCGGCAAAAACGAATTAGGAAACTCCATCGCCGCCGTCACGATGAACACGTCATATCGCTTCGTCAGCTCGCGGATCACTTCCTGGCACCCAGGCATCACATCCAGATCCCAGAAGAAGCCATCGGAAAGCGCAATTTCGTCGATCCTTCTCCGGTGTGCCTCGGGCACGGCGAGGTGCAGGGGCCTGCCCTGCAAATCCTGTTTGCACAGAGCGGTTCCGAACTCATCGTTATAGAGCTGCAGATGGCGCGACAGACTGTCAGCCATCACCTCGTCCATGTCGATCGCGATCCGCAACCGCGACCTAAGGCTCCGATTCGTAACCACAACGGGCTTCTTGACCACTGCCTTGAGAAAGATCGCCAGCAACACCAGAAATCCCGTCGCGAGATTTGCCGCAATGATTGCCGGAGACTTCATCAGGATCCCATACACCAGCCAGAGCATCACGCCGATCCAGAAAAACACCAGCATGGGATACGACAGATCTTTCCCGCCCTGCCTGCGGATCTTCAGCACCTGTGGAACAAACGAAAGCGTCGTCAGCGCCGCCGCGATGAAACCTAAGCCATTAATCAGTGAAGGCGAAACCATGCTCTTTCAGTATAGCTGTGGCTCCGGGACGTTGGCGTGCGCCAGTATTCGGATCATCACTTTTGCTCAAGATTTAAACTGCGCACAACAATCGACATCAGGAAGCATCGATGGGTGCCCCACCCTAGCCTTCCTTTGGCTTGGGTGGGTGATTTGGGGTGAC
>CAZBCQ010000175.1:0-3602 GCA_964490255.1 uncultured Terriglobales bacterium | reverse complement strand
ACTCAATCTTCGATCTCACTTCCCGATTTCGTCCCAGCCTTTGTGGAACCTTCCTCATCCTTCCCACGTACCTTTTACTGAGACATTCGTCTAACCCTTGGCTTAGAGCGCCTCATGAACCTGCGCGAGATCTCGAAGCAAACTTTCGCCACCCTGCGAGCCCACAAAATGCGCTCGTTCCTCACTATGTTCGGTATCGTGTGGGGGATTGCCTCGGTGATCATCCTCGTTGGCCTCGGCCTGGGCTTCAGCAAAGATCAGAAGAAGCGCATGGAGACGCTCGGCAAAGATCTCGTCATCATGTGGGGCGGCCGCACCAGCGCCCAGATCGGCGGCCTCGCCGCCGGACGCCGCATCACCCTGACCATTGACGATGCCCGCATCATCAAGAACGAATGCTATCTGGTGAAAGCCGTCAGTCCCGAACTGCAGCGCAGCGTGCCCGAAGTGAGCCAGTTTAATTCCGCTGCGCGCCAGATTTCGGGCGTCTGGCCTTCGTTTCAGGACTTCCGTTCCATCATTGTCTCCGAAGGACGTCTGATGACCGACGACGATGAGCGCGACGCCAACCGTGTCGTCATCCTCGGCTGGAACGCCGCCCGGCAACTGTATCCCGGACAGCCTGCCGTTGGCGCCACGCTCATCATCGCTCGCTACCCGTACACCGTCATCGGCGTGATGGCCGAAAAGAAGCAGAACTCCAACTACAGCGGTCCCGACAACGACATGCTGTACGTGCCGTACTCCGCGATGGCGCGCGACTTTCCTCCTCCACCAACCAAGGGCGAGACCATCATCAAGGGTTATCTCTCTGACATCGTGATGGAAGTCGGAGATCCCGAAATCCACGATGAAGCCGTCATGCAGGTTCGCCGTTCGCTCGGACGACTGCATCATTTCGAAGCCACCGACAAAGACGCGCTTTTCATATGGGACACCATGGAAGGTTCCAAACTCCTGGCGCGCATCTTCAACGTGATCACTATTTTCTTTGCGTGCGTTGCTGTAGTCACGCTCGCGCTCGGTGGCATCGGTGTGATGAACATCATGCTGGTCGCCGTCACCGAACGCACCCGTGAGATCGGTATCCTGAAAGCGATTGGCGCGACCAAGGTCGACATCCTCAACCAGTTTTTCGCCGAGTCGGTCTTCATTACCGCGCTCAGCGGCCTGATCGGCTATTGTTTCGGAGTTGGCATCTGCCTGCTGATGGCGTACGCGCCGCTACCCGATTTCGTTCCCAAGCCAATCGTCTCGCCGGCCGCCGTGGTCGGATCGCTGCTCACGCTTTCTCTCATCACCGTGAGCGCGGGCATGTACCCTGCGCGCCGCGCTGCCGAGATGGAGCCGATCCAGTGCCTGCATTACGAATGAGCCGAGGTGCACGATGCGTCTGAAAGAATTGGTCCAGCAAAGTTGGGTGGCACTCGAGCGCAATCGCATGCGCTCCACGCTCACCATGCTCGGCATCTCCTGGGGCGTCGTTTCGGTTGTGCTGCTGCTCGCGTTCGGAGAAGGCCTCGGCAGCAGCGTGGTGCACGCGGTCGGCAACATGGGAAACAACGTCATCGTGATATGGCCCGGCCAGACCAGCATGCAGGCCGGAGGCCAGCGCGCCGGCCGCTCCGTCCATTTCGAATATGAAGACGTCGAAGCCATCCGCTCCGAAGTCCCCATCATTCGCGCCGTCAGCGCCGAGTCGTGCAGTGACTTCGGCTATAAGATCGGCACGCGCGTTGTTTCCCTGACCACCCGCGGCGTGGAATTTCCGTACGGACAAATGCGCCGCCTCATGAATCTTGAAGATGGCCGTTATTTTGAAGAGGCCGACTTCACCAATCGGCGTCGCGTCCTGATTCTCGGCAACGCTGCTTCGAAGCGGCTGTTTCAGGGAGCGCCTGCGGTCGGACAGAGCGTGCTCGTGCAGGGACAGAGCTTCGAGGTCATTGGCGTGCTCAACATCAAAATCCAGGACTCGATGTACCAGGGCCCGGACAACGAGCAAGCGTTCATCCCGTTCGAGGTTTATGACGAACTGAAGAACCAGCGCAATCCCGACATGATCATCATCCAGCCGATCACCGCTGAACTTCACACGGAAGCGCTCGCCGCGGCGCGACGCATTATCGGACGCCGCCACCACTTCGATCCGCGCGACGAGAAGGCCACGCCCGAGTGGGACACCGTGGATACCGGCAAAGTGTTGCGCGCCTTCTCCATCGGACTCGAAGCCATGATGGGGATCATCGGCGCGCTCACGCTCGGCGTTGGCGGGGTCGGCGTGATGAACATCATGCTGGTCAGTGTTACCGAGCGCACGCGCGAAATCGGACTGCTCAAAGCTCTCGGCGCGCGCCAGCGCAACATTCTCAGTCAGTTCCTGGTCGAAGCGCTCGTACTCACCTTCATTGGCGGAGTCGCCGGCATCGTCGGATCCTGGCTGCTGACGGTCGTCATTCCGCCGTTACCGATGTACAGCCAGTTTTACAAAACGATGAATCACGAGGGCGACATCTTCCTGCGTGCCTCGCTGAACGTGATGACTATTTCTACCATTATTCTCGCGCTAGTCGGGATCGTCAGTGGCTTCTGGCCGGCGTTCAAGGCATCGCGCCTCGAACCGATCGAAGCCCTCCGCGCCGAGAACTAACCCGAACCAGGGGACATCGCTTGAGCCGCCACGATTCCCTCGATTA
Source organism: uncultured Terriglobales bacterium (assembly GCA_964490255.1). GTDB lineage: Bacteria > Acidobacteriota > Terriglobia > Terriglobales > Acidobacteriaceae > JAJPJE01. Next base: position 906 of record CAZBCQ010000175.1, on the reverse strand, counting down.
CCATAATCTGGTTATGGCTTTTCCAATCAAAGTCTGCGCCATCTGCTCAGAAGAATTCGAACTCAAGCCCGATAAACCTGGCTTCGCCAATCACTGCCCCGAATGCACCGCCGCCCAGGCGGAGGATGCGGCGAACAAGCGCCCCAACGCGACCGACCATCTCAAAGGTGACAAGCAGGCGAACGCCGCGCGGCGCGAAGCAATGCGCAATCTTCTCTACCGGAAGGATAGTTGACGTGGCGCGTGCGCCCTCGCCCGCGTTCTTGAACTGTCATCACGCGCACCCAGGTTGCGAGGGACCTGTGGGTGCTCGATCCAAGCCTTTTTTCGGCTTGGGTGGATGTTTTCGGTTGTCATCACGAGCGCAGCGAGGGATCTGCATTTGCTTGTGTGGGACAGGCGATCTAGCCTGTCCGCCACGCCTTACTTCACGCCTTTACTCGCATCCCACGAGCCTTGTTCCTTGCGGACATAAACGATCTCGCCGACGTGGTACGCATTGTGTGCCCCGATGTGCGCAATCATCGACGCGTTTTTCTTGAGCTTCTCCTCGTCCGCTGATTGCACCGCCTTCTCCCATTCCGCGAGCACGTCGTCCAATTCCTTCACCGTTGCCGCCCACTGCTTCGGATCGAAATCAGTGAAGGTCGCGTCGTTGTTGCCGTCGAATTTTCCGGGATTCTCTCCCTTGAATTCCGCCAACGCCCTTCGATCCCAGTACAGCAGGTGATACGTCAGTTGTCCGATCGAATGGTTGCCCTTCGCGTCCGCCCACTTGGCTTGCTCTGCCGTCACTCCTTCGACAGCGACATTCACGGGCACATACCAGTCTTTTTTGTTGTGCGTGGTCTGCAGTTGTTCCAGCAAAACCGACCGTAAGTCTGTCGGATGCGATTGCGATTCCTG
>CAZBCQ010000174.1:6838-8873 GCA_964490255.1 uncultured Terriglobales bacterium | reverse complement strand
GAGGCGGTTGCTTCTACGATCGTGAACGTGATCTTCATGGCAGTTGGCAAGATCACCTGCATGCCGGTGTGCGTGTTGGCGCCACCTACGCTCACCGCTGTCCCAGGTATGGTTGCGGTGGGAGAGTTCCCGCCTCCGCCCGTCAGGACGTCGATGCCGGCACGGGTTACATCGGCGCGGCGAGCGCCAGTGTCGTCCTCGCGGCCTGTGTTGGGATTGATTGGGCGTTCGCGCCCCATACGCATGAAGGTGTCGGAGAGCACGCCATAACTGACGCCATCGGCGGCCATAGAGGTGATCTGTAATTCGAGCTCGCCGGCGCGGCTGTAATTCATGGTCGATTGCGCATACTTCACAATTCCGTTGACCAGCGCGCCCTTGCGAATCATCACGTGGTCCGTGCCGAAGCGGAGGTCGTGTGTGAGATGAGCCATGAAAGGCTGTCCAATCATGGCGGTATCACTCGTTAGCGTCTGGTCAAGACTCACCGTGATTTTGGTGCCTTTTGGTATATCGGATCCGAAACAGATCGCGGAAAACAGAATGGCGAGGATTACCGCAGGAAAGAGTCTGGTTGACATGCTTCCTCCCTGTCCGTGGTGGGCAGCGCCCCAAGATTGGCTGCTGCCTGAGAGTAACCCAAGTAGGGATGGGCAGTTGCGGTTTTTTGCGCTAGTGGTTAGTGGTTAGCTTAGATGCCCAATTCCCACAATTACAAGGGTCGTGGCGACAGGATGGTCGTCTGACAGGAATGGTCCTGGTGGTAGGAATGGTCGTGGGGAATGCTTACGGTGAGTTCTTCTTTGTAGCCGACCCGACAACTCACGTTGCTGTAGCCATCATCGAAGACAGGGATGAAACGTTTTTACCCGCATTGCGTGTTGCTGGTAATGATTGCGTGTGCCAGCTTCGGTCTGGCCCAGAATGAACAGGCAGCGCAGAATCCGGCGCAGAATAAGGATTTGGCGCAGGGGAATCAGACAGGCGGTCCTGCCGCGGAGGCGAATCAGGCAGCTGCTCCCGTCGTGCAGGGAGATAAGACAGCTGCTCCTGGCGCGCCCAAGACTGGGTCTCCAGCGGAGATGCCGGCGCCCGTTACGCAACGCTACGACACGGCGGAGCAGGGCCCTGCGGGCACAGGGGAGCCGATCCTTCCCGCGCCTCCCATGCCGAGGAGCACTACGACGCTGGTTGGCGGGATGGTAGACGGAGTCGATCATGTGCGCGACCACGTGACATTGCGGCCGTTCGGCGGGAAGAAGATGGTGGTGCACTTCGACGAACGCACGCACGTCTACCGCGATGGCGTGGAGACGACGCAACTGGCGATCCACAAAGGCGATCGCGTTTATGTCGATACCATGCTGGATGGCAGCCAGGTTCTGGCACGCAATATTCGCGTGATCACGCAGGCGAACGCCGCCGATGCTCGCGGGCAGGTGATTACGAATTCGGGCGGCGAGATTTCGATTCGCGACGATCTATCGGGTCAACCGGTAGGGCTCGCGGTGGATGGCAATACGCACGTGGTCCGCGATGGCAAGCCGGTTGGCATTGCGGAGGTGACGCCGGGCTCGCTGGTGACAGTGCAGTTTGCGCCGGACAAAGCAGATCGCGGGATCGCGCGCGAGATTCGCGTGCTGGCTTCTCCGGGGGCGGTGTTCACGTTCGCAGGGCGGGTGACGAATCTGGATCTGTCAGTGGGACAGATCTCGATTGCGAATCAGAGCGACAATCGCACGTACGACATCAGCGTTGTGAGACCGCTGTTGCCGGGCGATCTGATGGTCGGATCGGATGTGGTCGTGAAAGCCATGTTCGACGGCAAAGAGTATCGGGCGAATAGTGTGAATGTGACGCAAGCGAGGACGGGGAAGTGATTAGTGGTTAGTCGTTAGTGGGTAGCTCGTAGCTAGTCGGAGCAGAAGTTGTGCCACTCAGGTTTCGATCGCGCGGCCAACTGAGTGTTGACCGCAGCATGCTGAAAATCAGAAAGACTCAGGCGATGCGCGGTGGCATAACCTGAGTCTTTGTG
>CAZBCQ010000174.1:4009-6738 GCA_964490255.1 uncultured Terriglobales bacterium | reverse complement strand
CTAAGCTTCCAGAACCTAAGCTTCCCTAGGTTTCAGGAGGATTCCAAGGATGAAGGCGACGGCGGCAGCGAGCAGCCATTCGATTCGCCAAGTCTGGATTGCTTCCCAGTCATTCAACGTGGTTGCTTTGTAGATGAAACCGGTGGCAATGGCGGCGATGACGCAGGCGATCCCGAAGAGCATAGGGATGAGGGAGGCCGTGGGGAGATGCAGCATCTCTTTTAGCTTGGTCAGGTCGATCGCTTTCATCCAAGGTCTTTCCACAGGGGTTTCCGCGGCGTCATCGCGACCCGCACCGCAAACGTGACAGAAACGCGCACCGAGAACGAATTCCGTCCCACAAGTTTGACAAGTTTCCAAATGCGAGCGAACACCGGCAGCCACCGCTTGCGGCTGCGACGACGTGAGCGGTGGACGCCAGAACTCGGGTTGCATGCTATCAGCCGCGTGAGCCATAGCTTTTTCCCTCCATCCTTACTTACGGTATGGCACGTGCAACACCAAAAGGACGGGATGGATAAGCCACTGAATCTGAGACGGTTAGTCGACGACTTCGGGCTTCTGCAGTCCCCAATGCCGGGCAAGAATTACGCACTTCCCGAAAGAATTGGAGAGAAAGGGCGGCAACCGGGGTGAATTTTCCATAGTTGAACCTCAAGCCCGGCGCGGCATACGAACCACTTTTGGGTTCTCAGTGGAGCGATCCCAAAACTCCAGCAGGACGATGTCGCTGCGGTGAAGTTCCAAGGCGATGGGACGCTTGCTCCCATCGTTGAATATGTTTTCGTCAAGCAAGAAGTGGAGACGCTCAAGGGTAATTCCGAGCAGTTCGGCTGCTTCCTGCTCGGTGAAAAACTCTTCTTCTGCGGCGCTAATCACGGCATTTACCTCGTGAAAGGTTTGTACCTGTTTCGAGAGACCGGGAGAATCAGGTAAACTTCCGATGTACCCACCTTTATGAGACCCTACCGCAGTATGTCCCTTGGAGTTCTGAGGGTTACGGTCCTCCTCTTGCTTGCGCTGGCCGGTTATGCATCGGTTCCCCCGGACCAGTCCCACCGCCCCCAGCAAATCGTTCATTTTCATCCAGATGACACTTATACCCGGGTCGGCTTCGATGCGTTCTATAGCCAGGAATACGATAAAGCTATTCACAATTTTGAGCTTTCGCTGCAGGCGCATCCGGATGATCCGTTTGCTGTGAACCATCTGCTCTCGGGCGTGATGTTCAAGGAGATGTACCGCATAGGCGCGCTGGATTCCGAGCTTTATGCCAAGGAGCAGTTCCTGGCGAGCAAACAGTTTCCGATGGATCCGAAGGTGAAAGCGCGGATCGATGAGCTGACGCAGCGAGCGCTGTCGCTCGAAGAGGCAAAACTGAAGGCGAATCCAAATGACGCCGACGCATTGTATGCGCGCGGAGTGACGCGGGGCCTGCATGCCACTTACCTGGCGCTGATCGAAAAGGCGTGGTTCAGCGGCTTGCGCAGCGCAGTGGGGGCCCGGCACGATCATGAGCGCGTGCTGGAGCTTCAGCCAGACAACTCTGACGCCAAGATGATTGTGGGCATGCACAACTATGTGGTCGGAAGCTTGAGCTGGCCGGCAAAGGTGGGCGCGTCAATGGTCGGGCTGAGCGGGAGCAGGTCGAAGGGGATCGAGTATCTCTATCAGGCCGCAAATGGCGGGGGAGAAAACAGTATCGACTCGAAGATTGCGCTGTCACTATTTCTGCGCAGGGAGCAGAGATATCCGGAGGCGATCAAGGTCGTCAGCAGCATGTCGGAGGCGTATCCGAAGAACTTCCTAATGGCGCTGGAACTCGCGAACCTGTACAACGCTTCGGGACAGGCGCCGCTGGCAATTGCGAGTTATCGGAAAATCATTGCCGGGACGCAGGCGGGGAATTTTCCGGATGCGCACATCGAGATGGCCTGGTACGGACTGGCGGAAGCGCTGCGCGGGCAACATGAGTTTCAGGAAGCGGCGGATGCATACGATCATGTGCTGCAGTTTCAGCGTACTGATCCTGATTTGAAACTTCGTACCACGCTGGGGGCGGCAGAGATGTATGACGCGATGAATAAACGTCCGGAGGCGGTGAAGCGCTACCAGGAGGTGATCGCGGCGGACGGTGCTTCTCCGCGGGCAGAGATCGCCAAAAAGTACCTGAAAGATCCCTATCGAGTGCAATAGAATCTGGGAACAACCGGCGGAGTGTGCCCGTACGTAAGGGTAGCTACTGGAGGAGGGGCGGTATGTTCTGCAATTATTGTGGGAAAAATATCCAGGATGACGCGCGCGTGTGCGCGTACTGCGGACGATTTGTAGGTGCGCCGACAACTCCGCCACGGCAGCTCATGCGTTCACGCTACAATCGCAAGATCGCCGGAGTAGCCGCTGGGTTTGCGAACTACACGCATTCTGATGTCACGTTATGGCGGTTGATCTGGGTGCTAGCCGGCATATTCCTGTTTCCGCTGGGCGAGATTGCGTACGTCATTGCGTGGATCGTTATGCCGGAAGAGCCGGCTGCATTGCCCGCGAATGGAGCCGTTGTAGCCCAGAGTCAATAGCTCGCTGCTATGCTTAACCCACGTCTGCCGAGAACAGGCGGATATGGGGACCGGTATGCAAGTCCGCAGTGGCGATGCGAACATCTTCTACGAGGTTCTGGGCAAGGGTCCGGACCTCGTTCTGCTGCATCCTTTTCCTGTCAATCATCACAT
>CAZBCQ010000174.1:0-3909 GCA_964490255.1 uncultured Terriglobales bacterium | reverse complement strand
GTCCGGACCTCGTTCTGCTGCATCCTTTTCCTGTCAATCATCACATCTGGGATCCAATAGCCGAGCGACTGGCCATGCGCTATCGCGTGATCCTGCCGGATCTGCGCGGGCATGGAGACTCCGAGACGGGAGAAGGTCCGGCCACGATGGCCAAGCACGCGGTCGATGTGCTGAAAGTCTGCGCGAATGTTGGAGTAGAACGCGCGGTGTTTTGTGGGAACTCGATCGGCGGTTACGTGATGTTCGAAGTGTGGCGGCAACATCGCGTGCGAATACGAGCTATGGTTCTGTGCGGAACAAAAGCGGGACCGGACAACGCGGAGGCGCGCAGCAATCGGCTAAAAGCGGCGGAGACCGTGGAACGGGAGGGGCCGGCACAGTTCATCGAAACGATGCTGCCGCGAGTGCTTGGAGAAAGTACGCTAAGAAATCGACACGATTTTGTGGACCGCGCGAGGAACATGATGCGCAAGATGACGGTGCCGGGAATTGCCGCGGTTCAGCGGGGCATGGCGGAAAGGCCGGATTCGATTCCGACGCTGGCGACAATCGATGTTCCGGTATTGGTGATCGTCGGCGATGAGGATGTGGCGACGCCCCGGGCGGAAGCGGAGATTATGGCGCGCGAAATTCGGGGAAGCCGACTGGCGGTGGTGGCTGGCGCTGGTCATTACGTTCCGCTGGAGCGAAGCGAGGAAGTACACAGGCTGTTGCAGGAGTTCCTGCAGGCCATGGGGTGAGGGGATCGAGTGGGAGGGCATGATCTACAATCGAAGTTCGGCTGCTTGTGAGAGCGAACAGTTGTGGTGAGGTAGGGTTCCCTCGCTGCGCTCGGGATGACAGAAGCGTCGATGCGGTCACAGAAGCCTCGCTACGCTCGGGATGGCAGAAGCCTCGCTGCGCTCGGCAGGGCAGAAGCGTCGATATCGTCACAGAAGCCTCGCTGCGCTCGGGATGACAGGAGCCTCGCTGCGCTCGGCAGGGCAGAAGGGTCGGCTGCTCCACGTACTTTTCAAGTTGCACCATAAGATTGGGTAGGGACTACTTACATCATCGATAATGACTGAGAAGAGCTGCGTAACTATTCATCCGGCCAAGAATGTTCTGGGAAGCATAAGAATTCCTGGGGACAAATCGATTTCCCATCGGTATGCGATGCTTGCTGGATTGGCGGAAGGCGTCACCAAGCTGACGAACTTTTCGACGGGGGCAGATTGCGCGAGCACGCTCGGCTGCATGGCCGCGCTGGGATGCAACGTCACGCGGAACAACGGGGACGTGGAGATCGAAGGCAGGGCCGGACAGTTTGTTGCGCCAGAGGGCGCGCTGGATTGTGGCAACTCCGGTTCGACCATGCGGATGATGTCCGGGATATTGGCGGGGCAGCCGTTCACGAGCGAGATGATTGGCGATGCGTCGCTTTCGCGGCGTCCGATGCGGCGGGTGATTGAGCCGTTGACGAAGATGGGCGCGAAGATCGAGTCGCACGACGGATGCGCACCGTTGCGAATCAGCGGCGGGAAGCTGAATCCGCTCGATTACCAGATGAGCGTGCCGAGCGCGCAGGTGAAATCGGCGGTGCTTTTTGCTGGGCTGTACGCATCCGGTGAGACTTGGGTTGAAGAGCCGGTCAAGACACGCGACCACACAGAGGTGGCACTGAAGGCGTTCGGTGTCGAAGTTGCGAGAGAGAAGACTCGCGTCGGCGTTCGCGGAGGACAGAGGCTGAAGGCGATTGAAGCCGCGGTTCCGGGAGATATTTCGTCGGCAGCATTCTTTCTATGCGCGGCGGCTCTGTTTCCGGAGTCGAACCTGGTGATCGATGGGCTGCTGCTGAATCCGACCCGCGCAGTGCTGCTCGACGTGCTGATCGGCATGGGAGCGAGAATCCCAATCATCAGTATCGAGGAACTTCACGGGGAGCTCGTTGGCACAATCAATGCCCAGCGGGGAGAATTGCGAGGGGCGCGAATCAGCGGAGCGCAGACGGCGGCGCTGATCGATGAGCTGCCGGTGCTGGCAGCGATTGCGCCGCACACGCGCGATGGAATCGAGATTCGTGATGCGAAGGAGCTGCGGGTGAAGGAATCGGACCGGATCGCCGCCGTCGCCGAAAACCTGCGGCGTATGGGCGCTGAAGTTGAGGAGTTCGAGGACGGGTTGCGAGTTCCCGGCCAGCAGCAGCTCCGTGGCGCCGATATCGACTCAAAAGAAGATCATCGAATTGCTATGGCATTTGCCGTGACAGCGCTGCGCGCCCATGGTGACACGCGCATTTTTGGCGCGGATGCGGCGCGCATTTCCTACCCAGAGTTCTTCAGCGTGCTGCAGCAGATCACGGAATGATCAGCTGCTGTAACCTTCTGTAACATGCGCCTTCGTAAGAGCTGTACGACGCACGATGTATTCATCCCTTGCCATTCCTGAGGATGTGCAGAAGCCCACCCGCCGCGCTGTAAGTACATCGAAACAGGTGTCCCAGAGTACAGAGCCAATGCTTCTGAAGAAGGGAAGAATTGGCCTTTTGCTTTCGGGAGAACAGATCGACACCAGGGGAAGGCAAGCAAGATGAAACGCATTTGGTTGGCAGTGTTAGCGGTGCTGTTGATGGCGCCGTTTACGTTCGCGCAAGGAAATCATATTGAGGTCGGGGTATTCGGAGACTACTTCCGTCTCGGCAATGCCAACAACACAAATTTCTGGGGCGTGGGCGGCCGCGCAGCATTTAACGTGAAGAAGCGGATTCAACTCGAGGCTGAAGGAGCTTACGACTTCTCGCAGAGCTTCGTATTTCAATCCGCATTCAACAGCGTTGTGAACACGAATCTCAACATTCAGCGCGCGAATTTGAGACTGGCGTACGGAATGTTCGGCCCCAAGTTCGAATGGGGTGGTCCGATCAAGGTGTATGGAACCTTAAAGGGAGGCGCCATAAACTTCGGATCGAGCAACGCGCCTGTGACGTTTGGGACGGCAGGTACCCAGGTCGAGAATTTCCTGAGTAGCGGGACTAATGGATTGTTTTATCCAGCCGTGGGGGTGGAGCTCTTTGCGGCCTTCATCGGACTCCGCGTCGAGATCGGAGACGTGATGTACATCAACAACGGCGCGCAAAATAACCTGCGTGTCACGTTTGGGCCGCAGATCAGGTTCTAAGTTGACTGCGCGCAGCGGGGTCGCTGCGCCACGCGATCGTTGGGTGGTGCTCCGGGCGGCTATCTGGTGAGGAATGGATTCGATTCCCGTTCCTCGCCGATGGTGGTGCTGGGACCGTGGCCAGGAATCACGATGGTCTCGTCGGGTAACGCCAGTACGCGGTCGTGCAATGAGCGCATGATCTTGTCGAAATTGCCACCCGGGAGGTCGGTGCGACCGATGCTCCCGGCGAAGAGCGTATCGCCGGCGATCAACTTCTTTTCTTCCGGAAAAAAGAGACAGGTTGAACCTTCGGTGTGTCCGGGGGTATGCATTGCAGTGGCGACGATGCTTCCGGTCTTCAGCTGTTGCGCGTCTTCAAGGCTGGCGTCGATGGTGACCGCCCCCGGTGACTGCATTCCCAGCCAGCTTGCCTGAACGTCCAGCATTGCGAGCTGAGGCGCATCGTTCTTGTTGATCAGGATGGGAGCGCCAGTGGCGGCTTTCAGCTTCATAGCTCCGCCCACGTGGTCGATGTGGCCGTGGGTGATCACGATCTGCTTCAACGTGAGCTGATGCTTCTGGAGGATTCCGAGTACCCGATCGATGTTGTCGCCGGGGTCGATTACCATGGCTTCGCGCGTGGTCTCGTCGGCAATGACGGAGCAGTTGCACTGGAGAGGGCCGACCGGGAAGATTTCGTGGAGCATAAAGTAGTTGTTGGTCGTTAGATTAACACTCAGCGGCGATGGCGGCAGGTCTGCGAACAGACAA
>CAZBCQ010000173.1:0-9058 GCA_964490255.1 uncultured Terriglobales bacterium | reverse complement strand
AGCCGCATCGTGCGCGGCGATATCGGAAGCACGCTCATGACCGTGGTCAGTACAGCCGTCACCGCGGGTGCAGTGGCTTCGGGCCTAGCGTTCGCCGGCGCCGAGGGCGTCGCCGGAGGAAGAGCGCTCGCAGCCGAAGGACCGCCGCCTCCAGCCGCAGGTCCTGGAGGGGCAAGCGGTTCCGCTCTACAAGGCTCAAGCGTGTCCCAGTCTCAGAGCGCCAGTGACGCAAGTTCAGCAATTGGCCAATCCAAACCACCGACTCCTTTGGGCACAGAAACAGGCACCGCACAAAGCCCGGGCCCGACGACTCCGGCCGTTCAGGGTACTCCGGCTGCGACATCTTCTGGCTCTGGTGGGAGCGCGGATGCATTGACGGGAGCAGGGGCAGGTGCTGGCGCGGGAGCCGGAGAAGCAACGCCTTTGCGAAACGCAAAAACAGGACAGGTCTTTTCTTGGAATGGTAGCGGCTGGCAGGAAGCCGGACACGTCGGAGGCTCCCCGAGTTCGTCGTACGGCACCACCCGTTGGACAGGTGGAAGCTCCGGACAGTCGGGCGACGGTTACAGAGGGCGCAGCCTCGCCGGGCTCGCGGCTTGGCGTGCTGGCCACATGATCGGCAGAACCATGCGCTTGGTTGGAATGGGGAAGGAGTCATGAGTAGAGAGAAAGCACCACGGGAAGTTCCGGAGATTGCGCGCTACACCAAGTATTACGAACACGATGGCATGTTGCGCGCTTATGGCAACCGGGCGATGTTTCTGGCCGTCTTGTTCGGTGTAGTCGCCTTCGCATCCCTGGGTTTTGCGATCTACATTCGCATTCAGCCGCCCACGGTGATTCGCGTCGACAAGGACGGCAATGCGGCCGTTGTGGGCGGTACGAGGCACACGCGCACGTCTACTGTGGAGATGACTCTGGCAGCGCAAGCGGCTCCCGATCCGGCAGCTTCCGACTCGGTTGCACCCAATGAACTCGAAGGCAAAGCGGTGGTGCGGCGATTTCTCGAGCACTACCTCTCCTACACCCCGGATTCAGCACCGCGCAATCTTGCCGAGTCCCTCAACATGATGACCACCAATCTCCGCACCTTCACCATGAACCGGCTACGGGACGAGGACACGGTCGGGAAAATCCAACAGGATCACATCATTTCTGACCTGCGAATCCGATCCATCGAGCACACGAAGGACGGGCCATGGAGCTTTGTCGTCTTCGGCGTGAAGGAAGTCCACAAGGTAAGAAATGGGGCGGAGGTGACGGACCGCATCGTTGGCCAATACACGGTCCGGCTTGTGGAGGAGCGTCGCAGCGAGTTCAACCCAAGCGGCCTGCTGGTGGCCGAATACTCGGAGAAGCAGATGGTCGGCGAGCGAGATAACGGACTTGAGCAGAAGAGTGAACTAGACCGATAAGCAGACACAACTAGCGGTGGACCGAGCAGCAGCGGGTCCCAGCATTTCAGGAGTCAGCGAATGGCTACAGCGACAACAGATACGGCCTCTGCCACCAGGGCGCCCAAAGCAGACGGCGCGGAGAAATCAACAAGCCGCGGGCGGCGCTCGCGCCCGGAATCTGGCGAGGAAAACAACCAACACACACGTTACTTCCTGGCAAAAGCGGACAGCAACGACGGAACCCCGGCGCTCGACCGCGAAGTGTCCAGCGAAGGAGAGGCACTCGTCGAAGCTCTGCGCTTGGGAGTCACCTACTACACGCTGCAGGAATTTCGCGTCGTGCCGGACTTTTCGGGAAGGCGCCCGCAGCTGAAAAAAGAATCGGTTCAGGGTAAGTAGGGCGGCCTGAGCGCTGGTGATCGGGGCCTGCTTTGACCGTGGAGAGTACGTATGAGCATAGCCATTTCCAGCCGGCAGAAGGCGGCGCTGGAGCGACTGATCCGAATTGCCCAAGGCGATACGGGGCAGAGCCGGAGAGCCGCCGAATTCTTACTGAGCTGGTGGAACGCCACCAATTGCGGCGGCTTCGATTTGACCACGATGTGGGGAGTGGACACACAAATTGCCGCCGACATGGTGACGGTCTTCGCCTTCGTGGCGGGCTGCCACTGTTATCCGGACGACCTGGGATATGGCGAGGAGTTCAGAGAAATTGTCCACGCCTGGCGTCCGGCATTGAAGAGCGGCGAAAGGGTCGTACCTGAGTTTTCATAGCACCGGCTTCATTCACAGATGAGGTTGATCTGTAGTGAGCGATCCGCAAGCTGATTGCGGTTGAGTGCTGGCGAGGTTCGATTCGCGAACCTGGCCGGAAACCGAAACGTTTTCGACCAGGACAGCGAGAGAGCCGCGCGAGCGTGCCTCCTTTCTGTTCTGGAAACAGACGGAAAAGGAGGAAGAGATGGTGAAGCAACGATTCCTGGTGCTGATCCGGCGTTGGCTTTTCACCGTGGCGAAGGTTTTCGGACCAGTCCTGTTGTTTGAAGGATTTGTTTTGATCCAGCAATACCTTCAGTACGCGCCCCTCGGCTTTTTGGATCTGCTGATGGGCACATTCTTCACTCTCCTGACCACGGCCCTGCTGTGTTTGTTGTGGGCGTGGGGAGAGTGGTGTTGGTCGAAATTGCGCAGGGTTCGTGGCTTCGTGAGTGAGCTTCGGCAATGCTCGCGCAGCTATTGGCACCCAGAGGTAGTGAAGACCAACAAGGCGTAGCGACTACAACTCGTGCTGGCCGGCGCTCTTCGTGCCTGGCCGAAATCTTTGGTTCGGTTTTCGGCAAGGACGGCGAAGAGACTGGCACGAGCAGTCTCCTCTGGCTGTCCTTGCTCGACAGCTTGAAGGAGATAAGTCATGTCCAAGTTTACGAATGTGGGCGCAACCCCTGTGTTGGCGCTCGAACTCGATCGCACGGGCAGTGTGACGAAGAAGACGATGAAACTCGATCAGGAATCGCAGCTCACCAATAGCCTCTTGCAGGGACTGTATCCCGGCATCCGCGTGGCCACGGTTGACGTGCCCACGGAGCCGCTCGATTCTTGCGAACAGGCCATCGTGGAGCAAGCGCTGACCAGGATCGAAGTAGACGGCATCCGCTACAGCCTGGTAGGAGCCAGTGGCAGCGCGAAGAACGGCAAGTTCTACGCTGTCGATAGTTCCTTCGAAAAGAAACTCGGGGAGCGTTTTCGCTTCTCGCCGCAGGCCGCGATCACCTACTTCGGCATTCTGGTGTCCTCGTGCAAAGTCATTGCTGAGGAGCCCGATTGCCGCGTCATGGTGGTCGACGACCACGAACTCGGGACCAACGACTGCCGAGGATGGATCTCGGAGTCGCTATTCCGTAAGCTGCAACGCAAGCACGAGTCCGAACTCCTAGCGAAGGAGATCGAAAGACTGCTGGCGCAGCGGATGGCTGAGCCTTCCGACGATCAGCACCCTCCTCTGTCACCCGAGGCGGAGGACACGGAACTGGTCGAGCGAGCGAAGCGCAGGATACAGGGTAAGCGGATCGGCGCGCATCGCTTCTATCAATTTCGCGTAGCGTTTGACCGGACGCAGGCGAAGGGCGCATTCAAGGTCATGGCGGACGAAGTCGCGCGGCATTTGGAAGCCGACATCGTTCTGCCCCGATCGTGCGTGAAGCCAAAGTATACCGGGGGTGTGCTACGGACGATTCGCTCGTTTGTCGGCGACCGACAAGCCCACACCTTCCGAGGCCCCGTCATCGTGGGCTTTCGCGACGTTTCCCGCAACCTCGAATTCAATTCGAGCTACACCCTGCTGGAACACGCACCGGAAGACTCCATCGAACTCGAAATCAAGCCTTACGCTCTCAGCCAGATCGGGAAAGTGCGGCAGGCCTTCGAGGAAAACAACTTTACGGAACTGTTCCAGTTGCTGGGAACCGAGGTGTGCCAAAGAATCCTCGAGCCCGGCGAAGAACCTGACGCTGATTACACCTCCAGCGAGTACACGGTGGCGCAGGCAACATTAATTGCCGACGCAACCGGATACATGCTGAAGCACCCATTCATTCAGCATCACCTGCAACGGGTACTGATGAAGTGGGCGTATCGGCTATGCACGAGTGGTGGTTTTTGTCTGCCGGGCTTCGCACTGGCAGATGATGGCTACCTCTTCTTACACGACGGACGTGTGGTTTCAGGCTCGGATTGGATACCGAAGACCACCGCCATAGCTCATTCGGAGTCGAAGCGAGGCCTCGTGGTTCGCTACCCCATCCGCATGAAGGAAGACCTTCTGCCGGTTACGAATCTCTCGGCCAACGATCTTGTTGGTCTACTGAGTGAGTATCTCGCGCAAGCTGGCTGCTCGCTCCCTGACGAACCGATTGCGGCTGTCGTTCGAGAGCAGCTGCAGCTGACGGGAACGCTGATCCTTCATTCGGGAACCGCTTCCAGAAATGGCGGCGATTTCGACTTCGATATGGTGTGCCTGGTCGAAGACCATCGGTTTCCCCGGTTTGTCGACGATCGGTTCGCCTACGAAGAACAACACGCCGCCGTCAAGAACAAGAATCCCAAGCCTCCCAGTCCCTGGTGGAATCTTCCTCAAGTCGCGATGCAGGCACGCGGCAATCAGATCGGCGCCATTACCGATTTGAAAACCTCGTGTTTGGCGAAAGGAAGACCCGACCTTGCCCGAGAGCTGGTGGACCAGCTTCAGAATGCGCTCGATCAGCTGAAGCATGGCACCCAGCCCGACCAGGAGGTAATTCGCAATATCCGCAACGACGTACCCACCGCGCCTTGGCTGAAGCTGAAACAGAAACGCCGGATCGAAGACATGGACGAACATCTGGAAGTCGATGCCAACGATAAGGTCGGAAGGCTCTACAACTTCGTGCGCAAGGAACTGGGACGTTACTTCGGCACAACTGCCACAGCACCCTTGAGCGATTTCCGGGGCGTGATCGGAGGACAGAGCTTTACCCCAGAAATCTATCAGGAGTGTTTCGTGGTTAACCGCTACTACGGCAGCCGCGTGACTGAGATCATGGGCCGCCGCCAACAGCTTCTGGCCGAACTGGAGAAGGCCAATGCCGAGATCGAAGCGCACAAACAGGACGCCGAGGTTCGCAAGGAGCTTTTCTTCCGCCGCAATCAGGCCTCGGCCGCGTTGAACGCATACGACAAACGTGCGGGAGACGAGCTGAAGGCACTGGTTCAAGCTCTGCAGAAGTGGAGCGGCAGCAAGAATGGAACACGATTGTCCTACCTGTCAGCCCTGCACGCGATCGTATGCAGGGAGAGACGGACAGTTCCCGACCCTAATTTCGCGGCCGGAACTGGGTCAATCGTCTTCTACAGCTTCCCGCAAGAGGTGGTCAACCAGATCGCGGAACGTACGGGGGGCCGTCCGGTCACCGTGGAGATTCCCAGTCTGTGCGATGGCGAAGTGGAAATCGATGCGGAGGGGAGGATCTTTCTGGTCCAGGCCTTCACACAAGCCAACGGGCAGATTGTCGAACGCCTGATCTTCATGGCTCAGGTCACGAAGTCGGGAGAAGTATTCACGGATCGCGATGAGCAGGGTTCCCCAATGATCCGCCAGCGGGTTCGACCATTTCCGATCAAGCCGGGTCGCAGCGAAATACGCAACGGGAAGGTGATCTTTCCGGAAACCCAGCAACGGCCGCAACTGCCAGCACGCAGTTGTGCGCCGCTGGCTGAAACCAATTAACCGCAAATCTCCAGGAGGCTTCCGTGCGAAGTCTCCTGGGGCTTTCATGCCCGAGAGAAGAGAAAGAAACGAGCCATGAAACGCTTTGTTGTGACTTTCGCAGTGGTGGCGCTAGCTGTCGGGTCGGCTATTGCTCAGAGAATTGAAACCGAGACCAGCGACCGCACCCGCATCGTGCATTTGAAGACGGAGCTGAACCACCTGACGGTTATCGAAGTGAGCGAGCCGGTTGTACAGGTGGCAGCCGGAAGCCCCAGCTTCAAAATCGAATGGCGGGAAAACAAGGTATTCGTCCAGCCGACCGAGGCAGACGCGACCAGCAACCTATTCATCTGGACTGCGAGCCAGCGGCTGAACTACGAACTGGAACCGGCCGGGTCGGTAGCGAACATGGACTTTGCTGTCGATCAAACGCCGGTACATGTTGCGCCAGTGAAACCGACAAGTGTGACACCGCCTCCGCCCATGCCGTCGATCACCGATCTCCTGCTTCGAGGAAAGCCGGTCCGGTTGCCGACAGGAAAGCAGCGCAGCCCGAAGCCGGTCGAAGTGTGGATCAGCGACCTCTATGAAAAGGATGGCCGTCTACTGATCCGCTACTCGGTGACGAACCACGGCACCGAGCCTTATGCCATCCACACGCCTGATGTCTATCAATTGGATGGAGTGCGCTCTGCGCAGTCGCTGTACGGCCTGGTGAATTCCCAGCTTGGGGATGAACAAGTCGCCAAGCTCAAGATCAAGCAGCAAACCCCGGTGATGGTTCTCGATGGGCAACTCCAGTCACAACAGATTGCCCCGGGCGAGCAAGCCGTCGGCATTATCTCCTTGCAGATGTCGCCCGGCACGCAGCCGAGAATTCTGCGGTTGCAGTTTCCAAGCCCGAAGTCAGCGGATGATGAGTCAAATAGCGGACAGAAGACTCAGATTGCAGCATTTCTCGTGCGGTGACATCGGGGACGCGGAGATGGAACAGCCGTTTAGCGCGAAATCAGTTCACGACACCCTATGTCGATACATGCGTAACCGACCCGATATCGGCGTGCGCAAGGCTGTCCTCGACGCTGCGCTGGAAGCACGGAATCCATTTGAACCGAAAGCGGCGCGAGCTCCTCAACGTGGGTTTGTGCTGTTCGCTCTCCTCGCCACGTTATTGCTCGCCTGCTTTCTGTACTTCAACCTTCGGTGATGCGAACGGTGATGCGAACGCGTATGCATGACGATCAGAAAAGGGCGTTTCAATCCTCTGCCCGCGCGGTGGAACTCGATCAACGGGAACTGATTCGTGACTGGGAACTGCTGTTTTGGTCGTTCCTGATCTTCGGTCTGGGCCGACTGCTATGGCTCTATCTATCCAGCGCGGAGAACCGTGCCTTCCAGGTGGGAATCTCCTGTGGATTCCTCTTCTGCGGCATTCTGGGCTTCCTGATGCGCTACGTGTTGAGCCCCGGAATGAGAAACAGGAGGACAGCCAATCATGAATAACAAGGCCATCCGGATTCTGGATTTGCGTGACATTGAAGGGTTCTTCTTCTTTGCCGCAATGCTGCTGGCGATCATGCTGGAAGGCGCGTGTGTGTATCGGCTGGGAGCGCCGCCCACGCTCCAGTTTCATTCCGGAGAACCCGGTGCGCTTGTAGTTGAGTGGACCGCCTGCACGCTTCCGCAGTACTGGCTGCTGGGTGCTCTGGCGGTACTGCTGTACCGCATCGTCTTCATGGTGGTCCCGCCGAGGGGCTGGGGACAGAGCGAGTCGCAAAACAACCGAAGCGCATTTGTGCGCCTCTGGCGTTGGACCGTTGCGATCGGCACCGTGCAGATGGCCGTATTGTATTTGGATCGGATCAGCTTGGGAGTACGCTAATGCGCGATTCCTACGCCCAGAGACAGCACCATCCGCCAGTACTCGACAGCATTGAAATCGTGGTGGCACTCGTGCTTATGGCCATCGCGTGGTTTGTTTGGTACCTCGCTCGGGAGCGCTATCACCTCGCGAACCGGCAAATTGGCGAGCTTGCCTGCTATGCCACTCTTGCACTACTGGCGTGCGGTGGCACGGTCGTCCTGGCAGCCACGGCCCGCTCGCGCCGCGAGAAGCAGTGGCCGCACCCGCCAATGGTGGTTGCGCCGAAGCGTGATCAGCGGGCAACCGCCGATGCCTGGAGCCAGGATGCTGTCATCCTCGGCTACGATGTTCACGGCAAGCCCTGGTACTGGCCGGATCGGGTGCGCGTCATGCAAGGAATCGTCCTTGGGATGACAGGTTCCGGCAAGACCACGTTGCTGAAGAACATCATCACCCAGGACCTGGCGCGCGTGGTGGGCACCCCCGCCGAACCGCATCGGCTCCCGATGGTAATCTTCGATGGCAAAGGCGACCTGGAGTTCTTCTATGACCTCTTGCCGCATGTGCACCGCGCCGGACGGCTACATCAGCTCCGGGTTTTGAATCCGGCGCGTCCGGACATTTCTGTCCGTTACAACCCGTTCCATTGCACCGACGACGACTACATGGCGGTGGTCAACATGGTGTTCGGCTCCTTCAATCTGCACGACGAATTCTTCGGCAAGCACCAGCTGAACTATCTCTCCGACATTGTGCGCGTGCTGGTATACACCGGACGCAAGTTCAACTTCTACGACGTGTTGGTCATGGCCATCGATGAGCACGTGCTGAAGGAACAGGTCCAACACGCCCGCCGCCGAATAGAACAGGAATCGGCGATCCCGGTGCAGCGCCGGCTCAACTTCGAAATGTCGGCGAAGAACCTCTGGCAGTCGCTTGGCGACCGAGAGCGCGTGCCGAAGATTCAGGGCCTGCTCAACGAATGCATGACGTTCGTAGACGACGAACTGAGCGTGATCACCGGCCCTTACGAGGAACTACTCTCGCTTGATGAAGTCATAGAACAAGAGCTGATACTCTTCGTCACCCTGAACGTGAACAAGAACACCGAGCCCGTCAAGGCCCTAGGCAAGATGCTGTTGCAGAACCTGCAACTGGTAGTCGGCAAGCGCTACGAGAGCGAGGAACAGCGTCGCAGATCCAATCGCCCCATGTTTAGCGTTGTGCTCGATGAGTTTGCCCCGTTTGGGTATCGCAACTTCTCCCAGATCCTGCAAACCGCACGGGGAACCAACACGTCTTTCCTGTTCTCCATGCAGAGCCTGCCTCAGCTGATGCAGGTTGGCCGGGGATTCAAAGAGGACGTTACGTCGGCTCCCAACACGACCATGACGTTACGCACCCGCGACGAAGAAACCGCGCGCTATTTCCTCCGCGCCTCGGCCGAGCACAAGGTCACACGTCGCAGTGTGTCGATGCACCGCTGGCGATTGTTTGGCTACGAGAAGTACGAGGCAACGGATCGCGCGGTAGAGAGCGAAGACCGCGAGACAC
>CAZBCQ010000172.1:3493-9063 GCA_964490255.1 uncultured Terriglobales bacterium | reverse complement strand
GGCCAGGAGCACGAGTTCAAGATCATCAAGATGAACGAAGCCGAGAAGAAGGTGGGTCTCAGCATCCGTTCGGTAGGCGCAGAAGCTACCCGCGCGGATGTGGAAGCCTACAAGCATCCGGCCTCGAGCACCGGCGCCTCCACTATCGGAGAACTCATCAACTGGAAGCGCGCCTCGAACGACCAGAACTCGTAGCCAGATTCGCCAGAACAAGTCAGCTACAACAAGGGCCGCCCGCGGGCGGCCTTTGTTCGTTGCGGCGAAACTTGCGTGGGGCAGCCGACCCCGGCTGCCCAAAGTTTGTGTAAAACAGGCGATCCCGGCCGCCCAAAGTTTGTGTAGGACAGGCGATCCCGCCTGTCCTTCCGAGCGGAGCGAGGATCTTGTTGTCATCACGAGCGGACGCCAGTCCGCGAGGGATCTGCATTTCGAAGCCCAGCCGCTATGCAGCCTCCCGCGGATACTGCCCCGTGATCTTGAACACCAGTCGATGGAACCAGTGGAAGCTGCGCACCGGCTGTAAGAACATAAACGGACACTGTCCCGGCACGACCTCAATACCCTTCGCTCGGCAGAACTCCACCGCTTCTTCGCTGACCGAGCCTTGCCCACTACCTCTATACATCCATACGAGCTGGATGCCGGCTTCCGCACAATCGCGCACCACGGAATTGGTCACCGCCGGGGAGGTCAGCAGGAGCGCCGCATCCGGAGCAGGGTTGATATCCTGAACGCGCGGGAAGCAGTGACGCCCTAAGATGTCGGAGGCCTTCGGATTTACGGGCACAACTTCATGTCCGCGCTGGCAGAGTTCTTCGAACAATTGAAACAACAGCATGGTCTCGTGCGAGCGCTCGCGCGGCATTCCGACCACCGCGATGCGTTTTTGCGCGAGAAACTTTTCGATCACATCCAGCGACACGTTTGCACGTCCCATGGCCACCTCCCAGCTTCGATTGTTCTAGACCGAAGAGCGGGCGGAATCTGTGACCACGGACACGAGGCCATGGGCGCTGATCTGCTTACGTTGGTTCGACTCGAGCACGGCGAAAATACCGCGCCGCCTCCGGACGAAAGAGTAGCCAGCCAATGGCGGCACAGAACAGAAGGTGAATCGCAAATTCGCGGACTGGATGAAATGCGCTCACGATCACGTGGAAAGCAATCCACCCGAGAGCGACCCATCGCGCCCAGTTCTGGCCGCGCAGCATAAATGATCCACTGACAATCGCGATGATCTCGACCGCTTCGATCAACAAGACGTCGTAATGGAACGTCTTCCTCCCAAGGAACTCGCTGAAGTGATAAACAAAGCCGATCGTGCCCACTCCTATATACACGCATGCCAGGATCGTGACAGAGAGCGGGCGCGTGTTGCCATCCATAGCAGCACCTCCAGCAGCGCTCAACATTGGTAAAGAATGGTCGTAGTTTTCGAATCGTCCGTCAACGGGCATCTTCCCACAATTCGTGTAGGACAGGCGGTCTCGCCTTGGCCATTGTGCTTTTGACCGGGGCAGCCTCAAAACACGTCATCGCATCCAGAAGCCGTGCAGTACTCCACATATGGCTCATGGCCTCAAATTGCTCGAGCAGATTGCCGGCGCGATATTCATGTTGCTGGTGCTCGCAGACGTCTTTTTAACCGTGCTCTATGCCCGGATTGGCACCGGCATCATCAGTCCACGTCTGGCGCGCGCCACATGGTATGCGTTTCGTGCAATGGGTCGACCTACGCAAGCGGATCGCGGCAAATTGCTGTCCCTCTGCGGACCCTCGATCCTTGTGATCTTGGTCCTGGTGTGGGGCTTGTGCCTTGTCATTGGAGCCGCTTTGATTATTCACCCACACTTGGGGACCACAATCAAAACCACCAGCGGCGAAACGCAAACTGATTTCCTCACCGCGATCTATGCAGCAGGCAGCAGCATCGCCGTTGTCGGCTCGAGCGACTATGAACCACAAAACGGTCCCTTCAAGATGTTTTACCTGCTGAACTCGCTGATCGGAATCTCGACGCTCTCGCTCACCCTGACTTACCTGATGCAGGTTTACAGCGCTTTGCTGCGCCGTAACGCCGTGGGTCTCTCATTGCACGTCGGCACAGGTTTGCAAGGTGACGCAGCGGAACTGGTGAAAGGCGTCGGTCCTCAAGGCCGCTTCGAGATCGGATACCTTAATCTCGTGCACTTGGCAGACAGCCTGCAGCAGATGAAAGAAGCACACCACTTTTATCCTGTACTCTTCTATTTCAGATTCAAGGAACCCTACTATTCGGTTTCGCAGATCACGAATGTGGCGTTGGACACGGTGACCCTGATTCGCAGCGCGTTGGACCAGGAGCGCTATGGTTGGCTCATCCAATCAGGCGCTGTCAGCGACATTTGGGAGTCCGCACGCCTTTTGCTCGTCACTTTAGAGAATGCCTTCGTAACCGGCGGCGCTCCTCGCGCCGAACAACCCGATCCGCAAACTCGTGAACTCTGGCGTCGCCGTTTCTTGAATGCTGTAGCCGCATTACGAGCCGCAAATATCCAGGTGCCCGCAGATCTCGAGGCTGCTGCAAATTCTTATGTCGTATTAAGATCAACCTGGGGCGTGTTCATCAGCCGTCTGGCTCCCTCCATGATGTTCTCCATGGACGAGATCGATCCGGTGGTGGCTCACGTCAGATCGCAGGAAGGTACACGGGCAGCGTGACACCACGATGGAACCTCCGAGCTAGAGGGCTATTGCAGCGGTGTCCACGTCTTGCATTCCCTCACAGTCGGCGGAGCGATCAGCGGCGGCGCAATCTGGTAATGGATGACACCATCGGCAGTCGAACAGAAGCTCTTCGTTCCAGTGCTGTTCGTGACCGGCGTCGCGGCGGCCACAAAGTCCCTGCAACTGCCAAGTCCGCAGCTAGCTTTCACGATGAACCGGTATCCGGATGCCGTGCACCAATTGCTCGCCGTGCACATGGGATTCCCGAAGCCGCCGTCGAGCAAACCGGCGTGTTCGGCCGAATACTTCGCCGGAGAACTGGGATCGGGACCCAGCGTGGCTAGGTCGGGCGCGTAGCCACGGTCCGGATATGTGGTTGCGTAGGTAATCTGGGCCGTGTTGATCGTTCGCATCTTGCCCGCTGCGGATGCTTCATTGGCCGCCACGCGGGATCGCAGCACGTTAGGAATGGCTATTGCCGCTCCAATCATAACGGCACCAACGTCCATGCCGACGCTGGTGCTGGCTTCGCGAATGGCGTCCTCATCACCGTAAACGCAAACAACAGCGGGAGAGCGTGTCCCTGTGAATTGTGACATCGACTGTGCCACATCCGGCAATAACGTTTGGAAACGCATGGCCATCATCGCACTTTGATCGTAATAGAACAGAGCAGAAGCGCCCGAGTGCCCTGCGGGCAGCGAAGCTTGAAAGCTGTGCGACTTGGCCAGCGATTCGCCGCTCTGATGCAGTCGGATCGCTTCGGCCAACGTCTCGGGGCTGGACGCGAACACCAGGTATCCGTCCAGAAAAGCGAATGCGAGTGTCGTCGGGCCCTTTGCCGATGGGGCGCTTATCAGGTGGTATATGACTCCGCCCTGTTCATATTCTTCCGTACGAAGGTGCGCGCCGTTCAGCATTGTGCCCAGGGTTTGCTGAAATCGATGCGCGTCCTTAACGCGGAGGATCGCTTTCCACACAGGTGCTTGCGCGGGGACGACAGTATCTAGCTCTATCGTTACTTCACCGCCGAGTTGGCTGAGGACGTCGTTCTTCAAACTGACCCCGAACGCCTGTTCCATTTGCGGTACGGACGCCAATGCGTTTGGATTCGACGCCGAGAGTTCCTGTATGTCGTCGAACATCTGTGACGGATTCTTTAGCACCAACGACGCGGCGAACATCGCTTTAGGCGACACGAAATCGAAGCTCCCAAGTGGCACGGGCGCCGCAAGCCATGACGCTACCCCATGACGCGGTCCGGTGAAACTCAACTCGGTCTGATTTAAACCCTTCCCATTGATCGTTCTGTGTTCCCAAACAGCGTATTTCACGTCCGCGAATCCAGTACGCTGAAAGCTCGCCAAGCTTGGATCGTGCGGCATCAGCGCTATGACCTTCTGCAGATCAACGGCCCCAATCACGCTGACACCGCTGTCGTACGACTGCTGGATGCGCTGGGCAAACGGATTCGAGAGGAAGTCGCGGGTACCGCGTTCCAGCCGGGCATTGAACATCCGCAAGGTCGCCAGATTTGTGGATGCCAACACGAAATCGGGGCGCACCACAACTACGAGTTCTTGCGGAGCGATTCCCGTCGCGGTCGCCAGCTCTTGCTCATCCAGAACGCGGACCTTGGGCTTTGATTTGTCAGCCAAGGCCAGCATTGTCTTCTGAAGCACTGCCTTGAGGCCGGGCTTGCGCGCCTCGGCGGTGAACAGCAGATCGGGATCGTGTCCGTTGAACTCGCCGGAAACGACAATCTCATCGCCGAGGTACTCGGAGACCTCAGAGAACCTCGCAACGGCGTCCTCGATCTTGGGTCCGGCGGTGAGCATGTTGCCACTCGTCCACCACGCCCGTAGGTCTGGGCTGTTATTGAGTTCCTGCCGGAAAATGGTCAATGCCTGATGGGCGGCCTCACCATAATTCGGCAACGCCATGTATGCAGTCGTGGATGCCGGCAACAGAGGCAACAGGCTGCTGTGGTTGCGTTCGGGTGGTAACTCCACGTCACGCTGCAACTTCTCGATCAACCGCCCGGCTTCGGGCACGAGTCCAGGGTATTTGTTCAGGATCTCAACCTCGGACCTTGCGGGTGGTTTTTGGGACTGGGTGGTCTGGGCGGCGCACGTCGAAATCAGAAAAATGACTGAACAGAATAGGAGCGCACAATTGATGCAAAAATTCCGTTGCCAATCTGCCGAATATCCCATGTCTTGCCTCGTTGTAGGAGGCTCTCAGCATAGCGTGACCAACAGCTTTCAGCCCCGTAAACAGGCACAGGTATGGTTACTTGAGTGTTGCGCAGTGTGCACCGATCCGAGCGTCAGCGAGGATCTGTCATCCCGAAGGAGCGGAACGCCCGAGTCGAGGGAACCCTACAGCATCACAAATCTGACAAACGCTCGTGCGACTCCAGCCGCCGGGCGATTCTGCAAAAAAGTTGTCAAGCCCCTCTCTCGCCCCAAAATCTCGGATGGCGATGAAATCCAAGCAAATATAAACTTCGCGAAAGTGTCCAGTAGGTCCCGATCAATTTGTCACAATAGAAGTAGCAATCCGAGAGCGAAAAGTTAGCGACTGAGAACTCTCTTTCTTTTCAATATTTTGACTGGTAACTCTTTTGCAATCCGGTAGCTGGCAGAACCTCGCCCGCAAACCTGCACAAATGCGGCACTTAGTGTGGGCGAGGGGGGAGGGTGTCCGCGAGGGATACGGACGCGCCCGGACACCTTCCCACTTCGGGAATATCGTGAAACGCGGAAACTGGTCTTATGTGGCGACCTCGCGCAGCCGCCCATCTTCGACGTGATAGACAAATCCACGGATCGTCATGTCCGAGCGCACCCAGTTGTGCGACT
>CAZBCQ010000172.1:1885-3393 GCA_964490255.1 uncultured Terriglobales bacterium | reverse complement strand
ACGTGATAGACAAATCCACGGATCGTCATGTCCGAGCGCACCCAGTTGTGCGACTTCAACTTCGCAATCTGTTCGCGAACATTTTTCTCCACATCGCGGAATGCATGGAAACGGATTGGGCTGCTCGACGGGATACCGGCCTTGGCCTCAATCGTGGCGTGCAGTTCCTCTTCGCTGGCCTTCATCAGTCCACAGTCGGTGTGATTCACGATCATGATCTCTTCGGTGCCCAGCAGGTAATGCGATACCAGCAGCGAGCGCAACGCATCGTTGGTCACAATGCCTCCCGCGTTGCGGATCATGTGCGCATCGCCCGGTTCCAGGCCGAGCGACTTATACGAGATTCGCGTGTCCATGCAGGTGAGGACAGCCAGTTTCAGCCGAGGGCGTGGGGAAACCTGCGTAGGATCGTAATTGATGGTGAATTTCTGATTGGCAGCAACCGCTCGATCGATCGCGCTCATAGTTAAAGCATGCCGCCTGTTTGCAGAGTCAACTGCTCCAGCGCCAGTTCCAAACGCCGGATCGCATCTTCCAGCTCGGGATGCTTGTCCAATCGATCGCGCAAAGCGACCAGCAGCGAATGCGCCTCTGCTACCTGCTTCGCCGCATCTTGCTGCGACTTGGAATTCTGTTCATTCGGGGGAACCATGATTTCTCCTCAGGCCTTAGATCTTGAGCGCCAGCAGCGCGCGCGCAACTTGTTCGTCCTGCTCCGGAAATACCGTGCGCACATCGAGAAGCACCCGGTCGTCTTCGACCCGCGCAATGATCGGCGGATCGTTTCGCCGCAGCCGCTCGGCAATGTCGTCTGCGCTCATCTCAGGCGATGTGATCGCCAGCGCTCGCGTCGGCAATTTCGCGGTTGGGGCGGCTCCACCGCCGATCACTGATTCGCTCTCGACCATGTCAATCGTGAGCGGCATTCTGGCCACCCGGTTTTGGATCGCCTCTGCGCGGCGCTCCAGCTCTTCTTCTGAGATGCGCATAATGCGAATCGCTGGAATTGCATCGTGATCCTGTTTCACATACGCCAGCATTGTCGCTTCCAGCGCGGCGTAAGTCAGCTTGTCGACTCGCAGCGCCCGGAACAGTGGGTTCTTGCGGATCTTCGTTACCAGCTCGCGTGTGCCGCTGATCATGCCCGCTTGCGGTCCGCCGAGCAGCTTATCGCCGCTGTAGGTCACGACATCCACTCCGGCGCGAATCGAGTCCAGAATCGTTGCTTCGCCGTGGACATTTACGTTGCGCAGATCGAAGAAGGCGCCGCTGCCTACGTCTTCCAGCACTGCGATTCCATGTTTGCGCCCGATTTCGACCAGCTCTTCGAGAGAAGGCTGCTCGGTGAAGCCGACCATCTCGAAGTTAGAGCGATGCACGCGCATAAGCAGCCGTGTCTTCTCGGTAATCGCTTTTTCATAGTCCGCAGCGCGCGTGCGATTGGTCGTGCCAACTTCGCGCAGCGTGGCTCCGGACTTCGCCATCACGTCAGGCACGCGGAACGATCC
>CAZBCQ010000172.1:0-1785 GCA_964490255.1 uncultured Terriglobales bacterium | reverse complement strand
AGCGGCGCGCGTCCCAGATTCGTATGCAGGATCACGCCAGTCGCATTGATCACCGGCCGCAGCGAATACGCGAGATTGGCTCGCATCTGCCGTTCGACGGCCTCGGCCATTCCGCTTACGGCCAGACGCACGCCGTTATCGTCCAGCCTTGCTGCCAGGACCTCTTCGCGGATGCGCGCCAGCACCGTGCGGGCGGCGTCCGCCACCGCGGTTTGGCCTTCACGCGACATGACTGCTTCGAGTGCAGGCAAGCGCAGGATCGCATCGACCGAAGGCAGCTTACGCAACAGCTCCGTTTTGTCCGTAGTGGTTCCCACGTTGTCACCAGTATCCAGCGCCGAAGGGCCGATTGTCCACGTTCCGCCGCGGTACAATCACCGCAGCTGCATGAAGGCCTTCTTCCGCATTGTTGTGCTGGGACTCATTCTGGTTACAGTGGCGCTCATCTCCGCGCTTACCGCGATGCGAATTGCCATTCACGGCGGCGAAGTCAATGTGCCCGATTTGGCGAAGTTGACGCCCGCCGAGGCCGAGCGTCTCTGCCTCAACAACGGCCTGCTCACCGTCGTCGACGGCCAGTTTTACAGCTCGTCCATTCCCGAGGGGCGAATCGTCTCGCAGAGCCCAACCGTCGGAACCCGTGTTCGGCGCGGTTACCGAGTTCATCTGGGAACGAGTCTGGGTCCGCAGCGGACCACGGTCATCAACGTGGTTGGCCAGAGCAGTCGTGCCGCCGATCTCAATCTCAACGAACGTGGTCTGGAAGTCGGAACCGTTGCGACTGTGCATTTACCCGACGTGCCTGAGGATCAGGTGGTTGCGCAATCGCCGCCCGGCAATTCGACTTCTGCCGAGTCGCCAAAGATCAGCTTGCTCGTGGGCGCTGCGCCGGAACCGAAAGCCTACGTGATGCCGAACCTGGTCGGCCGCACCGCTGACGACGCCACGACGCTCATCAGTCAAGCCGGACTAAAAGCCGAAGTGAAGAACGCGGTGACAACGCCTCCGGCGAGCGCGACACAACTCATCGGACCATTCGCTCCACCCGCGGCTCCACCTACGCTGATCCCGAATCTCGTGGCGCCTGCGGTTGTGGTTCGGCAGTCTCCAGCGCCCGGACAGAAGGTCACGGCCGACATGGTGATTCAATTGGAAGTGAGCCGCTAAGCGCGGATCTGATTCTGCTCGATCACACGTGGCAAACGTTTCCGAGAAGCGTCCTATTTCCACCAGTCATCCTGAGCGCAGCGAAGGAACTATGCATCGGTTCGAAATACGAAATACATAGATGGATTCCGCTTCCCCTTCGCTACGCTCAGGGTCAGCGTCACCATGACTTCCAGCTTAAGGATGCTCTTGCGAAGCTGCCGTCTTCTCCATAATCGCGGCGAAGAATCCGTCACACGGCTGAACTCCGGGCAGTGTTCGCAAATACGGGCCCTGCACTAGACTGTCCACATCAGCCCAAACTAATTCGCCCGATTCGCGCAGCCGCTCCAAGTCGTCGCGCACCGGTACGAGTTGCAGCGCAGACTCTGAGCGCAATACTTCTTCGACCACTGCAGCGTTTTCTTCCGGCTCCAGCGAGCAACTGGAATACACCACGCGTCCACCGCGCCCGACTTGTCTGATCGCAGCCCTCAGGATCGCAACCTGTTTGTTATGCAGATCCTGCAGATCGCCCGGCTTCAGCCTCCAGCGTATCTCCGGATTGCGCGCCAGCGTTCCTGTGCCGGAGCAGGGAACATCGGCAAGTACGCGCTCGAATGCAGTTTCGTCAGCAAT
>CAZBCQ010000171.1:2983-9139 GCA_964490255.1 uncultured Terriglobales bacterium | reverse complement strand
GCGAATGCTGGAATCAGCAAGGCAGCAAAGCTTCAAGATCACACGGTCGCTGACTTCGACAACCTCTTCGCAACCAATGTCCGCGGTCCATTCTTTCTGGTGCAGCAACTCTTGCCCATCCTTGGTGATGGCTCCAACATCATTGTGATCTCTTCTGCGGTGGCTCGTACCGTGGTTGGAAAACCCGGTTTGGAAAATCCTTCGGTTCTTGCTTATGCCGCAACCAAGGGAGCCGTCGAGACGCTTGTCAGGAACTGGGCGGCCATTCTCGGGCCGCAGGGCATTCGTGTAAACGCGGTCGCGCCAGGCGTGATCGATACCGACATGTCCAATTTCACCAAGACCGAAGCAGGACGAGAAGTCGCTCTCAGCATGCAGGCGTTGAAACGGATCGGCAAGCCGGAAGACGTTGCGGACGTAGTTGCATTCCTGGCATCTGAGGCGGCGCGATGGATCACTGGAGCGAGCATTCCGGTCGATGGTGGCTCAAAACTCTGACCCTCGTCAAAAATGTTCCTGCACGGACATTAGCAGCAAAAGCCTAGAAGCGTGGAGCACTCGATCATGAAATCGAACATCGAAGAGAACAACAAGGCGTTAGTACTGGAAGCTTTCGATACGCTGTTCAACCGCCGTGATTACCAGACCGCGGAACGCTTTTGGTCACCTGATTACATTCAGCACAGCGCTCATATCGAGCCGGGACGAGACGGGCTCTTCAACCTCGTCAAGGCCGCGCCGCCGTCGCTCAAGTATGAGCCTGGGGTGATTCTTGCAGAAGGTGACTACGTCATCGTTCATGGCCGGTTCTCGAACATTGGACTACCGGTGAACTGGATTGCAGCGGACATCGTTCGCATGAAAGACGGCATACTCGTGGAACATTGGGACGTCATCCAAGATGAAGCAACGCGGGAGCAATCCAGGAGCGGCAACCCAATGTTCGGTAATAGCTTTCCTGCAAGTTCACCGCAATAAAAAGGGAGTCACATTTATTTGTGACTCCCTTTTCGATTCACTGCGAAAACGCTATACAACCGGGCTGCGGCCCTGGATCACGCGAATCAGGACCACCACGATCGCCAGCACCAGCAGAATGTGAATGAAACCACCCAGCGTGTACGAGCTGACCATTCCCAAAGCCCACAGGATCAAAAGCAAAACGGCAATCGTCCAAAGCATTGAGATCTCCTTTGCAAATGCGGCGATCAGCGCGTATGTAATCGCCGAAAACGGAAGTACGAAGCAGCGCGATCGAACTTACTGAGCCAGCAGCATCTGCCAAACTCACTTAGGGCTTAGAGATTTTCTTCAGCTTGAGAGTTGCCTGTCACGAAACATCGCTTGCATTCGCTTGGCAAATCAGAGCTTATTCAAGCCATCAAGCGCGGCAACCTTATACGCTTCCGCCAGCGTGGGATAGTTGAAAACCGTATCGCGGAAGTATTCCATCGTGCCGTCCATGGTGAGCACGACCTGTCCGATGTGCACGATCTCGGCGGCGCGATCGCCAATCACGTGCACGCCCAGCAGCTTCAATGTCTCCGGATGGAACAGCAGTTTCAGCATTCCTTGCTCGTCGCCGAGCATCTGCCCCTTCGCGAGTTCGGCGTAACGAGCGCGCCCAACTTCGTACGGGATCCTCGCTTGCGTGAGCTGCTCTTCCGTCTGCCCCACCATGGAAACTTCCGGGATCGTGTAAATGCCATAGGGGATCAGGTTCGGAACCATCTTGCTCGGCTGGCCGAACATGTGACAGCTCGCCAGCCGTCCCTGTTCCATCGAAGTGCTCGCCAGCGCAGGAAATCCGATGACATCGCCTGCGGCATAAATGTTCGGCACAGACGTCTGGAAGTGCTCGTTAACCACCAGCTTGCCGCGTCCGTCGGGAGTCACCCCGGTCGCTGTGATGTTGATCTGATCGCTGTTCGCCTGCCGCCCTACTGCGTAGAGCAGCCCTTGTCCGTGCACAACCTTGCCGCTCTCCAACTTGGCGCAAACGCGGTCGCGTTCCGCGTCGTATGCGACCGACACTACCTTCTCGCCCAGTCGGAATGTCGTCCCCAATTGCCGAAGTTGGAAGCACAGGCTTTCTACGATTTCGCGATCGGCAAAATCCAGCAGTGTTGGCCGTTGATCAATGATCGTGACTTTCACGCCAATCGCCGCGAAGATTGATGCGTATTCCAGTCCGATAATACCGGCTCCAACCACCACCAGTTCGCGCGGTATCTCCTGCAGATCGCAGATCTGATCGGAGTCGAAAATCCGCTTGCCATCGATCGGAATTCCCGCATCGTGCGCCGGACGCGTGCCGCACGCGACTAGAATCTTGTCTGCGTGCATTTCATAGGTCGCCTCGTCGCTGACGATCTCGATCGTGTTAGCGTCGACGAAGCGGGCATTTCCCTCCAGCGTGGTTACATTGTTTCGCCGCAGTTGTGCCTTGATCACATCGATCTCGCGCGCCATTACGCTATTCGCGCGAAAGATCAAATCCTGCATGTCGACCCGATCTTTCAGCACATAACTTTGCCCGTAGAACGTACGCTGCCGGAATCCGCTGAGATACAGCACCGCTTCGCGCAACGTCTTGCTCGGGATCGTTCCCGTGTGAACGCACACGCCGCCGATCGTGCGCTTGCGATCGATGATGGCGACTTTCCTCCGCAGCTTCGCGGCACAGATAGCGCCCTTCTGTCCAGCGGGACCGCTGCCAATGACGATCAGGTCATATTCGTGGGAATTCATACGGTCTGGTCAAAGTAACATCAATCGCTGTGCGCGGAAAGGCTCGGCGCTGCCGCCTCTCACGCTAATTTGTTATCTTCCATTAACAATTTATGCTCGAGGCTATACGACTGAGCGGCCGTGACAAACCTCCACACCAAAGGTGAACAGAACGGGTGTCTGATCTCGAACCCAATCGTGGCAGCCAACTCCCCGAACCCGAACGCGCGCCCAAGCCTGTCCGGCTGATTGAGACTGTCCTTCCGCTCACCCTGATCGGCGCGATTCTCTTCCTCTTGTTGTTTTCCTGGCTTGCGCATGAGGTCTTCGAAGGCGAGACCGTGCGCTTCGACTCCGCGATCCGCGGGTGGGTTCACCAGTTCGCCTCCCCGGCGCTCACGCGAGCCATGTTCGCGATTTCCTGGATGGGCTCTCGAGGCTTGCTGCTCTTCTTCCTGATCTCCATTGCCGGACTTCTCATCTTTGGTTGGCGTCGTGCCGCGCTCTGGCTCTTGTTGAGCGTGGCCGGAGCTGATGTGCTCATCTTCACGCTGAAATACAGCTTTCACCGGCAGCGCCCCGCAGCCTTCTTCGGCGCCGATCCACACTCCTACAGCTTTCCCAGCGGACACGCGCTTGCTTCTTTCTGCTTCTACATGGTTCTCGCTGGTCTGCTCAGCTCGCGCGTACGCTCGTCGGCACTTCGCCTGGCTATATGGATCTTGGCCAGCCTGCTCGTCGCCGCCATCGGACTCTCGCGGATTTATCTTGGAGTTCACTATCCGAGCGACGTCATCGCCGATACCTGGCCGCAGCGCTTTGGGTCAGCACGCTTCTCGCCGCCGACCACATGCGTGGACGCCGGCGTACACGCCTCGAGAAGCCCTGATCCAGGAGACTTGGTTACCCGTCACATCCTTCCGGTCATGTGACCCATATCATGACCTCGCAGCATGAACCGCTACGCCATCCTGACCAACCGCAAGCGCGCCATCATCGCGCTCGTTCACTCCATCTTCTTCTTGTTGGTCGCGCTGATGAGTTTCCTTGGACAGCCAAAGCCCGGGCTATTGTTCGCGCACACAAAACCCGCCGGTGATTGGGCCATGCTGGGGATCTATGTTGTAGTGACGACGATTCTGCTGGTCCTGGTGCGCGTCTCCAGTTGCGCACGCGAACGCCTCTACTTCGCGCTTTGCGCCACCAGCGCCAGCTTCGGACTACTCCGGATTATCTTCGGGGACGCCCACATCTTCATAGCGCAATATGTTCGGGTAGGAATGCTGGCCTGTGCCGTGCTGACTGGCTATGTCATTCTCAAGCGCCACTCGCAAACTCCAATTAGCGAAACCACCGCGGTCAGCTAGTCCGAGTAGTTCTCGGCCAGTTACTTCGATGCAGTGGCTGAGTTCGGCTGCTGCGTTGCTTTGCCGCAGTGATCTGGCACTTTGACATTCTCCAGCTGCGAGGCCTCGTACTTAACTCCACATATCTCCACGGTCGCAGGTACGGTCGGCTGATCGTTGCTTGCGCTCTTCGGTTCCGCGCTAGGTGCCGGCGCATCGCTGTCCGGCTTCGTTTCTTTCACAGGCTCAACCGCGGTCGTCGTGTCTGCAGATTCCTTTTCCGCCACACCGTCGCGGTGTTGAGGCTCATCTTTAGCTGCGGCGTTTGGCGCGCCATTCGGTTCGATCAGAAGCTCAGCCCCAGCAGGAGGTTTCGCTGACTCGTCAGTCTGCGGCGGCGGAACAGTTTGCTGCTCCGGAGCGGGTTGCATCGGCGGCGACACTCGCTGTGCAGCGGCGACCGACTCAGGAGCCGGCTCGCTCAGCACGATTCGTTGCAGCGAACCCGGATTTCCCGGCGGACTAACCAAAATGAAGTTGTAGTGCGAATTCGCCAGTAAAGCGCCGACGACCGCGCGCGGCGTATCCGGACCAAACTCACCTGAGATCCGCTCCGTCGCTCCAGGCTGCACACCTTCGATCTTCGCCTTCGTGACATTGCGAATCTCAGCCAGCGTCTCAGCCAGACTGTTGTTGTTCGCCACCACGCTTAGCTGTCCGTTGGTGTATGTCACTTCTGCAGCATGATTGGGGGATTTCGCGGCAGCATCGGCTTTTCTCTGCGCGGAGGGCTTGCTCTGGGCAACAGCAACCGTGGCCAGCACGGCAACAAACGCAATTCGGGAAATGGAGCCGGTCAACGGCAAAATGGGCCTCCGGGGTGAGGCTCCATCATAGCGTGTCACCGCTCAGCTTGAGCAATCCTGCGATTGCCTTAGGAACTCAGGTTCGTCTCAGAATCCGAACAGGTTGGTTCGCATGGGTCGATAGCCCTGCCCCTGAGCCCACATACTCAGCGAGATCGTAGCCAGGTCATCCACAGATGGGATCGCATGTCCATCTTTGGAGAGATCAACGCACTTCAGATACGTCTGGCAGCTCTCGCACATGTTCAGGCGCACGCCTGAAAACTCCTGCGCTTGATAGACCGGGAGCTTGTCTTTGTCGAGTTCGCCGCAGTTCACGCAGGCCACGCGGATGTGCGGCCACTCCATTCCGCACAATAAGCACAGCAATGCCAGCTTTGCGCCTTCGCCTTCTGGCCGCAGCACTCCCAGCTGCGGTTTCGAACTGCATACCGGACAGCGAGTAGCCGAATCTTCCGCCCGCAGATTGGCCCGCGCAGCGACGCTTTCCGCGTACGGCTGAAGCAGAGCCCTCAAGAAGAAGTCAGCCGGACCGGTATCCGCCTTGTCTGGCGAATTCCAATAATCCGTCAGCATGGCCAGCCAGTTCACGTTCGCGGAATTTTCCAGGAAGTCGCGCAGGGTCTGGCTGCCATTTTCCTGCACAAGCTGAAAGAGGACAGGCAAGTCCTTCATCAGGTCGCGAATCTCGACCGTCGGAGCATTTGCCAGGCGCTCGAATACGCGCGCCTGGAAGCGCGCAATCATCCAGTAGAAAGAAAGGATGTTTTCAGCAGCGGGATACTTCTGCTTCAGTTCGTTGGCTCGATCGATCCGCTGTTCCCAGGAGAATCCCGTCATTTCATTGTGCGTCCATTCGCCACCTTTTTATACCAGAGTGGCGCATGGAGCATAGCCCATCCTCGAGACACGTATCCAATTGTCATCGCCTTCACGCTGCCCGGCACCATGAAGACGCCCATGTACACGTGAATAATTAACCCGCCAATGGTGATGAGCGCCGCCGCCTCATGAATGATCACCGCCACCGGAAGCACCCAGTGCCAGCTTCGCGGCACGCTCTCCGGGAACCACATCACGATTCCGCTCAGCAGCAGTACAACGGCCCCATACAACATCGCCCAGTAGAAGATCTTCTGGCCGGCGTCGAAGCGGTCCTGTTCCGGAAGCAGGTCGTCCTCATTGGTGATGTAGTACTTGACCTTGTCCATCCA
>CAZBCQ010000171.1:0-2883 GCA_964490255.1 uncultured Terriglobales bacterium | reverse complement strand
GGCGTGTAGCGCTCGATCTCATGGATCGGAGGACCGTGCCGCAACACCGCATGTTTACTTGTTGCCATGGTCGTCATCCTCCTTTAGCTCCGCTTCCTTCGGGCCGTATCGCAGATAATGGATCGCCACCCCTACTACACCGAACGCCATCGCCAGGCCACCCAGCCACTTCGCTGGGCCCTTCCACAGCTGAACCAGAATCGGGATTCGCGGATTCGACGGGAGTCCACCGTACTTCTCCGGATTCTTCGCGTCGTGCAGGACGTAAATCACATGCGTCCCGCTAACGCCGTCAGGATCGTAAACGCCCGCGTCCTTGTAACTGCTGTGCTCACGAAGCTGCGTGGCTCGCTTTTCCGCCAGATCCTTCATATCCTCTTTGCTGCCGAAATGCAGGCACCCCGTCGGACATGACTTGATGCACGCCGGTTCCAGCCCGGCATTCACGCGATCCGAGCAAAGCGTGCACTTGAAGACCTTCTTCGTCTCGGGATTCAACCTTGGAATATCGAATGGACAGC
Source organism: uncultured Terriglobales bacterium (assembly GCA_964490255.1). Classification (GTDB taxonomy): domain Bacteria; phylum Acidobacteriota; class Terriglobia; order Terriglobales; family Acidobacteriaceae; genus JAJPJE01. The sequence goes on along the minus strand of CAZBCQ010000171.1, from coordinate 2,362 downwards.
CGGTCACGCAATATTGGCAACCGATGCAATGCTCCTGCTGGAAATCGACGATGCCGTTTGAATACTGAACGATCGCGCCGTCGGCCGGACACGCTTTCAGACAGCCCGGGTCTTCGCAGTGCATGCACTGATCTTTGCGCATGAGCCACTGGAACGTCCCGTCTTCATTCTCGTGCTCATTGAAGCGAATCAGGTTCCAGTAGTTCCACTCCGTGTTTGGCATCGTCTGGTACGTGTTGTCGAACGTGGTCGGACGGAACGGATACCCGTTCCATTCCACGCACGCGACCTCACACGCCTTGCAGCCGATGCATGTGGTGGTGTCGATGAGTTTGCAGACGCCATAGTCGCGCGAGGTGTTCGCCCCCGCAACCGGCCCCGCATGTCCGGAAATCGCTTTGATCTGAAGTGTTCCGCCAGCCATCGTCTGCCTCCTACGCTTTCTCCAGCTTCACGAGGAAGCCCTTGAATTCCGGCGTGAACGCATTCGGATCGATCACAGCGGCCGATAGTTGGTTTGCGAGGGTTTTCGCGGTGCGCCCTTCGTCTTCGGCGATGCCGCGATAACCCCAGTGAATAGGAATGCCGATCTGGTAAGTCTTCTTCCCATCGATCAACATCGGCTTGATGCGGCGTGTGACCATGGCCTTTGCAATGTAATGACTGCGAGCGCTGGTCACCTTCACTTTCTCGCCCCCAGTGATGTTCATTTCGTTGGCCAGCTCGGCAGGAATCTCCACGAAAGGCTCCGGCTGCAGCTGCACGTTCATGGGATTGTTCTTCGTCCAGTAGTGATACATTTCCGTCAGCCGGTACGTAGTGCAAACGATGGTGTATCCCTCGGCCACCGTGCCCAACTTGTCCGCCGACGACTTCAGCTGAATTGCCACCGGATTATGGTTCTGCTGCGGGTGCAACAGGTTCTGCGTCGGGCTTTCGAACACCTCGTAGTGTTCGGGGAAAGGACCATCGGCCACCATTCCCAGCGGCACGAAGATGCGCCCCACACCCTCGGGATTCATAATGAACGGACCCATGTGGTCGGAAGGCGCAGAATCGGCTTTGAAGTCTGGGACATCATTGCCTACCCACTTCTTCGTCGCGTCATTCCACCAGACCTGCGCTCGGGTGGGATCCCACGGCTTGCCGTTCAAATCGCAAGACGCCCGGTTATAGAGCACGCGCCGGTTTGCCGGCCATGACCACGCCCAGTTCGGATAAATCCCCAGCCCCGATGGATCCTCCGTTCCGCGCCTCTGGATCATCGGACCGGCTTCTGTCCACGAGCCTGAAAACAGCCAATTGCCGCACATCGTCGATCCGTCATCACGCAGGAACGCAAACCCCGGCAGTTGCTGTCCGGCCTTGATGGTCGTCTGCGTGGCGTCATCGGTGACGTCCGCGATTGCCTTGCCGTTCAGTTCTTTCGCAACCTCGGCCAGCGATGGGTTATAGGGATTCGTGTAATTCCAACTGGCGTTAAGGATCGGGTCCGGGAACTTACCGCCCTCTTGCTTGTAGAGGTCGCGAATCTTGAGGAAAATGCGCGCCAGGATTTCCTGATCGAGTTTGGCGTCCCCCGGCGGTGGAACGGCGGCGTACTTCCATTGCAGCCACCGCGCCGAGTTAACGAATGTTCCGTCCTTCTCGGCAAATCCTGCACCCGGCAACCGGTACACCGTGGTATTGATCTGCTTCATCTCCTCGGGCGTAATTCCCGGAGCCCGCCAGAACTCGCTGGTCTCGTCCGGATAGATCTCGCAGACGACGAGGAAGTCGGCCTTCTTCAACGCATCTATATTCTTCTGAGAATTGGGACCAATGGCTACGCCGTTCATGCCAAAGGCAAAAATTCCCTGCACCTTGCCTTCGTACATGTCGTTCCAGATTTCGGTCCACGAGTAGTTCCGGTCGACCTTTGGCAGGTATTGGAAGGCAAAGTCGTTGTCCTTGGTCGCCGCATTGCCATACATCGCCTTCAGGAACGAGATCGCGAACCTCGGCGTGTTCGACCAGTAGTTGAACGATTCCCATTCGCCCGGTTTCGCCTGCTTCGGAGTGATGCGAGTGAGATAACTCTTTAAATCTGTATCTTTTGGCGTCGGAACCTTCAAGTATCCCGGCAGGATATCGAAGATCCCCGCCATGTCCGTCGCGCCCTGAATATTAGAGTGTCCGCGCAGCGCGTTCACGCCGCCGCCAGCTCGGCCCACATTCCCCAGCAGCAGCTGCAGCATGCAGGCTCCGCGAATCGTCTGCGTTCCCGAGCTGTGTTGTGTCCAACCAACAGCATAGATGACCGTCCCGACCTGCTTGTTGGAGCCGTCCTTGCGGATCGACGTAAACAGATCGGCCGCCTTTA
>CAZBCQ010000170.1:6990-9178 GCA_964490255.1 uncultured Terriglobales bacterium | reverse complement strand
ACTGGGTGGTGGAAAGCGGCCTCGAAGTCGACGCGATCGCCGATCTCGTCTACGCGAAGCAGAGCCGCGGCAAGGTGCGTTGGGTGCTGGCCGTTCCTGAAGATTCGCGCTTCGAGCGGGCCGAAGATCTCGATGGCTGCGTGATCGCGACGGAACTCGTCAATGCGACTAAGAAGTATTTTGCGGGGAAGAACATCAACGTGCAGGTTGACTTCTCCTGGGGCGCGACCGAAGTGAAGCCGCCGGTGCTGGCCGATGCCATTGTCGAAGTGACCGAGACCGGATCATCACTGCGCGCGAATCGTTTGCGGATCATCGACACCGTCATGGAGTCGTACACGCAGGTGATTGCGAACAAGAAGTCGATGCAGGATTCCTGGAAGTGCGAGAAGATCCAGAACCTCGCACTCATGCTCTGCGGAGCCATTGCGGCGCAGGGACGCGTGGGCCTTATGCTCAACGTGAAGAAAGAAGACCTGGCTGGCGTCATCGCCGTGTTGCCCGCGCTGAAGCGTCCGACCATTTCCGAGCTAGCCGCCGATAATGGCGAGCAGTGGGTCGCAGTGAATACGATCATTGAAGAGACCACCGCCCGGGATATCATCCCGCGACTGAAGGCCGCGAAGGCGCAGGGCATCGTCGAATATCCGCTGAACAAGGTGGTGATGTAGTGGCCGGGGTACGCATAGCGAAAGGCCGTTCGATCACGCGCGAAGTCGCGAAGCTTGCCAACCGCCGCATGCTCTTCTCCGCCGAGACGGAACGCGCCGTTGCCCGCATCTTGAAAGATGTCCGGATGAAAGGCGACTCCGCGGTGCGGCGCTACGCCGAAAAATGGGACGGCCTTGCAAGGAAGCAATCGCTTCGGGTAAGCGAAGAGGAACTCGCGAAAGCACTCGGATCAATTCCGGCCACGCTGCGCCACGCGCTTGAGACTGCCGCGCACAACATCCGCAAATTTGCCGAGTGGCAAAAGCCGCAGGAGTTCATCAGAGACATCCAGCCCGGCCTGTGCGTCGGGCAGATTGTTCGGCCCGTTGAATCCGTCGGATGCTACGTGCCAGGTGGTCGGTACCCGTTGCCGTCTTCGCTGCTGATGACTGTTATCCCTGCGCAAGTCGCCGGGGTTGAACGCATCGTGGTTTGCTCGCCGCGACCCGCACCTGAAACATTAGCCGCGGCGGCGCTGCTTGGCGTGACGGAGTTCTACCGCATCGGTGGAGCGCAGGCCATCGCCGCGCTTGCTTATGGCACTCAGTCCATTGCTGCGGTTGTGAAGATTGTCGGCCCTGGAAATCGCTTCGTCGCCACAGCAAAAAAATTGGTCTCCTTCGATTGCGCTATCGACATGCTTGCTGGTCCCACGGAAGCTATCGTCGTCGCTGAAGACGGGGAGCCCGCTTTCTGGGCATCCGACCTGGTGGCGCAAGCGGAACACGATCCCGATACCAGCGTTGTTTTCGTGACCAGCAACGCCGCGCTCGCGAAAGATGTCGCCGAGGAACTGAAATCGCGAGCGAAGACAAACGCGATTGCGCGCGAGTCGCTCGCACGCAATGGCGTGATCTTCGTGACCACTTCACCGGAGGAATCGATTGACGTCGCCAACGCTATCGCTTCCGAGCACATCACGCTCTCACGCGATCAACTCGGGTCACTGAGCAGTGCCGGATCGATTTTTCTCGGCCCCTATTCGCCGCAATCACTCGGCGACTATGCTGCTGGACCCAACCACGTACTTCCCACAGGTGGGGTGGCACGTTATCGCGGTGGCCTGAGCGTACTCGACTACCTGAAGATCATCACCGTGCAGGAGGTTTCGCGCGAAGCCCTGGTGCGCATCGCTCCGATTGTCACCACGTTGGCCGAAGCCGAGGGACTGCGCGCGCATGCGGATTCCGTCCGCGTGAGGTGTAGGCGTGCTTGAACCGCGGCCTGCCGTACTGGGATTGAAGTCGTACCGCTCGCCGTCCGCGGGACTCACCGGCCTCAACCTCAACATGAACGAGAACACCGCGGGATGCTCCCCGCGCGTCTATCGCAAACTGGCGAGCCTTACGGCGGATGAGGTCTCGCGCTATCCACACCGCGATCACTGCGAAGAGATCGTCGCGCGATTCCTCGGCGTCAGGCCGGAGCAGGTGGTGCTCACCAATGGCGTGGATGAGGGTTTGCATCTCGTCTGCGA
>CAZBCQ010000170.1:1679-6890 GCA_964490255.1 uncultured Terriglobales bacterium | reverse complement strand
CGGAGCAGGTGGTGCTCACCAATGGCGTGGATGAGGGTTTGCATCTCGTCTGCGAGACGTATCTGCGTGAAGAAGACGAAGCCATTCTTGTCGTGCCGACGTTCGGCATGTACGCGATCTACATCCAGGCGACCGGGGCGAAGATCATCACGGTTCCCATGCACGAGGAGTTTTCGTTTCCGATTGACGAGATCATCGCCCGCATCACACCGCGCACGCGCATGATTGCTCTTGCGAATCCCAACAACCCGAGCGGCACAGTAGCGGAATCCCGCGAACTGTTGCGGCTGGTGGAAAACGCGCCCAACGCCGCGGTACTTATCGACGAGGCTTACTTCGAGTTCTACGGCCAGAGTGTTTTGTCTGGAATATCGAAATACGACAATCTATTCATTGCGCGCACTTTCTCGAAAGCCTACGGCCTCGCCGGGCTTCGTGTTGGTGCATTGATCGGCAGCACTAAACAGATGGAAATGGTCCGCCGCGTCAGCTCGCCCTACAACGTGAACGTCGCCGCGCTTGCCGCGCTTCCCGTTGCGCTCAGCGATCAGGACTATGTCGCCGACTACCTACGCCAGGTGATCGAGGGCCGAATGCGCGTGCAGCAGTTCTTCGCCGAAGCAGGCCTGGAGCACTGGCCCAGTCACGCTAACTTTGTGCTCGTGCGGATCGGACCCAACTATCGTGACTTTATACAGGCGCTGCAGCAGCGCGGCATTCTGGTGCGCGACCGCAACTCCGACGCGGGCTGTGCCGGCTGCGTTCGCATCACCATCGGCACACGGGAGCACACGGACCTGCTGTTAGCGGCGATGAGTTCGGTGCTATGCGAGATGGCCCTTACGAAGAAGGCAGAGCCTATCAGCGTTCATCCGCGATAACCAGCGGCCAATCCTATGCGCAAAGCTCAAATAACTCGCCACACGACGGAGACGCAGATCGATCTCGCACTTACCATCGAAGGCTCGGGCAAGTACCAGGTCTCGACGGGTATTCGGTTCTTTGATCACATGCTCGAGCTGTTCACGCGGCACGGCGGCTTCGATCTCAAACTCACGTGCAACGGCGATCTCGACGTCGACCAGCACCATACGGTCGAAGATGTCGGCGTTGCACTCGGCGAGGCTTTCGATCGCGCGCTCGGCGACAAGAAGGGAATCAATCGCGCCGGATACTTCCTTATGCCAATGGATGAGACGCTCGGGATTGCTGCCATCGACCTCGGCGGACGCACGGCTGTCGTGGTGGATGCGAAGGTTCGGACGCGCCTCGTCGGGGACCTGCAATCGGAACTCGTCTACGACTTCTTCGACGGATTCGCACGCGGCGCCCGCGCCAATGTTCACCTGAAGACGATGTACGGCCGATCGAACCACCACAAAATCGAGGCCCTCTTCAAGGCATTCGCGCGTGCGTTGCGAGTGGCCTGCGCTCGCGACAAGCAGCTCGCAAAGATGCTGCCCAGTACCAAGGGGCTTTTATGATCACGCTCGTCGACTATCACGCCGGCAATCTCGCCTCGGTTCGCAAGGCCTTCGAGCATCTTGGCTGCGAGGTTCAGGTCACAGAAGATCCTGAGGTTGTGCGCGCGTCGCGTTACATCGTTGTCCCGGGCGTAGGACACTTTGGCGCTACGCTGCAACTCGAAAAGAGCGGCTTGCGCCAGGCGATCTGCCAGGCGCTCGACCGCGAAGCGCTCTTTCTCGGGATCTGCGTGGGGATGCAATGGATGTTCCAGGGCAGCACGGAAGCAACCGGCGTGCCGGGGCTCGCGCTGTTTCCTGCGATGATTGAGAAATTCCCGAGCGAGGTGAAGTCGCCGCATGTGGGCTGGAACAACATCGAGGTCACGCCCGGCTCGCGGCTCCTGAAAGGTGTACCTGACCAGTCATTTGTCTATTACACGCATTCATATCGCGCTCCAGTCGTTCCCGGTACGGTCGCACGAACCAGCTATGGCACGGACTTCAGCGGCGTCGTCGAGCGAGACAACGTCTTCGGCGTTCAGTTCCATCCGGAAAAGTCGGGAGCTGCCGGCCTGACGATCCTCAAGAACTTCGCGGAGCTGGCATGTTGACCAAACGGATCATCGCCTGCCTGGACTGCGATGCTGGACGCGTGGTCAAAGGCGTGAAGTTTGTGAACATTCGCGACGCTGGCGACCCCGCCGAACTGGCTGCCCTGCACGCATCCAATGGCGCTGACGAGATCGTGCTGCTCGACATTACCGCCACGCACGAGAAGCGCAAAACGCTGGTTGAGACGGTCCGCCGCACCGCCCGCCAACTGTTTGTGCCGTTCACGGTAGGTGGCGGCATACGCTCCCTCGATGATGCCGGTGCGATCTTCGATGCCGGAGCCGACAAGATCACCATCAACTCCGCAGCGGTCGCCGATCCTTCGCTGATCACGTGCATAGCCGAGCGCTTCGGATCACAAGCGGTGATCATCGCTATCGACGCACGGCGCACAGCATCTGACGTGGCGCGGGCGCCCTCGCCCGCGAATGGGTTTCCTGCTGAAGTGTATGTCTCCGGCGGACGCAAGCCGACAGGTCACAATGCTCTCAACTGGGCGCGTGAAGCGGAATCGCGTGGCGCCGGCGAGATCATGCTGACGTCCATGGATCGAGATGGCACCCGCGCCGGCTTCGACTGCGAGCTGACAGCCGCTGTGGTCAGCGTTGTCTCGATCCCAGTAATTGCGTCTGGCGGCGCCGGTTCTCCGGATCACTTTGGGGATGTGTTTCGCGAAGGTCGCGCCGACGCGGCGTTGGCGGCGTCAATCTTTCATTTCGGACTGGAGTCCATCGGGGACCTGAAACAGCATCTTCAGCGCGCGGGTGTGCCGATGCGCTGGCCGGTGTGACACCGTTTCAAGTTTCACGTTTCGCGTTTCACGTTTTGGATCTGCGCATCTAGCCAAAGCAAACTGTTCCTCGACAGTGCTGTTGTGAAGCGTGACGCCGAAAGGCAGCTTTCGTGAAACATGAAACGCGGAACATTTTTGGACAACTATGTTGATTCCTTCGATCGACCTTATGGGTGGCAAGATCGTCCAGCTTGTACAGGGCGAGAAGAAAGCCCTCGACTTTGACGATTTCGACTACTGGACCGATCGCTTCGCGAAGTACCCGCTCGTGCAACTCATTGACCTGGACGCCGCGATCGGAACCGGAAACAATCGCGAACTGATCGCGCGTTTCTTGTCACGGCTTCCATGCCAGGTGGGAGGAGGTATTCGCTCGATGGCGGCTGCGCGCGAGGCGCTTGCGCTGGGGGCACGGCGGGTCATCATTGGCTCCGCCCTCTTCAAAGATAGCGAGATCCAGACGAAGTTTGCCGCCGAACTGGCACACGAACTCGGTCCTGAGCGGCTTACCTTTGGTGTCGACACGAAGCAAGGACGCGTTGCTATACACGGCTGGCGCACGCTCACCGAATTCACCGCGCCCGACGCCATGCGCGCTCTTGACGACTTCTGCGGCGCGTTCCTCTATACCAATGTTGACACGGAAGGCCTGCTACAAGGATTCCCGCAGCAGGTTGTGCCCGACTTGCTGGCGTCCACGACCCGGAAGCTCATCGTCGCCGGAGGGATCACCCGCAGGGAAGAAGTCGATGATCTCGATCGACTCGGCGTTGACGCTATTGCCGGGATGGCCATCTATACCGGCCGCCTGGAGGCCTGACTGGCTCAGCGATTGCCGAAACAGCCCTGTCCTGCCAGACGCACAAAAGTAACTGGATTCAGCAACTCTGCTTGATTTAATGTGTTTAGAAGTAGTAAGCCGAGGTCTGGGCACTCGATGTTCGATCGCATTGCCAACATCAAACTGGCGATTGTGGTACTCATCTGCGTACTGTGCCTATTCTTTTTCCCGGCTGCGCGTGGGTCTTTTTCAGCTACTCACGGGCCAGTCACCAGCGGTCGCTCCCGGCTCTACGCATTCGTGTTGAACTGCTCTATCTGTTTCGCCGGCCGTTTCCGTCTGCTGCACGTTCGGGTGCAGCTCCAAAATGCGGTCGCAGCCCTGACTGATTCACGAGCTTTGCTGGACCTATTTCCTCGCGCGCTCGCCTTCGATCTGCGTTGTTAGTCGCAGGCCCAAAAGTTCATAGAACGGTAACCAGTTGAAACGCCGCCAGCGCGGCAGCTACTTAGTCTCGGAGGGTGTATGAAATCATCGTTGAAGTTCATTGCTACCTTTACTCTTCTTGCGGCAATTCTTCTGCTCGGCGCCTGCGCCAAGAAGAAGGTTGTCGCCAAAACTCCAGAGGCACCGCCACCACCCGCATCGCCTACAGCCACGTTGACTGCCAACCAGTCGTCGATTGAAAAGGGCCAATCCGTCACGCTTTCCTGGAATACCCAGAACGCGAGCGACATTACCATTGACGGACTCGGCACCGTCTCGGCTGCCGGCACCCAACAGGTCAGCCCCGCTGATTCCACCACCTATCATTTGATGGCCAAAGGCGCAGGTGGGAGCGCGGAAGCCTCGGCGCGCGTGACCGTCACAGTTCCGCCGCCTCCGGTTGTGCAGGCGGGACCCAGCATTGCCGATCTCTTCGCGCAAAACGTGAAGGACATTTACTTCGAGTACGACAAATACGACATTCGTGACTCCGACCAGCAGGTCGCGCAGGCGAATGCGAAGTTCTTCGCCGAGCATCCAGATCTGAAGATCGTGATTGAAGGTCACTGCGACGAGCGTGGCTCGGAAGAATACAACCTGGCGCTGGGCGACAATCGTGCGAACGCCACGAAGGCTTTGCTCGACAAGCTTGGCATCGGCGCGGATCGTCTAAAGGTGATCAGCTACGGCAAGGAGAAACCGTTCTGCAGCGAGAATAGCGACGCCTGCTATCAGATGAACCGGCGCGCGCACTTCGCGATTGCGGAATAGCTTCTAAGTCTGATAGATCAAGCCCCTTGGTTCCCACATCTGCCTGCAGTTGGCAGATGTGGGTTCTTCTCCCCACGTGGCTCCCGACGTCTACGCAACTTCGGTACACTGTTTACAATCATGAACAGCGCCGTACGCCGCGTGCTCACCGAAGCACTTCGTACCCCTCCCGATCTATCCGCCCGTCGTGGCATTATGGTTCAAGCGGAAACGAATAGCGAGGTCAAGCATTGAACGAGACCGCAGTACCTCCGGCCACCAAGCCGCATCGCGGCGCACAACCTAAGCCCGACCTGCGCGTA
>CAZBCQ010000170.1:0-1579 GCA_964490255.1 uncultured Terriglobales bacterium | reverse complement strand
ACCTCCGGCCACCAAGCCGCATCGCGGCGCACAACCTAAGCCCGACCTGCGCGTACGGCTCGCGGGCATTCCTCTGACCAATCCAGTGATCGCCGCCAGCGGTACCTTCGGCTACGGCATCGAGTTTGAAGACATCGTCTCGCTCGAAAAGCTTGGTGGGTTTGTCGTGAAAGGACTTTCGCGGGAGCCTATGGCGGGCAATCCGCCACCGCGTCTGTTTGAAACCGCCGCGGGCATGCTGAATTCCATAGGACTTCAGAACATCGGTGCGGAAGCGTTCGTTAATGAGAAGCTGCCACATCTACGCAAGATCAAAGGACCGGCCGTAATCGCGAACGTCTTCGGCTATACACGCGAGGACTACCGCGACGTCATCACCATCCTTAATGAAGGCGAGGGCATCGCAGCGTACGAACTGAACGTCTCGTGCCCGAACACAAAAGCCGGCGGCATCGTTTTCGGCACCGATCCCATGATGCTCGAGGAAGTGGTCTCGACGGTGAAGCCTATCTGCCAGCGTCCGTTGATCGTGAAGCTCTCGCCCAATGTGACTAGTATCGGCAAAATGGCGAAAGCAGCGGAGAACGCCGGCGCCGATGCCATTTCACTGGTGAACACGTTCGGGGCTATGGCGATTGATCCTGAAACCCGGCGCCCGCGTATTGCCACTGTCACCGGCGGGCTGTCAGGTCCGGCGATCAAGCCCATAGCGTTGCGTATGGTCTACGAAGCCGCGCACGCCGTAAATATCCCTGTGATCGGCATGGGTGGGATCAGCACCGCGACGGATATCGTGGAGTTCATGCTCGCTGGCGCTGCAGCGATCCAGGTGGGAACGTTGAATTATTGGGATCCATGCGCGACAGAGAAGCTAGTTGAAGGCTTGGAGAGCTGGGCGTTTGAGCACCGGATAGAACACATCACGGAACTTACGGGCGCGTTGAAAACGGACTGATGTGTCGAGCTTACTCCCGCTCCATCTCCTCCGCCATCGCCAGCATTTTGGTCACGCTATTCCAGTTTCTCCCGGTGCCGACGACATTGAGAATCTTGTCGGCCTTGGTCCACTGGAATTTTGGTCGCGCCAGTCCATTCGGGTAGTAAATAAAAATCTCGCGGCCGTCAATCCATAGCTCCTCGGGAGCAGTGTCGAGCGCGCGCAGCTTTTCGCAGGCGTCCGGTCGAGGAGCGGCAACCAGGAATGACACGAGCAATTTACTCGGGTCGATATCCTTCCGCGTGGAAAACGGATTCTTTGCCACAGCCCTCCTCATCTCGTCTGTAGTGCGCAGAACGACGTCCGGCCGGAACCCAAACTTCTTCTCGATGCCTTCCTGGATGCGCGATCTCAGCTTCGTTTCGTTCAACTCCTTCGTCTTGAACAGGACGTTGCCGCTCTGCACGTATGTCCTCGGGTCCTGCAGTTTCAGCGACTCATACACGGCTCGCAGCTCGTCCATTTTGATCCGGTTGTGCGCCGCTAGATTCACGCCGCGCAGCATGGAAATCATCACGTTCATAGGAGCGGCAGTATATCTGCTTTGCCGGACAACAAAAAAGGCGCTGTTGCCAGCGCCTT
>CAZBCQ010000169.1:5325-9179 GCA_964490255.1 uncultured Terriglobales bacterium | reverse complement strand
TGGCTACGTTTCGTTCCGTAGTCCGCTATTGGAACAGAAAAAGTGGCACAATCGGAATGCACGCCATGCCTTCCACTCACAAAAAGGTCATCATCCGCAAGTTGGACCGCGATTCCATGCAGGGCCATGTCGCCGCCAACTTCCTAGTGGACGGAAAACTCGAAATGCTGAACCTGGCTGGCAAGCTCGTCAGCATCGACCTCAAGGAGGTGAAGGGCGTCTACTTTGTACGCGATTTTGGAGATACCGAAGATTTGATCCGCAAGACGTTCACCACGCGCCCTCGCACCGAAGGCTTGTGGGTGCGTCTTCAATTTCGGGATAACGACGTTCTCGAAGGCATGATGCCGAACGATTTAACTCAGATACTTCCGGAAGGGTATTTCGTGAATCCGCCCGATGCCCGCTCCAACACCCAACGCATTTTCGTCCCGAAGACTGCCTTGAGCGATTTGTGCGTTCTGGCTGTAATCGGTGCACCTGGCGCGCGCCGACGTAAACCCACCACACCTCCGCCCGATTCGCGCCAGGTACCCATGTTCAGCGAGTAGCGTTTGTGTGGGACAGGCGATCCCGCCTGTCCGTTTCTCCTTTGTTACTGCACATTCTTGCCGAACTGGAATGTCGGTCCAATCGAGAAACGCACCGCATTACGCCCGCCGTTCAGAAAACTCTGAAAAATCGCGAAGTGGACGAAATCCGCGGTAACCCGAACGCCCACGTGCTTCGTAGGGAACAAATCGGCGCCTCCACCGAATCCATAGAATGTTGCCGTGCTGCTGGTTTTTCCGCTCGATCCCAGCAGCCCATTCACAATGGCCGCGGTCAGAGCACTGTTTGGTTTCGCCGTAACATCCTCGTGCAACGCGCCCAGCGCCGGGCGGACCAGGAAGGTTACCTTCTTCATCTTCCTTATATTGATCTGCGGTCCAATGGCATACGTTGATGTCGTTGCATCGAAAGGAACGCTGATGCTGGTTCCCGGCGGCAACAATGCCAGGATCGGCAAGAGCTGCTGCTGCACAGCCGGAGTCAAATCGCTGGGCACCAGCGATGAACCGCCAGTGAATCTGCTGTAGTCGAACCCAAATCCAAGCCACCGTTTTATGTTGACCCCAAAGGTCACATCAAAGCCATTTTCGAACAAATTGAGTTTCGGCGAATCCAGGAACGAATAGCCGCCAAACGCGCTGAAACGCCCCACATATTCCTGTTGCGCGAATGCTGACACGGACAACAATACGAAAAGACACAGACAGATACGCCGCATCGACGAGCTCCTAACTTCGCTTCCGTACGAATCCCTTTCACCTTGTCCGGATGTCTCGCTGTCACATAAATCTGCAAGCGACAGTCGCAGGAGGCTATTGCCGAAAGAGCGCAATATACGGTCTAAGTTGTTCTAGTAGAATCATCTGTGCGCTGCACTCTTTGTCATTCGCTGCGCGACATTGCAGCGCCTTCGTCATGAAACTCTCGCAAATCGCATCCCAACTGAATGTTCATCTCGATGGCGACGATACCGACATCAGCGGAGTCGCCGGAATCGAAGAAGCTGGTCCGGGGCAGATTACGTTCATCGCCAACCCGAAGTACGCTTCTGTCGTGAAGACTACTAGGGCTTCTGCCGTGATCGTCTCCGAGGAGTTCCCTGCTGCGCCTCTGGCTACCCTACGCAGCTCGAATCCCTACCTGACCTTCGCACGCGCTCTCGCACTTTTTTATCAGCCGCCGAAATATGCACCTGGCATTCATCCCACCGCACAAATTCACTCTTCGGTGCGAATTGGTGCGAACGCCTCCATTGCCGCCTATGTCGTGATCGATGAAGACGTACTCATCGGCGATCACTGCGTCATTCTCCCTCATGCCGTGATCTATCGTGGCGCTCGCATCGGTAACAACTTCTTCGCGCACGCGCACGCCGTAGTTCGTGAGTTCTGTCAACTCGGGGACGATGTTGTTCTGCAAAACGGAGTCATCATCGGAGCCGACGGTTTCGGCTTCGCAAAGGACGAGAGCAATCACTGGCAGAAGATCGTTCAGTCCGGTCCCACAATCCTCGGTGACCGCGTCGAAGTCCAGGCGAACGCCTGCATTGACCGCGCCAGCATCGGCGAAACACGTGTCGGCGCGGGCACGAAGGTTGACAATCTTGTGCAGATCGGTCACGGTTGCAAAGTGGGCGAAGATACTCTGTTATGTGCGCAAGTCGGCCTGGCGGGATCCACGGAAATCGGCAATCGTGTCATTCTCGCCGGACAAGTTGGGGTCGCGGGACATTGCAAAATTGGAGACGGAGCGATCGCCACCGCTCAAAGTGGCATCCCCAATGACGTGGACGCGGGAACCACAGTCAGCGGCTATCCTGCGATCGAGAATCGTCAATGGCTGCGGGCGGTTGCTGTCTTCAACAAATTGCCGGAACTCGCAAAAACGATTCGTGCTCTGGGCTCAAAGGAAAAAGCCGCGCCTTAGTTGGACTTTGCTCACAAACTGAAGAACTGAAAAACTGAACAACGGTTCTCATGGCCGACATTCGCCAAATCGGAGAAGGCAAAAAGGACGAAAGCAAGCCTATTCGCGTCCTGTTGCTGGACGACCTTGAAGACAACCTTCTTCTCCGCGCCACGATTCTCCGCCAGAATGGCTACGAAGTGGTCTCCACGTCTCGGATTGAAGACGCCGCCGCCAAATTGCAGGACATCGACATCGCCGTACTCGATTACCATCTCGGCGCCGGCCAATTCGGCACCGAAGTTGCCGATACCCTTCGAAAGAAACGTCCCGAGGTTCCCATCATTATTATGTCGGCGACCCTCGAACGCCGTTTTGGCGGAATTGCCGATATTCACCTGCTGAAGGGATACAGCTCGGTCAACGATCTACTTACCGCACTTCACACATTCGAGGCTAAACGTCGTGGCAAGCCCGTGGTGGTCGACGCCCGTGACTTCTATTACAGCCGTATCAGCCTTTCCATGGGCGAAGACGTCGTCTTCGAAATCCTCGACCGCGACGGCAATTTCGAGTACGTGAACGACTACTTCGCGTCGTTCTTCGAACGCAAGCGTAGCTGGTTTGTCGGCAAGAATATGTTCGAGCAGTTCCCCGAACTCGGCGATGGCTGGAAAGAAGTGATTCGCACTGTAGCCGACACCCACGAAACCTACATCGATCGCGGATTCCGCGGTCTTCCGCAGCTACCCACTCGCAGTTCGCGCTGGCAATGGAATGTCCTCGTTTTTTCTCTGAAGCTTCACGATGGCCGCGATGGCGTCGCCCTCACGGCACGGATGATCGAAAAGAAAGGCTTGTAGGTAGCGCGGCTGCCCTCGCCCGCGAACTCCCATTCTGCGCGAGGCCCAAATCACCAGCGACGTCATTCTGAGTCAACCCTGGCGGAGTCTCTGTCGCGCCCTCAGGTCGCGGCTGAACGAAGAACATCTGCATTTGGAAATGTCTACCGAATGATGTAGCCCTCATCCGACCCTGACTCGGGCGCGGCGTTCTCCAGATAGCCCTTCAGCTCGGCCTGATCCCCCTCCGACATTCCCGTGAACTTGATACCATTCCCCAGGCTCGGGTCCATCGTAATGACTTCGCATTTCACCGCGATCCTGCGCGAGCCAATGGACAATGCGCCCTTGAGCTTAGTGCCAATCGGCAACGGAAACATCGTAGCTACGTAGCAACCGGTCAGACCAACGTCGGTGGTTTCCGCCTGCGCCGGATAAGCTCCGCCCTCAGTGCGCAGCTCAATCGGCAGCGTGCAGCGAGCACGCTGAGAGCTTCTTCGCTCTTCTCCATCCCAGACCATAGGCTCCGCCTCACACGGGAGCTGTCCGGCACTA
>CAZBCQ010000169.1:0-5225 GCA_964490255.1 uncultured Terriglobales bacterium | reverse complement strand
TTCCTCCGGGCGTCCTGGTGAAAAGATGTGGATTGTCCGGCTCGCGTTACGTCGTCCTTATACCTTTGTAGTGCTCGCTCTGCTCCTGCTGATCCTTGGGCCGCTCGTCATTCTTCGTACGCCTACCGACATTCTTCCCAATATCAACATACCTGTCGTCAGCATCATCTGGAATTACAACGGCTTCAACTCGCAGGACATGAGCGACCGGATCGTGTCGATCACGGAGCGCAACCTGACCACGACTGTGGACAACATCGAGCATATCGAGTCACAGTCGCTGACAGGAATTGCCGTCGTCAAGGTCTTCTTCCAACCAACCGCCAGCGTGGAAAGAGCTATTGCCCAGATTGCGGCGGTGTCTCAGACGCAGCTCCGACAGTTGCCGCCCGGCACCACGCCTCCTCTTGTCATCAGCTACAGCGCGTCGAGCGTCCCTATCTTGCAACTGGCGCTTTCTGGCCAGGGTCTCTCGGAGCAACAACTCAATGACTTCGGCCTGAACTTTATCCGCACCCGCCTGGTCACGATTCCTGGGGCGGCTGTCCCGTATCCATATGGAGGAAAGCAGCGCCAGGTGCAGGTGGATCTAGACACCACCGCCCTTCAGGCACGGGGCCTGTCTCCCTCAGACGTAGTCAACGCCATCAGCGCTCAGAATCTCATCGTCCCTGGCGGAACCTCAAAGATCGGCACGAAGGAATACGACGTTGACATCAACAGCGCGCCAAAAACGATTGCCGAGCTGAACAACCTGCCGATCAAGACCGTTGGCAGCACCACGACCTATGTCCGCGATGTCGCATGGGTGCGAGATGGCTTCCCGCCGCAGACAAATATAGTAAGGGTGAACGGCCAGCGTGCCACGCTGCTGACCGTTCAAAAAGCCGGGAACGCCTCGACGCTGGACGTGATCTCGGGGATTAAGGCTTTGCTGCCACAGATCAAGGCCTCCTTACCGCCGAATCTGCAAATTGACCCGCTGGCAGATCAGTCCGTCTTCGTTCGTGCCTCAATCAGCGGCGTGGTTCGTGAGGCGCTGATTGCGGCCTGCCTTACGGGACTGATGATCCTTATCTTCCTCGGTAGTTGGCGGAGCACGCTCATCATCGCGGTTTCGATTCCTCTCTCCATCCTGTGCTCAATCCTTGTTCTCAGTGCGCTTGGTGAAACGATCAACATCATGACACTTGGCGGATTGGCATTAGCCGTAGGCATCCTGGTCGATGATGCCACCGTTGAAATTGAGAACATCAACCGAAACATCGCAGAAGGAAAAGAGATTGAGCACGCCATTCTGGATGGCGCTGCACAGATCGCCGTGCCCGCATTTGTGTCCACGCTATCAATCTGCATCGTGTTCGCTCCGATGTTCCTGCTGACCGGCGTCGCACGATATCTCTTTGTTCCCCTCGCCGAAGCGGTCGTATTTGCGATGATGGCTTCCTACCTGCTCTCGCGCACCTTGGTCCCAACCATGGCGAAGTACTTACTGCGTGGACACGAGCAGGAAGCTGGTCACATTCCCGCGCACAGCAAGAATCCTCTCGTTCGTCTGCAATTTCGTTTCGAACAATCATTCGAACGCCTTCGTGATCGCTATCACGGCCTGCTCGAAAGCTGCCTTCATCACCGGCGGACATTCTTGCTCGCATTCATGGGATTCGCCGCTCTGTCGCTCGTGATGATCGTCCCGTGGCTCGGACAGGACTTCTTCCCCGCCGTCGACAGTGGCCAATTCACGTTGCACCTCAGAGCCCCGACCGGCACTCGCATCGAAGACACGGCACGCCTGTGCGATCTTATAGATCAGTACATTCGCGGACAGATTCCGTCCCACGAAATAGTCAGCGTCATCGACAACATTGGATTGCCCTATAGCGGCATCAACTTGTCATACAGCAGTTCGGCTCCGATCGGTCCCGAAGACGCCGACATCCTGGTGAGTTTGTCCGCAGACCATCATCCGACTGCTAAATACATACATGACTTGCGCGCAGGTCTGGCTGCCAACTTCCCCGGTGTGACCTTCGCGTTTCTCCCCTCCGATATCGTCAGCCGAATCCTTAATTTCGGATTGCCTGCCCCGATCGACATTCAGATTGTGGGCAATGATTGGGACGGTAACGAACAATATGCGGGCATGCTCTTGCAGAAGGTACGCAATGTGCCCGGCACGGCGGATCTGCGCATACAACAACCTACCGATCAGCCGAAATTACACATTAATGTCGATCGCACCAAGGCTAACGCCATCGGCTACACCGAGCGCGATGTTGCCAGCAATCTGCTGGTTTCCCTGAGCGGGAGTTTCCAAACCTCACCCAGCTTTTGGCTCGATCCGAAGAATCATGTCAGCTATCAGATCGCAACGCAGACGCCGCAATACCGGGTGAACTCATTTCAGGATCTGGAAAACATTCCGATCACAGGCGCGAATCCAACCGCTCCCCCTGAAATCCTTGCTAGCCTTGCTTCGATCCAGCGCGGAGTGGGCTCGGCTGTGGTGTCGCACTACGACATTCAACCGGTCGTCGACATTTACGGTGCGGTGCAAGGCAGTGACCTGGGAGCGGTCTCGCGGCAGATTTCGAAAATCGTGAACGACACTCAGAGCCAGCTGCCACGCGGATCGCGCGTCATCATTCGCGGACAAGTGCAGACCATGCGCTCGTCTTACATCGGACTGCTCGCAGGACTGGCATTTTCGATCCTGCTGGTCTACTTGCTTATCGTGGTGAATTTTCAGTCCTGGCTGGATCCCTTCATCATCATCTCGGCTCTGCCTGCTGCGCTCGCTGGCATTGCATGGATCCTGTTCATTACGGGCACCACGCTGAGCGTTCCGGCATTGACTGGATCCATCATGTGCATGGGCGTGGCGACCGCAAACAGCATTCTCGTCGTCAGCTTCGCTACCGAACAGATGCAGGAGGGCAAAGACGCCGTCGCTGCGGCGCTTGAGGCTGGGTTCACTCGTTTTCGCCCGGTGTTGATGACGGCGCTGGCGATGATGATCGGCATGGTCCCAATGGCAATCGGCCTCGGAGAAGGTGGCGAGCAAAACGCACCCTTGGGTCGAGCGGTTATCGGCGGCTTACTCTTTGCCACCACAGCAACTCTATTTTTTGTTCCCGTCTTCTTCAGTGTCGTGCATGGGCTTCGCTCTCGCACCCGGGTAGAGGAAGAGGAAACGCAAGCTGCATAGCTATTTTGAATTCATTTGGGGTCTTTCATGAATATCGGCCAGTCACCTGAAGAAGAGATCGTCAGCTCAGATCCGGAGTCCAGCGAAAAGCCAGTGCACCGGAAAGGAAAACAACGGCACGCGCTCGTCGGTGTGCTGGCATTCCTGCTCGTTGCCGCGGTTTATGTTGGCGGCGTATTACCTCGCGTGAAAGCGCGCGAGGCTCTCAAGACAGAAACTACGCAGATGGCGATTCCAACAGTCGCCGTTGTGCAACCGCAGCCGACCGCGCCTGCGCAGGAACTCGTACTGCCTGCGAACGTTCAGCCGTATATCGTTGCGCCTATCTACGCGCGAACCAATGGCTATCTCAAAGCGTGGTATGCCGACATCGGAGCGCACGTTAAGAAAGGACAGCTGCTCGCCGAAATCGAAACGCCGGAGATCGATCACCAACTGCAGCAGGCACGCGCAAACTTGGCGACAGCGCAGGCAAATCTCAATCTCTCGCGCATCACCGCAGAACGTTATCAAGGATTGCTCAAGACGAACTCTGTCGCCCAACAGGATACCGACAATGCCGTGGGAACCTACAACGCGAACCAGGCCATCGTGCAGTCGAATTCCGCAAACGTGCAGCAGCTGGAGTCCTTGCAGTCGTTCCAGAAAATCTACGCACCGTTCGACGGCATAATCACCGTTCGCAATACAGACGTCGGCGCGCTCATCAACTCCGGCAGCGGCGGCGGTCCGACCACGCAGTTGTTCCAGATTGCGCAGCCGCAGAAACTGCGCGTGTACGCCAATGTGCCGGAAACCTACTCCAAAGCTGTTCGCGCCGGCATGATGGCGCAATTGACACTGGCGGAATTCCCGGGCCGCCAGTTTGACGGCAAGCTGGTGCGAACGGCCAACGCTATCGACCCGGCTACTCGCACCCTGCTTGTCGAAATCTCAGTCGATAATCCCACTGGCACTTTATTCAGTGGCTCATATGCCGAGGTTCATCTGAAACTGCCTGGCGGAGCTTCAACGTTCACAGTTCCGGTAAGCGCGCTCCTCTTTCGTTCGGAAGGCTTGCGCATCGCCATCGTCCAGAACGGCGATCATGCGCAATTGGTCCCAGTGACCGCCGGTCATGATTTCGGTGATCGCATTGAGATCGTCTCTGGGCTGAAAGGCGGCGAATCTGTGGTTCTGAACCCGCCCGATTCGATCAGCTCCGGAGAGCCGGTACGAATGGCTAAAGCAGCGGTTGCGGGAGGACTCTGATGTCTACTCCCAGACGTCCGCGCGTTACGCGAACCGTTGTTCCATCGGCTTTCGCTCTGCTCGCGGCGATGCTCCTTGCGAGTTGCACCGTGGGTCCGAAGTACCAACGTCCACCTGTCCCCGCTCCTCCGGAATACAAAGAAACGGGCGACTGGAAACCGGTTCAACCTTCGGACCAGATGGTTAAGGGAAACTGGTGGGAGATTTTCGGCGACCCTCAGCTGAATTCGCTGGAGGCGCAGATCAACGTTTCGAACCAGAGCCTCAAAGCTGCGCAACAGCAATTCCTGCAAGCTCGTTCCCTCATCAAGTTCAACCGTGCCGATTACTATCCCACGGTGTCTGCGGATCCTTCCGCAACACGTACGCGTTCATCCGCCAATCGCCCGCTACTCACGACTACAGCTGGCAAGACATTCAACGATTTCATCATTCCCATAGATGTGAGCTATGAACCTGATCTTTGGGGGCGCGTTCGCCGCACCGTAGAAGAGAGCCGTGAAAACGCGCAAGCAAGTTTTGGCGATGTTCAGAACGTGAGCCTCAGCCTGCATGCGGAACTTGCTATGGATTACTTCCAGTTGCGTGGGTTGGATGCGGAAGAACAGTTGCTGACTTCAACCGTGGAGGCGTTCAAAGAGGCCCTGCAACTCACCCTCAACCGCTTCCACGGCGGAGTTGCTTCTGAGGTCGACGTCGCGCAGGCAGAGACGCAGCTCAAGACCACGCAGGCACAAGCCATCGACGTAGCTGTCGCGCGCTCGCA
>CAZBCQ010000168.1:2506-9202 GCA_964490255.1 uncultured Terriglobales bacterium | reverse complement strand
CCGGTGCCCGCAGTCACATTGACTTTCACGGACTTGGGAGAGGTCTCCTCAGCGGTGGGCATATATCCAGTATCGCATATGCGAATGCGGATTTTGCGGTCGTTCACGTCCCACGTCTGCCGGAGGAAGGCAGATGTGGGGCACCGCAGATTCGTTCTTACGAAATCACTTTGCTGAAGATGACATCGTGTTGAAAACCAACTTCGTAGCCCTGCTGGCGCAATAAGGTTGCGATCTGTCCCCAGTGGCGGATGCTGTGAATCGCGCCATGGAGCAGCAGCTTTCGCGGCGTAGCCGTGAACTCGCCTATGGTGATGCTGTCGTATGTCTGAGGGGTCGCAAGCTGCTCTTCGGTAGCACTGGCAAGATACTCGCGATACTTCTTGCGAGCGAGCCGGCCAATATCAAAGAGTTCGTCGAGCGTTCGCGCCTGCAGTTCTCGGTCGGGCGTCATCTCTTCGCCCAGCAGTCGCTCTGCGTTTCGTTGGGCCACGCTGAAGATGTGGAACAGCTTGTTGCGGAGCGTGTGCTTCAATTCAACGCGGGCGCTCAGAGCGGGAGCGTTGGCCCGAAACCACTCTTCCCAGTGGTTCGAATCCTCTTCTTCGTAGGCGAACAGGTCGGCAAACGAGACGCCCAGCCCTGTGCTCATGCATGCCCTCTCGGCGATTAGACGGGAGAATCGCGGCTTAGGATTCAGCCGCTCACTTCAGCCCGCGGCTGGCGATGTCCTTGCGGTAGTGCATGCCTTCGAAGCTGATTTTGCCGACCGCGTCGTAAGCACGCCAGACGGCCGTTTTCAGGTCCACCCCGCGTGCAGTAACACCCAGCACCCTGCCGCCGCTGGTCACGAATACACCGTTCTCCTTGCGTGTACCGGCATGGAACACCTTCACGCCTTCAACTTTCTCCGCTTCCTCGATACCCGAGATCACCTTCCCGAGTTCTGGAGCGTCAGGATATCCGCGCGAAGCCAGTACGACGCAAACGGTTGAATCGTCCGACCACTTGAAGTCGCCCTCGCTGATTCGCCCCTCCGCCGACGCGATGAAAGCGCCGAGGAGATCGCTTTCCAGCCGCATCAGGATTGGCTGTGTCTCCGGGTCGCCGAAACGGCAGTTGAACTCCAGCACCATCGGACCGCGGGCCGTCATCATGAGCCCGCAATAGAGGATTCCGGTGAAGGTCGCGCCTTCTTCGCGCATGGCATTCACCACCGGACGCGCCACGTGGTTCAGCAGCCATTCGCGCATCTGCGGATCGACAATCTTCGGTGTCGAATATGCACCCATGCCGCCGGTGTTGGGACCGGTGTCGTTGTCGCCTACGCGCTTGTGATCCTGCGCTGCCACCAGCGGCACCACGCGTTCGCCATCGCTGATGACCAGGAACGACAACTCCTCCCCTTCCAGATGCTGCTCCAGGACCACACGCGCGCCAGCTTCGCCCAACATCTTTCCGGCAAGCATCTCGTTGGCAACGGCGCTGGCTTCTTCGCGGCTCTGCGCAATCACTACGCCTTTCCCGGCGGCGAGCCCATCGGCTTTCACTACGATTGGTGTTCCGAAATGCGGCAGGGCTTCCTTGATCTCGTTCGGTGTCGTGCAGATGGCGAAGTGCGCCGTCGGAATGCGATGGCGCTGCATGAATTCCTTGGCGAAGATCTTGCTTGATTCGAGTCGGGCGGCTGCCGCGGTCGGCCCAAAGATCCGGAAACCGCGTCGACGGAACTCATCGACCACTCCAAGCGCCAGCGGGACTTCCGGCCCAACCACAGTCAGATCCGGCTGAATACGATTGGCGGCCTGGACGAGCGCGTCAATGTTCTTGACGTCAACGGGAACGCATTCGGATTCCTCGCAGATGCCGCCATTTCCCGGCGCGCAAAAAATCTGCGTTACACGCGGGTTTTGCCGCAACTTCCATATGATTGCATGTTCACGCCCACCACTTCCGATAACGAAAACTTTCATGTTGGTCTCGCGAAAAGGTTAGGGCGCACAATCAGCAATGTCAAACAATGTGTTCGCAAACAAAAACCCCGCACCTTGGGAATGCGGGGCTTAGCGAATCAATCTGATGTCTATTGCTCGTCGTGATTTTTCAGATCCCGGAGTGATTTCTCCAATTCCTTGCGCATCTGCTCCATCTGCTTTTGCAGATCTTTCTGGTTGAGTTGCATTGCCCGTTTGGCTTCTTCGTTGGCGCGGGCAATCTCGTGCTCGATTTCCGGCCGCAGGCGTTCCATCTCGGCCTTCACGCGCTCGGAATTCAGTTGCTCGAGATCTTTGCGATGCAATTCCATCTCGCGCTTCACTTCTTCCTGTGCTCGCGCGACTTCCCGGTCAATTTCCGGACGAAGCTCAGCTAACTGCTTATTGAGTTCGCCCATATCGGGCATGGTGAACGAGCCCCGGGCATCGCTACGCGACCGCTCGGGGACGTTGAAGCTCAGAGTCTGCTCACGACGGTCACGCAGAACTTTTACGCTCACTTTGCCACTCTGCTGACGAAGCACACGGCTCCAATCGGCGACGTTGTCCACCGATGAGTTACCTGCCGCGATGATTACATCGCCTGCCTTGAAGCCCGCGGCCTCGGCATTGCTCCCGCGATCCACGGAGCGCACCAGGACGCCATGTCCACTCTTCGCCCCAAAATATTGCGCCAGCTGGCCTGTTAGCGTTTCAACCCCCAAGCCACTGCGCCGTTCCACCACAACTATGACAGGAGGCTCGGGAATGTTTATTGGCGGGATATTGGGCGGATTGAAATGATAGTTGTAATTGTAGTTGTAATTGAAGGCTTCCTTGCGGCTTGCCAGCTGCACTGGAACTGTCTGCATCTGGCCATCGCGGCTGATGCCGATCTTCACCGTGTGTCCCGGGGGCGTTTGCCGGATGAATCGCCTCAGGTCCCCTGAGTTGTTTACCTGGTGGCCGTCGAACGACAGAATCACGTCTTCTTCGCGAAGACCGGCTTTCCCAGCAGGACTGTCCTGGTCGACCGTTGTGATCTCCACGCCCCGAGGCTGACTCAGCTTCAGACGGCCCATGTCATCGTGGGTGACGTCGTTCGGATCGATCCCAAGATACGATCCCGACCGGGCGGGTGCCGCTGGCGCAGCGGGGGCAGCCGGAGCGGCGGGTGCTGCTGGTGCGGCTGGTGCCGCCGGGGGCGCTGGTGGAACCTCTTGGGCTATCTGTACTGGCGCCACTGGCGCAGGCGGCGCGATGGCAGGTACCGGAGCAACCGGGGCTATGGGCGCAACTGGAGCCGTTGGCGCGACCTGCGCAAGCGCAAACGCTGCAACTGTCAGAATTATGAGATTTACAAATACTGCTGTCCGCATGATGGTTTCCTTGGGTGAATTCCCTCCAGCTTCACTCGGTTCCGCCCCACGTTTGCGAAGCCAACGTGAGAATTCCCACCCCCGATCACTACCTTCCTGCCTTTCTGAATTCGATATTGCCCAGGTTCGTTACGATTTTGAGCTCAGGTCCACCGCCGTTCAGACTGCCTTCGGCATACATCGTTTTGGGTCCGTAACCTTCCCCTTCGGAGGTAATCTTCAGCTCCGGAAAATCGCTCCGGATCTTGTGACCCATCGCCGTCTCAATGGTCGCGTGCACGGTGATGTGAACGTTGGGCGACAGGTAGACGATGACGTCGCCCGTAGATGTCTCCAAGGTTGATACGTCGCCGCTGTTGCCGAGGAACTCCGCGGTAATCGTGCCAGCACCCGTGGTAGCTCTGGCGCCCTGCATCAGTTTCCATAGCTCGATGCTGCCGCCCCCGGTCTCGGCATGCACCGGACCTTTGGCTCCAGACAGCCGGATGCTGCCGCCCCCGGTTTCCAGCACGGCGTGATTCGCAACATCACTGACCGATATGCTGCCACCACCGGTTTCAGCCTTCACATCCCCATTGCACTGCCGGATTTCAATACCGCCGCCGCCAGTCTCCGCAGAAACGTAACCTGCCGAACCCACAGAGATGGATCCGCCGCCGGTGGAGGCAATCAGCCTGCCCTTTACGGAGCTCACGTTGATCGCACCGCCACCAGTCTCGAGGTGCAGATCGTTCCAGGTCGTGCCAACATTGATGGCGCCGCCACCTGTCTCCGCTGTTGCGGGACCTCCCAGTTGGTCGAGCGAGATGGCACCGCCACCAGTTTGGGTCGAGACGGTTCCAGCGATGTTGCGCACATTGACAGCACCACCTTCGGTTTCGATCTTTACGGAACCCAAATCGCGAGGCACGGTCAAATTGAAATCGGCGTTCATTCTGTGGCTGCGGCCTTCGGAATTACCCTCGAACATGGCGACATCGCCCCGACGAGTGGCCGTAATCCTGAAACGCTCGAAGCTGCGGCGGGCGTCTTCCTCGGAACCAGTATAAGAACGCTTTTTGATAACGTATTGAATCTCGTTCTGATTCCCGCCTTGCACCTGTACCGAGCCCACATCCGTTTGTACTCGAAGCTGCCTGACGTCGGTGATGGTGCCCGTCACCTCTTCTACCCAGGCATTGCCGTCGCGATACACTCGGGATTGTTGCGCCAGTGCGGGGATAGCAGCGGCTATAGCCACCCAAACCACAACTGCCGCGAATTTATTGATCGGTTTCAACGTTAGCTCCTGACTCCCACCAGACTGCTCAAATTCCCCTTGGTTGGTCCCTTTCCTTGCGGTCTCCCGCAAAGCTCGGTTAATCGATCTCCGGCGTTGTGTTCAGCATATTTCGCGACTGCCGCCGAATGAATGTGTCTTTGTCCTTATCTGCCAGATACTGCAGTGCCATGCGAACGCTGCTGTCGGCCTTCACCGGTTGCAGTTCGTGCAGCGCCTCGGCACGAACGCCGGGATTGCTGTCGTGCAGGACGGCTTCAATCATCGCGTCACGAACGGTGACATCATTTTTCACGTAAGGACCGAGCGCTTCCAGTGACTTGATCCGTACACCGGGGTTGGTATCGTAGCGCAGCGCAGACACCAGCGCCTCACGAATTGCCGCATCCTGCGGACGTTGTGTGAGCAAGTCGATCGAATCCTGGCGCAATCCGGAGTTCGTGTTGTTTCGCGCCGCGTATAGCAGCAATTGCTGGATGCGCGCGTCGTTCAGATTGCCTTCGACTGTCTGCGGCTGCAGCGAATCGAACTTGATTTCAACTTTGTTGGAGTTGGGATCCTGTGTGATCCCTCTGATTCCGGCGATGGACATCGTCTCGGGTGCGGTTGAAGCCGTTGTAGAGGTGCTGATCGGATGAATAACATTTCCAGCATTCGACCCGCTGTTTCGTCCCATCTGGTAAGCCGTCAATCCACCGCCCGCAAATCCGATCATTAACAGCACCGTTGCCAGCGCCGGCGAGAACTTCATTTGCCGCAACCACGCCGTCGGATCGAAAAACAGCCGCCTCCATCCCCGTTCCTGCTCCGTTGTTTCCAGGGCTTCCTGCAAGCGCATTCGCGATGCCGCAACAAAGCTTGGCGAGGGCTCGAGGCGCGGCAACGCCGACATCTCCTCGCGGAACTCCTGCACCGACTTCAGCTCGGTCGCGCAATCGGCGCAGCGCTGAACGTGCTGTTCCAACTCGATGCGCGCGTCGTCCGTGAGCTCGTCGTAGCTATAGAGCGTGATGTTTGCCTTGACCCATTCGCAGTTCATACTTACCTCATCTCTGCCAGTGCTTGCCGTAACTTCTGTGTTGCCCGGAACAGCGTGTTCTTCGCCGTTTCTTCCGTCGTATTCAAAATCTCGCCGATCGTGCGCAGCTTCAATCCCTGGTAATGCTTGAGCTCGAATACCATGCGCTCGCGTACCGTCAGTTTCTGCAGCGCTGCTCCGATCTTTGTGCCTAGCTCCCGCCGCAACAGATCGCGTTCCGGATGATGCGTCGGCCGCGCGTCGGCGACCTGATCGAGCACGTTGAACTCTTCGCCGTCCGCGTCGGTCGTGACCGGCGCATCTTCCTTGCGCACTTGCCGTTTGCGCAGGTGATCGAGGCACAAGTTCGTAACGATCCGGTAGATCCAGGTATAGAAGGAGCACTCGAAGCGGAAGTTCCCGAGGCTGCGGTAGGCCTTCAGGAACGCGTCCTGATAGATGTCCTGCGCATCGTCGGGCGAACCCGTCAGGTTCATCGCCAGTCGAAGTACGGCCTGGTCGTATTGGCGGACCAGTTCTTCAAAAGCGGCACGATCGCCTTGTTGCGCCTGGCGTATCAGCGCGGTGTCGTCGATACGGCCTTGTCGTTGCCCGAGCATCGGTCTCCAGGATGAAGGCTTGTCGTTCGGGAACCGGGACTGAGCACTGCGCTCAGCCACCTGGGTTGCGCCAACCGACAAGGGAAACGCCATTGTCTCGGCCGGCATGATCCCGCTCACCTCGTCCTCTGCCGACGATCTTTTCGTCTTTAGACCGTCGTGCTCACTGCGCCTGACTCCGCGCTTAGCAGCTGCTTCTTCTATCCTGCGCACCAGAGGTTATCTTCTGGCTCGCAAGGACTTAGACGAGGGGTAGCCAAAATCGTTAGCGATTATAGGGAGATGGCGAAGAACGTGCAAAAGCGGGAAAAACAGGGGACGGGTGGGCACATACGCGCGGCCAATTGCCCGAACTGTGCCTCGTCGCCACAATAACGGCGGGAGCGCTTCGACTTGGACTAGCGCCGTGGCCCCGCAACGGGCACAC
>CAZBCQ010000168.1:0-2406 GCA_964490255.1 uncultured Terriglobales bacterium | reverse complement strand
CCTCCTACAAACAGCGCCGGACCAATGCTTCTGGCCGGATTCACCGATGTATTCGTGATCGGGATTCCGACCAGGTGGATGAGCGTGAGCACGAATCCGATTGGGATTCCAGCGAAGCCCACCGGAGCCAGAACATCGGTCGAGCCCAGTACGGTGAGCACCAGGAACATGGTGAGAACGATCTCTGCGAGAAAGCACGCGCCCAGCGAAAACCCGCTCGGCGAATGAGTGCCATAGCCATTCGCTCCCAAGCCGGCGGCGCTTGCGTCGTAACCACCCGGCAAGCCTTTGGCAATCGCGAGAATGATCGCCGCCGCGATGATTGCGCCGATAATCTGCGCAACGATGTATCCAATGGCGTCGCGGCCGCCGATTTTGCGCGCTAACAGAACCCCGACTGTTACCGCCGGGTTAATGTGACATCCGGAGATCGGACCAATGGTGTAAACCATCGCCAGAAGCGACAGTCCAAAAGCAAACGCAACGCCGACCGCGCCAATCTTTTGTCCGGCCAGAACAGCGCTTCCGACTCCTCCAAAGACCAAGACAAATGTGCCCAGAGCCTCTGCCGTGTACTTATTCATCCGAGCCTCCTTCAAAGGCCTTCCTATATCCTCTTCTTCAGACATCAGTGGCTGTGAGTTCGGAAGGATGGAGCGCTAGAAAGGTTTCCCACAACGACGGGAATTCCGCGCGTGTTTTACTCATATGGCAAGGACGCGCACGAAACAGGTTCGGCCGATGAACAGTCAGACGGGCAGGCCGACGGCATCGATGTTTGCCGAATTGTTATACTCGCCCGCTACAATCGTTCTATCGCGAACTCCTGAGGATTTGACGTTT
This sequence comes from uncultured Terriglobales bacterium, assembly GCA_964490255.1. Taxonomy (GTDB): domain Bacteria; phylum Acidobacteriota; class Terriglobia; order Terriglobales; family Acidobacteriaceae; genus JAJPJE01. The sequence continues at coordinate 1,563 of CAZBCQ010000168.1, read as the reverse complement.
ATGCAGCATTCTTATGCAAACAAGGTGATTATGGGGTTGGGTCGAATCTTAGTCGTTTTGCTGCTATCGACTCTTGCGATCGGACAGGAGCTTCCAGCGGGAACAGTCATTCCTGTCATGCTGAATACAGGCCTCAATGCCGACAAAGATAAGGCGGGGAAAAACATCGACGGCAAGGTGATGCAGGACGTTGCGACGCCCTTGGGCTTCACCATCAGCAAGGGTTCGCGTGTCACCGGTCACGTAGTGAGTGCCGGCAAATCGGATAGTGGTTCGAGCCTTGTCCTCAAGTTCGAGACGATCCAGGATCGTGGACGCACCATTCCTCTGACCGCGGCTGTCCTTGCCGTGGCTTCCATGCAGAGCGTCGCCCAGGCACAACTGCCGATCAATTCCAATCCAGACATGCAACCTGCAAGCCAGTGGGTAACACGCCAGGTCGGCGGAGATGTGGTGAATCGCGGACAGGGCAAAGCCGGTACTCCTAGCGGCCTTACCGGCACGTGGCTGGAGGCTAGCTCAGTGATGATCAAGCTTACGCCGAACGTCGATGCTGGGTGCGCGGGCGGCCCTGGCTATGATCGACCACAGGCCGTCTGGATTTTCTCCAGCTCTGCCTGTGGCACATACGATTTGGGCAGCGCCAGAATTGCCAACTCGGGAGCGACTCCTCCGCTTGGCAACATCTCGATCACATCCGACCGCAACCTGCAAATACGCGGCGGCAGCGGGTGGCTGCTGATAACAGTGGCCAGCAAGTAACAAACCTTGAACAACTGTCATGCCGGTTTGACAAGAACTGAGGTATGGTCCTGAAATAAAAACCGGTATCTTACCGCCATGGGACATCGGTGTTCAGCCACTGAAGGACAGATTGCCTAAGCACATCGGGATCGTCGGATGCAGTGCCGAAGGCGCTGCGCTCTGTTACCGCACCGTCTGCGCTGAAGGCGAACACCTGCTGGGCAAGCACGGTCATCCTGAAGTGAGCCTGCACACTCACGCCCTGCAACTCTACATGGAGCATATCGACCGCGACGACTGGCGCGGCGTCGCCGATCTCATGCTCGACTCTGGGCGCAAATTGGCAATGGGCGGAGCGGAGTTCCTGATTTGTCCGGACAACACCATTCATCAGGCTCTGCCGCTGGTGCGCCCGCAGTCGCCGTTGCCCTGGTTACACATCGCCGAGGTGGTTGCCGAGGAAGCAGTCAGCAAAGGGTACAAGCGCCTTGCCCTGACCGGGACGAAATATCTCGTCGACAGCAATGTCTATCCGGAAAAGCTTGCAGTGCGTGGCCTTGAATTCCGGCGTCCGATGGAGAAAGAACGTGTCAAGATCAATCGCATCATTTTCGACGAACTTGTGAGAGGCCAATTCCTGCCTGAGTCGCGGGACTACTTCGTCAAGGTGATCGCTCGCATGGCAAAAGAAGATGGTTGTGACGCCGTCATTCTCGGCTGCACCGAGATTCCACTCATCATCACGCCCGAAATTTCGCCGCTTCCGATCCTGGATTCCACACGCTTGCTGGCCCGCGCGGCTTTGCGTCATGCAGTCGC
>CAZBCQ010000167.1:0-9356 GCA_964490255.1 uncultured Terriglobales bacterium | reverse complement strand
CGAATCTCTTCCAAGCGATCCCCGACGGCTTTGTCGCCCGCAGAGAAGGCTTGCTGCGCAAAATCGCGGTACATGGTTTCAATTGCGTACGAATGTCGCTGAATAGCGTCTTCGAGATTTTCCGTATCACTGCGCACAAGCCCTACGAGTCCGGCCTGCACCTTGAAATGCTCCGCCAATTCTTCCTTGGCTGTTTTCTCGAGTAATTGTGCCAACTCAGATTTGCCGCTTTCACGCGCATGTTCTGCGAACAGCATGTATTTTGCGTACGCGAATGCTTCCTGGTGCATCGCCGCCAAAAGGTTTTCTCTTGTCGTATTGTCCATAGCGGGCTCCTTAGGGTGATCGTCGAGCAACCTTGGGCCTCTTTGGGATGCAATTGAGATGCGTTTTAGATTGCATTAGTAGGCCTCTATTTCTGGGTTTTTGACAACGTGGATTTCTGGGCGTGAACAGATGTAATTGACGTGCCCTACATTTGCCGTCCAATTGTAGTGAGAGTTGTGGGCGACTCACCACTACCACCTAAGTTCTTTGTCTCTAAGACGCGGATTCGGCATCTGTTCCCCCCGCTCGAAGTGTGCAAGTGCGGCTGCCAACCTCACGCAAAACGCGAGCAGCGAAAGGAGCATTGAAACGGACACGCCCGTTAGAAGTGGCCATCTTTTTCTTGTCTTGGAACGTCCCTTTACTCGGAAGAAGGAAGGAATAGCCCGCATCCACGCCGACTGCAAATATCACTCAGCAGTTCTTACTAAGAGAAAAAGTGATGGTGCTACCCAAGAACAAAACTAAGATTGTCGCCACGATCGGCCCAGCGACTGAAACAACGGAAATGTTGGAACGACTTATCCGCGCGGGCTTGAAGGTCGCGCGACTTAACTTCTCGCATGGCGACCTCAATAGCCATGCGGAGCGCATGAAGCGCATCCGCTCGGCGGCGAAGTCGGTTGGCCGACCTGTGGCGATCATGGCCGACTTACCAGGACCAAAAATGCGAGTTGGCGAAATCGAAGCAGAGCCGATTGAACTTCATGCAGGCGAGAGCTTCACACTGACCACCGACGATATCGTCGGAAATCCAAAACGAGTGTCAGTGAGCTTCAAGGATCTGCCGAGAGTCGTGAAGCCTGGCAGTAAGCTCTTTCTCAATGACGGCCTGGTGCAACTGACCGTCGAATCCGTCTCAGGTAAGGAGGTTCACTGCAAGGTGTTGATCGGTGGTGAACTGCGCTCCCGGAAAGGCCTGAATCTGCCAGGAACCGTTCTCGGTATCAGTGCCTTTACTGCCCACGATCGGGCTTGTCTTGAATTTGCGTTGGAGCAAGGAGTAGACGCCGTTAGCCAGTCGTTCGTGGAGAACGCTGGTGACATTGAAGCTGTGAGAGACGTTGCGGCAGCCACCGGCAAACGACCTTTCATCATCGCCAAAATTGAGCGGTTGGACGCCATCAAGCACTTCGATGAAATCGTGAATGTAAGTGACGGAATAATGCTGGCGCGCGGCGATCTTGGTGTCGAAGTTCCGATCGAGGAAATGGCAGTCTTGCAGAAACAGCTCATCGCTAGAGCTCACGTCGCTGGCAAACCAATCATCACTGCAACACAAATGCTCGAATCGATGGTAGCGAGCCGCCTGCCGACCAGGGCCGAGTCGACCGATGTTGCTAACGCTGTCCTCGACGGCACTGATGCGGTAATGCTTTCCGCTGAGTCGGCAATCGGTCAATATCCTGAGGAGGCGGTGGCGATGCTGGCAAAGATTGCCGCCTACACTGAGTCGCAACGCTCGCCCGTCCTGCTGGCAGAACTTCGCACCCGCCTGCAGCAGAGTCCGCCGACCACTTTCGCGGACGCTATTACTTCGGTCGTGGAGACCGCCTTGGATATTGTCCCAAGCGTTGCGATATTCGTGCCCACGCGATCGGGCAGGACCGCCCGAATGATCTCGCGTCTGAATCGATCGCTCTGGATTGTCGCTATAAGCCACGACCCGAAAGTTTGTCAAGAACTGGCCTTCTCCTACGGAGTGGAGCCTGTCCAGTTGGTTGAGGAGCCGAAAAACTGGCGCGAGTTTGCCCAGAACTGGCTGCACGAACATCAACTCGCTGACTCAATCGCGTTGCTTGTTGCCGGTCCCTCTCCGCGAAACCCCGAGGCTAATTATCGCCTTGAATTCCTCAAGTTCCGGGAGTTCACAAATCCACTCGGTAGTTCAGCACAACTTCGGGACAAAAGTGATTAGCCAACGAGCAGGAAGTCCCAATACCATCAGCATCGAGATCTCGTTTCTTGAGGCGTTCTTCGCTACTCACTTGAAATGATGGGGTTGTCCGGTAGCTGCGAGCACGGCCCTCCAGACCGGGCTGTCGGGGTCGAGTCGTTTCTGCTGGTTCGCTAGGAGTTCGATCGGGACATGAATGAAGTGATCGTGCAAAAAACCGATGACCAAGCCGGTCTTTCCGGCGATGCCAGCATGCGCAGCATACCGCGCAAATCGATCACAAAGAATCGTATCTTCCGCGTTGTCCGGGCTACTCCGAACGATATAGCTCGGGTCAAAGTAGCGCATAACGAAGGGAATTCTCCGTGCTTTAAACCATTCTTCGATCTTAGCGGACAAGAACAAACCGATATCCCTCAGCCTGACGTTTCCGGAGGTGTCGCGTTCATCTCCAGTGTTTCCCAGCAATTCCTGTCCCGCGCCTTCGGCGACCGCAATTAGTGCATGCCCACGGTGCACCACCCTCTTCTCCAATGAAGCGAGAAATCCGCTTTCCCCTTCCAATCGAAACGGCACCTCGGGTATGAGCACGAAGTTCACATCCTGGCTCGCCAGCGAGGCTTCGGCAGTCAGAAATCCAGCGTGCCGTCCCATGAGCTTCACTAAAGCGATCCCGTTCTGCACACTCCGCGCCTCAGTATGGGCGCGCCGTAACACGTTGGCGGCTTCCTGAACTGCGGTGAAAAAGCCGAAAGAGCGCGCGACAAAAGGGATATCGTTATCAATGGTTTTCGGGATCCCCACCACCGACAGCGCGTAACCGCGCCTTTGCGCTTCCTTAAAGAATTCATGGGCCCCCCGCTGCGTGCCATCACCCCCAATGGTGAAGAGGATATTCACGCGACGGCGGATTAGATTGTCCACAGCACGGGCCTTGTCCACGGGACCACGCGATGTGCCCAGAATTGTGCCGCCTCGCAGATGAATTCCATCCACCAACTCAGATGTGAGAACGAAAGGTTCTGCGCCATGTTCCGGATCTAACCCTTGATATCCCCACCGGAAGCCAAGCACCTCTTTTACACCGTAAGCATGATGCATTTCGAAAAACAGCGATCGGATTACATCATTGAGCCCAGGACACAGTCCTCCGCATGTAACAATTCCGGCGCGCGTATCAGGTGGATTAAAGAAGAGATGTTCGCGCGGACCTGCCAATTCAAAGAGGAGGCCATCCGTTGGCGGCGAATCCACGGGACGAACGATTATTGCAGGAACACGCTCCAAATCATTCACCCACCTCTTCAGAGGTGACGGATAAAGAGCAGCGCCGAGGACGGTGATGTTCATGGGTGATTCACTCGATCACGCTCCGGCGTCAAAGACGCTCGCAAGAGCTAAGACAGACGTCATGGTTAGGTCACCACGGAGCCTTCGACAAATGATCCTTGTTCGGACAAGGCCAAGATATTGTTCACAGTCGTGTGAGCGATTTCAGATAATGCTTCGCGGGTAAGGAATGCTTGGTGCGAAGTAATAAGCACGTTTGGAAAAGTGAGTAACCGCGCCAATTCATCGTCGTGAAGTATCTCGCCGGACAAGTCCTCGAAGAAGATGCCTTCCTCTTCCTCATATACGTCGAGCCCGACGCCCGCCAGATGGCCAGACTTTAGTCCTTTAATCAATGCCTTGGTGTCGACTAATGCTCCTCGACTCGCGTTGATGAGTATGCTGCCGGGCCTCATCAACTCAATCGTCTCCTCACGGATGGTGTGCTTGGTTTCCGGGGTGAGCGGAGCGTGCAGCGAAATCACATCGCAGCTCCGCAACAACACGGAGGGATCGTCAACGTATTCCACTCCGGTTTGCCTTGCCCATTCATCATTTGGGAAAGGGTCATAAGCCAGTACTCTCATTCCAAACCCTCGAAGAATCTGGCCAGTGGCGCGCCCGATCTTGCCCGTACCGACGATACCGGCAGTCTTGGCGTAGAGGTCGAAGCCGACAAGCCCGTTTAGCGAAAAGTTCAGCTCGCGCACGCGGTTGTATGCTCGATGAGTCTTGCGGTTTAACGTAAGCAGCAGTGCAACAGCATGTTCAGCTACGGCGTGCGGCGAATAAACAGGGACCCGCGTGACGGTAAGCTTGAGTTCCTTGGCGGAGTCGAGATCCACGTTATTGAACCCAGTACTGCGAAGGGACACAAGTTCTACCCCTTGCTTTGCGAGTAGTTCCAGACAACGTCGATCCAACTGGTCATTAACAAATACACACACCGCTCGGGAATTCTTTGCCGCGGAGGCGGTGTCTTGCGTCAGGCGGAACTCGAGAAAATCCCACTCAATACTATTGCTACCTGAGGCTTGCTGCAGTGCCTCGCGATCGTAAGTCTTCGTGTCGAAGACAGCGACTGTGATCGCAGAAGGTGGATGCCGGGTCATCGTCGTGGAACTCCTTTTTCACGGGCGACGGGCACCCAGTTCGAACACAAACAAGCTTCGCGTGTTGCCAAGTCAGCTAAACGTAACCTCGAGTCAGCAGCTCTCGATTGCTATCACGCGCCAGCCTCCACCGCCGTGACGATTCTTCGTAGTGAAGCCGAAGAACGGATGATGAGCTTCTCCGTCTCGACGACCAAGAAAAACACCAAACCGCCTGCGAAAAGCCACGGCCATACCCAGAGTGGTATGGCTTCGGTGCCGAAAATCGCCTGAAACGGTTTTGCATATGTGAACAAGATTTGTAGGACCACGACAGCAGCAACGCTAAACGGCAGGTACTTGTTGCCCGTGTGGGCTTTCAGGGAGAGCGACGAGTCGAGCAAGAAACGACTGTTCAATAGGTAAAAGACTTGGCCCAGCGCGATGGCGTTGACTGCTACCGTTCGGGCGAGCGAGTCTGATGCGCCGTCCGACTTAATCCAGAAGAACGCTAACAGCGTGAAAGCCAGAAGCGTCAATCCGACAAATATGATGCGCCAAATACCGAACCCGGTGACGATCTGGCGGTCTGTCGAGCGCGGTGGCCGGTGCATCACGTCGCTCTCATGCGGTTCGAAGGAGATTACCAGGCCGAGCGCGACCGAGGTGACCATATTGATCCAAAGAACCTGGGGAGCCGTAATCGGCATGGTGAAGCCAAAAATGATCGCTACGGCGATGACTGATGCTTCTGCGACGTTGGTCGGGAGTATAAAAAGCAAGGCCTTCTCGATGTTGTTGTAAACGGTGCGTCCTTCCTTCACCGCTGCTGTGATTGAAGCGAAATTGTCGTCAGCCAGGACCATCTCGGCAGCCTCTTTCGTTACTTCGGTGCCCTTGATGCCCATGGCGACGCCAATGTCTGCCTTCTTGAGAGCGGGCGCATCGTTTACGCCATCGCCCGTCATCGCCACAATCTGCCCGTTCGCTTGCATAGCCTCCACAAGGCGGAGCTTATGCTCGGGGCTTGCCCGGGCAAAAACATCAACGCCGCGAACGCATTCTCGCAACGCACCGGTGTCCATCTCTTCAATCTGTGCACCGGTAGTCGCGGTCTTTCCGTCTCCTATGCCAAGCATCTTGGCGATGGCCGCAGCTGTGATTCTGTGGTCACCGGTGATCATGGTGACGCGGATGTTACCGTCGTGGCATTCCTCCACTGCCTCGATAGCCTCTTTACGCGGAGGATCCAGGAGACCGACGAGGCCCAGCATAATAAGAGTGTCTGGCAGGTCGTTCGGTCCGAGACCATCAACTTTTATATCAGGGTTCTCAAGCCAGGCGAGTGCCAGCACACGTTCTCCTTGGGCGGCGAGCCTATCTGCTTGTTCAGTAAAGTGCTCGCGGTCGAGCAGCGACGGATGGCCGCTGACGGTCTGCTGACGATCACAGTGGTCCAGGATCACTTCCGGGGCGCCTTTGACGAGTAGCACGTTGTTGCCACGCGACGACTTGTGGAGTGTCGCCATGAACTTGTGCTCCGATTCGAACGGGATAGCGTCGATTCGTGAAAACGCTACTTGTTCAGCCTTCAAGTTCAGACCAAGCTTGATCGCGAAGGGCAAGAGCGCTCCTTCTGTCGGATCTCCCTCTACCTTCCAAGAGCCTTCCTCTTGGAACAGCTGTGCGTCGTTGCAAAGCAACGAGACGCGCGCCATAAGCGAGAGTACTGGTTCTTTTCCTACAGGTATTCCATCCTTCTTGATCTCGCCCTTCGGCTCATAGCCATCGGCAGTGACCTGATACGCCGACTCGGCGGTAACGGCGGACACCACCGTCATCTCCATGAGTGTCAGCGTGCCGGTCTTGTCCGAGCATATTCGCGATACCGAGCCGAGCGTCTCGACCGCGGGCAACCGCCGGATGATGGCGTTGCGCTGGGCCATGCGTTGTACGCCGATTGCCATGGTGATTGTGATCAACGCGGGCAGCCCTTCCGGGATGGTTGATACCGCGATGCTGACAACCGCCTGAAACAGGCTCACAAAGTCCATGCTCATTACCCATTTGCCGTAGGCGAAGATCAGGGCGCTGACAATTGCGATGACAACTGTGATGGTGTAGCCGAATTTCTTGATCTGGCGCAGGAGAGGCGTCTCCAGTGCACTGACGCCGGCGAGCATCTGGTTGATGCGGCCGAGCTCCGTTTCATTGCTAGTCGAAACGACCACTCCAGTCGCGCGGCCCGACACGACCATCGTGCCGGAAAACGCGATGCTCTTTCGATCTCCGACCGTCGCATTCGCCGGCACTGCATCGACTGCTTTTCCTGCTGGTACGGATTCACCAGTAAGAGCCGCCTCTTCGGTCCGCAGATTCTTCGCATGAACGAGTCGCAGGTCTGCCGGAACCTTGTCGCCCGATTCGACGAGCACGATGTCGCCTGGGACCAACTGCTCAGCAGAAACGATGCGGGTCTCACCGCCACGAACTGTTCGGGCCTCCGCAGACAGCATGTTGCGAATTGAATCCAGCGCCTTCTCGGCTTTGCCCTCCTGGATGAATCCGAGCAGTGAATTGAGAAGGACTACAGAAAAGATGATGCAGGCGTCTACCCACAGGCCCATCACCAGCTTAATAACCCCTGCACCGATCAGGATGTAGATCAGAATGTTGTTGAACTGAGAAAGAAATCTGGCGAATGGTCCGCGCTTCTTGCCTTGCGGCAAACGGTTCAGTCCGTACTCGCGCAGCCTCACTGAGACTTCAGTCGGGTCGAGACCGCGCTCGTAACTGGTTGCGAGTCGCTGCACAACCTCGTTTTGAGGTATCGCATGCCAGGGCAAAGCTTCCCTAACCGTGTTCACCGCCGTACTCATGTTCGTGACTTATTAAGTCGCTCCTCACTCACTGAGCTCCGGTTCTCCCGTCCGCCGACTGGCTGCGCCAAAGAAGCCTTATATAAACTGCTTCCTGGAGCCACCACAAAACCGCTTGCTTTTTGGTGAGATGATGAAGACGCTGAGCGAAGAGTGGTCCGTCGAAATAGAATATGCAGCTGTTTACGAAGGCAGAACCGAGTACCACATATTCATCAATGAGGTTTCAGTCAAAGCATCCGATGAGGGCTGTGTCGTGCGCGATCATCTTGGCGAACTCTGGCCATGCCTCTCGCTCGGAGAGAATTGTGTAAAAATCCTCTTTCATCGATGGTGCACGTTCCACAGCAATTCTCCACTCCTTTGTGGAGAAAGGCTGCTTGCGGATGGACTCCCAAAAGCCTGTTCGGGCGAACAACTCACCGATTGTCTGGTGGTGGCTGCCGCTTTGCAGGCTGCTAACAAGGTAGGCTGCCGTCCCGGTCTGAAGGCCGTGCAACCGCTGCCTCGCCCCGATCATATCGAGTGCATGGGAAATGAGGTGCTCACTACCGCTCGCTGGCCGCGATGACCCAGCGATCTCCATAGCAATCCCGTTCAACATAAGAGCCGTAGCTAGAAGCTGAATTCCTTGTGCGTCGGATACGGAATTTGCCATGAACTGAAAAACGCTCGCGTCTGACATTAACGCAGCCAAATCATCCACTGGAGTTCCTCGACGGTGAAAGGCCAGCTTCCAGTCCGAGACAGCCGTGAACTTGGAAGACAAATCGCCAATCCCAGAATGCCAGAGCGTCAACGGTGCCCGTTGACAGACTGCGAGATCGACTACAACTGCTTCGGGGAGACTGGTGTGCAAGGATCGGCGCTTGCCCTCCAACGTCAAACTCGCCTGTGGGGAGCAGAAACCATCGTTGGAAAGCGAAGTCGGCACCGCAAAGTATGGCAGCTCAGCAAGGGAAGCAGCATATTTCGCGACGTCGAGCGCCTTGCCACCACCGACTCCGATTAAGGCCTTGCACGAAGAAGGCGATGCGCCCACAAGGTGCACAGCTTCCTCTACGCTCGCCTCCTTGACTTCCTGGAATAGAGCTGGAGCTATGCCGTGATCCCGAAGGCTCTGTCGAGCTATGTCAAGGATGGATTGCGACAAGCCTTCACTATGAAACAGAGCGACAGTTGTCAGGCCGGAGCGCGCCAAGTACAGCCCCAGGCGATGCAGCGCGCCAGGCTTGATACGCACAAGACAGGGCAAATTGATCTGAGCATTCTTCATGCTAGCTTCCTTGCGATCTCACTCCAGCACGAGAACAGCCGAAACGCCTCCCCGCGTTCACGCAACGCTTCGGCAAGGAACCCCCGCGCGAAGCGCAAACTCGGCCTAACGAGCAAGGCTGGTTGTAAGTCAGGCGGCCCATCGCCGGCAAAAGCAACCATCTCTGTGATGTTGAGCGCGTGCCGAACAACGGCCGACTTATCTACGCCTACAGTTGGCGAATGATATGGGGATGAGGGGTCCAGCCTCTCCAATACGAGCCCGCGTCCCTTCTCCAGATGTCCGGGGTTCGAGTACACACTTGCCGCCACACCGGCCCGCCTGAGAACGCGCTCGATGTAGCAGGAGCAGCCAGCCGAGACTATCCAAAGTTCCCAACCGGCTCGCTCCAGAAGTGCTGCTGACGTTGCTAGCTCTGGATCCGCTTGGCTGGCTGCGAGTAGCTCTTCGAACTGCTGCTCCTCCGTGGGCGCAAAAGCGAAGTACCCAGCGATTGCCTCGAAATGAGTGATCCGACCTTCCCGGTATTGGGCGAAATAGTCAGGTGTATCCCTAGG
>CAZBCQ010000166.1:0-9368 GCA_964490255.1 uncultured Terriglobales bacterium | reverse complement strand
GCCATAACACGGTGGACTGGAAAGACGTTTCGACATTCGATCATTCCACAACCGACTTTGCTCTGACGGGTTCGCATCGGGCAGTAGCTTGCGCAGAATGTCATCGCCCCCCTAATCTTGGACTGAAACTTGCCAGTGTGGAGTTCCACTCTGCGCCGACGGCGTGTGAAAACTGTCACGAAGACGTTCACGCTGCACAATTCGCAAAAGCCGGCATGACTCACTGTGCGGATTGCCACAACACTAACAAGTGGAAACCGTCGCTGTTTGACCACAGCCGCACCGCACTGCCGCTCGAGGGAGTGCACAAGAACGTGCGCTGCGAGCGCTGTCATACTCTGTTCAAAACTGTTCAAGATAAACGGGTGCTGTTCTATACACCCACTCCGAAAGAATGCGCCGCTTGTCACGGGGCCAATGCCTAAAGTCACTTCTTAAACGGTGGGCGCTAGCAGCGCCTCTGCTGTTCATTCTGTCTTCATAATCGCGTCATTTTCAGAAAATGTTTCCTGCAGCAGGAAGAACTTACCTTGGCGATGAAACCGCATAAATATTGGCTGAGCTGACGGTAACGGGGTGCGGAATGCCCAATGGTACAAGGGATTCCGTAACTTTGTAGCCCTGTTTTCTTCGGATATTCTCCTCCACAACTTGTGGGCGTTCGATTGCAGTCCTTCGAACAACCCATGGTGAGCTGTTGAGTCCGTCGTAGGGGCAAGCACGTTTTGACGGCGAAACAGATTCTGTATCCAGCTGTCTTTGTTGTTTTCGCAGTAGTCTGTGCATCGGCGCAGCAGACGCAGAATTCCGTCTCTACTCATAGTCCTCACGGTCCTCTCAACATCCCTTGTCAGAACTGTCACACGTTCACGGGCTGGAAGCCAATTCGCAATGTTCCCGAGTTCGACCACAACCGGACGAAATATCCACTTCGCGGAATGCACAAAAAAGTTATGTGCGCGGAGTGCCATGTGAGTCCGGTGTTTACGAATGTCGGGCTGCGCTGCGCCGATTGTCATGCTGACATCCATCGCCGGCAGATGGGAGCAGAGTGCGAGAGTTGCCATACCGTAAATGGTTGGCAGGTATCGATGCGCTCGATTAAGGAGCACCAGAATCGCTTCCCATTGCTTGGCGCACATGCTGTGACCGATTGCGACTCCTGCCACAAGAATCTCGCGGCCGGGCAATTCGCAGGCTTGCCGACCGATTGCATCGGCTGCCACTCGTCAAACTACCTGAAGACGACTTCTCCAAACCATCAACAGGCCGGTTTCCCCACAACTTGCACGCAGTGCCACTCCAGCATGGATACGTGGTTCAGCGCGAGCTTCGATCACCTGAAGATGACCGGATTCGCGCTCACCGGGGCGCACGCTACTCTCCAATGCACCGCGTGTCACATCGGCGGGAAATTCCAGGGCACTCCCGCAAATTGCATCGGCTGTCACCAGAAAGACTTCCTCGGCACCACCAATCCGAACCACGCTCAGGCGGGTTTCCCGCAGACGTGCCAGCAGTGCCACAACACCGTTTCGTGGGGACAGGCCACGTTTGATCATGCGACGTTTACGGGATTCCCGCTAACGGGCGCGCACGCGGCGGTCCCGTGCCTGCAGTGTCACGTGAATGGCAATTACCACCTGACCAGTGCAGCCTGCTCCACGTGCCATATGGCGGATTACAACAACACGAACAATCCGAATCACAAGTCTGCGGGATTTCCGACCGATTGCTCGATCTGCCATAGCACAGCGTCATGGTCGGGGGCGGTGTTCAATCACAACAACACCCCGTTTCCGCTGACCGGCGCTCACGTCCCAGTGGCGTGTGCGAATTGTCATGTGAACAATGTGTTTGCGGGCCTCAGCACGGCCTGCTCTTCGTGTCACCTGAAAGATTTCAACGGCACTACGAACCCGAATCACGTGCAGGCCGGATTCCCGCAGACGTGCGAAGTCTGCCATAACACTAGTGCCTGGCAGCCGGCGACCTTCGATCACAGCAAGACCATATTCCCGCTGACCGGCGCTCACACCACGGTGGCGTGTGCGAACTGCCACATCGGAGGCAATTACACCAGCGTTCCTACCGATTGCTACTCGTGCCACAAAGTCGATTACACGGGAACGACGAACCCGAATCACGTGGCAGCGGGATTTCCAACGACGTGCCAGACGTGTCACACAACTACGGCGTGGACCGGCGCGACCTTTAATCACACGTGGTTCCCGATCCCACATCACACCGCTCAGCTTTGCAGCGACTGCCATACAAATTCTTCGGATTACTCAGTGTTTGTCTGCACGAGTTGCCACACGCAAGCGCAGACCAACCCGCAGCATCAGGGCGTAAGCGGATACGTGTGGAACAGCGCCAATTGCTACAACTGCCATAAGAACGGAAAAGCAGGGTAGTCATGCATACTCTCTCCCACCTGTTTCTGCTGCTGGCGATCGTTGGCGCTTCCGTGGGCAGCGTCGCCCAGGAATCCACAGCGCCGTCGAACGACAACACTGGCTCCGCCGATCCAATTCAGCTATCGACGCGCACTCCTGGCGTTGATGTCCAGACAGTATTCACCGTGAAGTATGTTGCCGCAGATGCAATTTACCTAAGTGGGGGAAAGAGTACTGGTCTTGCGCAGGGCATGAAACTCACCGTGAAGCGGCCGCGGCCGCTGTCGGCAGCGAAGGAACCGTCCACTGCTAACACTGACGCGGAAGGCAATCTGATCGTAGCCGAGGTTGAAGTGGAAACGGTCGCGGCTTCGTCCACTGTCTGCGAAGTGAATACGACGAACACGCAGATCCAGCCCGGCGATCTTGCCTACGTCTCGGTAACTGATGCCGAGATGATGGTGCAGAAGCGCGAGACGAGCAGCGCGCGGAAATATCCGCAGGTGATTACATTCAGCGAGGGCGATCCGCTGGATGAAGAAGTTCGGGAAGCGGTGCCGCGTCCGCCATTGCCGGAAGTGAACCGGATGCGCGGGCGGATCGGCGTTGACTACAGCGGCATCAACAGCACTGGCTCGACCACCAGTAGTTATAACCAGGTTGGCATCGTTGCCCGCATGGACTTCAGCCGCATCGGACGCACCTATTGGAATGTCAACGGTTATTGGCGCGGGCGCCTGACAGCGAGTTCACAACCTGGGCAGCAAACCCTTCAGGATTTGATCAACCGTACTTACACATTGACACTCTCGTATGCGAGTCCCCAATCCAACTGGGTTGCGGGAGTGGGCAGGCTCTATCTGCCATGGGCAAGCAGTCTCGACACGCTGGATGGCGGCTATGTGGGTAGAAAGCTGGGCAAGGGTGTCACGGCTGGGATCTTCGCGGGCTCGACACCGGATCCGGCGTCATGGAACTACAATCCCGACCGTCGCGAGGGTGGCATGTTTGTTGCCTTCGAGCGCGGCAGCTACGATTCCTTTCGTTTCACGAGCACCGTCGGCGCAGCACTTACCTCCATCCTGTGGAAACTCGATAGCCCATTCGTCTTCATGGAGAATGGCATCTTCTACAAACGCTACCTGTCGATCTATAACGCCGTTCAGGCGGATGATCCGCAGGGCGTCAGCACACCAGGCTACAAGCCCGGAGTTGGACTCAGCCGCAACATCACCACGGTTCGACTGCAGCCTCAGAAACGAGTTCAACTCAGCGCCAATTACAACTACTTCCGCGATGCTCCAACGTTTAATCCAATCCTGATTCCGACTGGCCTGGTAGACGCTTATCTCTTCCAGGGCCTGAGCGGTGGAGCGCGCGTTGAGGTTGTGCGGCAGGTCGCGGTGTATGCAAATCTCGGACGCAGTCATGCAACTGGAGACACAAGCACGTCGTGGAACCAGCTCTATGGAGCAACGTGGAGTTCGGTGCTGCACACGGCATTTCGTCTAGACGCGCGATATTCGAAGTACGACAGCTCTTTCGGAAAGGGAACCTACCGAGCATTGTCCATTTCGCATAACCTCGGCGACCGGTTTATGGGCCAGGTGCAGTTTGGGGATCAGTCGCTGAGCTCAGCGCTCAGCGCGAACAGCAGCAACTGGTTCATCAACAGCATCGTGGACGCAACCCTCGCCAGCCACTACTTCCTCGAAGGCGGCTATACGCTCCAGCGCGGAGGACAACTGAACTACGACCAGTGGTTCATGAGCATGGGATACCGATTCGATAATCATGCGAAGGCGAGGGCGAAATGAACAGCGCGATCAAGAACAAAGTGCGACTGGCAATTTGCGCAATTGCCCTGCTGGTTACGGCTAATCCGCTTTTCGCGGCGGATGACCTGAAAACTACGCTCGCAAACACCGGCAAGCACGTTTCGCATTTTCTCGATCAGTTTTCGGACGTGAAGTGCACGGAGCAAGTTCAGCAGCTACGCCTCACTAAACACGGAAAAGTGGAATATCAGGAAGTCTCGACTTTCGATTACTTGGTGATTGCGCAGAGCACCGCCGATGATGTCGATCTGCAAGAGTCGCGGCTGGCAGTGAATCCGGCCGAGCACAAAAAGAACACGCCCTTGCTGGTGACGAACGGCTTCGCGACTCTGGAACTCATCTTCCACCCGTCCTACCAGCGCAGCTTCACGTTCACCAATGCGGGAACCGAACTGCTAGATGGAAAGCAGCTCATGAAAATCGAGTTCCGGCACGTGAAGGGCGGCAAGTCTCCAACGGCACTGCTGCTGCGCGGGCGCGAATTCCCGCTCGAGTTGGCGGGCACTGCCTGGGTTGAGCCAGATACCGGAATCATTCATCGGATGAGTGCGAGGCTTGCTGAACCGATGACGGACCTGGGGCTGCGCACCCTAAGTACTGACGTTCGCTACAGTGCCATTAAGTTCGGCAATGCACCCGAGACCTACTGGTTTCCGACCGACGCGATCATCGAGGTCGAAACGCCACGCCAACACTGGCGCAATCTTCATCATTTCACCAAGTATCAGCAGTTCAACGTGAGCACGCAGGAATCGGTGAAACCGCAATGACCGCGCACACTGCATACGCCTCGCCCTCGATGGCAGCGCTGGATAAAGAAAAACGCCATCGCTGGTTCGTGATTGGAGCCTATGTACTGGTGTTCGCAATCATCGCCGCGATCGCAGTTTATGGTTTTGACTACTACAAGCTTGATTCATCGCAGCGGCCATTCTCGCCGAAGCATGCGGAACTGAAGCCCTCGGGTCCAATCGGGATCAAACTCGGAATGCTCGGCTTCGGCATGTTCTGCGCGATTTTCCTCTATCCCCTGCGTAAGAAAATATCATGGATGCAGCGGGGAAGCGCGCGCCACTGGCTCGATTACCACATCGTGCTGGGCATCTCGGCGCCGTTTGTGATCGCGTTACATTCGTCATTCAAGTTCAAGGGACTCGCCGGCATGGCGTTCTGGATCATGCTTTCCGTTTCTCTGAGCGGAATCGTGGGACGGTACCTTTATGCTCAGATTCACCGCGGTGTTTCCGCGGCGGAGATTTCGTTGAAGGAATCTCGCGAGGCGCAGGCGCAAATGACGGAGCAACTTGCTCAACAAAAGCTGATCTCGCCGGGACACTTAAAAGCGCTGTTCAAACTGCCTACCGAGGAGCAAGTGGTAGCCTGGCCGGCGATATTTGCGCTGGTCTACATGGTCGTCCTCGACATTGCCCGGCCGTTCCATGTCGCTCGAATTCGCCGCCGCAGCATGGGCTTTGCCGCGAGCGTAATGACCTTTGGCGGGCTATTCCCCTCGAAGAACGTGCGCATCGAGCAGGTGATTGCGCTCGCTCGCGAACAGGCATCGCTGTCGAAACGTGTGGTATTCCTCTCGCGCTCGCAGCAGGTGTTTCATTTGTGGCACGTGGTGCACAAACCATTCAGCTATTCCTTTGCCGTGCTCGCTATCGTGCACATCACCGTAGCGATGATGCTTGGGTTCATGTGAGGCGCTCGTGGAAACCCTGATTACATTTGTTGTCGCCGCTGGAATTACGATGTTCTTTCTGCGCGGCTATCTTAAGAGCCAGAAGCAGCGTGAACTGAAGGCGCGCGAGGCAGCGGAAAAAGGGAAGGTGTTCTCCGAAGGTCCGCGAGCTCAGCATCCGCACATCGATACGGCTCAATGCATTGGGTGCGCCACCTGCACATCCGTGTGTCCTGAAGGCGATGTGCTTGCGATGGTTGGCGGCAAGGCTGCAATTGTGAACGGGTACAAGTGCATCGGCCATAGCCTATGCGCGGAAGCGTGTCCGGTTGGCGCGATCACGATGGTGATGGCAACGCCCAGCATGGGTGCGGACATGCCCTCGATTTCAGCGGAATACGAGACCACGATTCCCAATCTCTTCATTGTTGGCGAACTGGGCGGCCTGGCTCTGATCAAGAACGCAGTGAACCAGGGTCGCGAGTGCATCGACACGATCACCGGTCGGCTTATTTCGGCAGGAGTAACCAAGCCCACACCGGAGCTTTATGACGTCTTGATCGTCGGCGCCGGGCCGGCCGGCATCAGCGCGTCTTTAAGAGCGATTGAAAACAAGCTGAACTACGTCACGGTCGAGCAGGACGAAATCGGCGGCACCGTGGCGAAGTATCCTCGGCAAAAGCTCGTCATGACAAGTCCCGTGGAGTTTCCTATGTACGGCAAGTTCAAACGGACGGAGCTTTCGAAAGAGAACCTGCTTGCATTCTGGGATGTTGTTCTGAACCGCGTCGATTTCAATGTTCGCACGGGAGAAAAGGTCGATGACATCAAGCGCGGACCCGACGGTATCTTTACCGTAACGACAGCGAAGGAGGAGTATCGAAGCCGGGCAGTGATTCTGGCGTTGGGGCGCACCGGGACACCCCGTAAGCTGGGTGTCAAAGGCGAGGAACTGCCGAAGGTGATGTACCGGCTGATTGAGGCGGATCACTACGTCAACAAAAAGATCCTGGTTGTGGGCGGCGGAGACAGTGCGATCGAAGCTGCCATGGGTCTGGCCAATCAGGTCGGCAACAAGGTGACACTGTCGTACCGGCAGGAGCGTTTCAGCCGCATCAAGGATCGCAACGAGAAGCGTATGGACGAGTGCATCCGTTCAGAGAAGATAAGAGTCTTGTTCAGCTCTAACCCGGTGGAGTTCACGCCCGAATCCGTCATCCTAGACGTAAAAGGCCAGCGAGAGGAAATTCTGAACGACTTCGTTTGGATTTTCGCTGGCGGCACGCCGCCTTTCGATTTTCTGAAGAAGATCGGCGTGGGCTTCGGCATGCGGGATCAAACGCAGGACGTGGGCAAAGAAGCGCGCCAACAGGATGAGGATAAAAAGCAACTCGCCAAAACGGCTGCGTCGCTGTGAGTGAGTTTGCGCCCTGCTGGTGCGCTTTTCGACAGATCAGCGCCACACCGTTTCCCCTGCTCCCGAGAGAGCCCGATCCAGATACGTAGCCGCGCTGATCAGAGCGAGATGCGTGAACGCCTGGGGGAAATTCCCAAGATGTTGCCCGTTTGAAGCAAGTTCCTCCGAGTACAGCCCAAGATGATTGGCGTATCCCAAGAGCTTTTCAAACAACAATTGCGCCTTATCTAACTCACCGGAACGGGCCAGGCATTCCACATACCAGAACGAGCAGGCAGTGAAGCTACCTTCTTCACCGGGGAGACCGTCGACGTGTGTGCGGTCCACCTCATAGCGACGGACCAACGTGTCTTCAATCAGTCTGCTTTCTATGGCTCTCATCGTCGAGACCCACATCGGGTCCACAGGGCTGATGAACCTCATCAGAGGCATCAGCAGCGTCGAAGCATCCAAATCTTCCGTTCCCTTAGCCTGCACAAACGACTGCAAGCGGTCACTCCAGAAATTCGTAAAGATATCATTTCGAATTTCATCTCGCGTGCGATGCCATACATCCAGGGGGCCCGGCAGCGAGCGCTTCAGTGCCAGGCGGGATGCCCGGTCGAAAGCAACCCAGCACATCACGCGCGAATGCAGGAATTCTCTCGCGCCACCCCGAACCTCCCAGATTCCCTCATCTGGGCGCTGCCAATTACTTCGAAGCCACTCCAACGTGCGCTGAACACTGTGCCACCCGGCCTGCGAGATGGCATCGCCATATTTGTTTGCCATATAGATGGAGTCCATCATTTCGCCGTAGATGTCCAGTTGCAGTTGCTGGTAGGCAGCGTTTCCAATGCGCACTGGCCGCGAATTCTCGTAGCCAGACAAATGGTCCAGCGTGAACTCGTCGAGCTTTTGCCTGCCATCCACTCCATACATTACTTGCAGCGGGCCTCGCTGCGCATCATCAGCCAAAAGGTCTTTCAGCCATGGAATGAATGCATCTGCTTCTTCGACGAACCCAAGTCGAATCAGTGCATACAGTGTGAAGGAAGCATCTCTCAACCAGGTATAACGATAGTCCCAATTACGCACTCCCCCAATGTTCTCTGGAAGAGAAAATGTAGGCGCAGCAATCAATGATCCGTGCTTTCGGCTGATCAGCAGCTTCAGCATCAAGGCCGAGCGGCTAACCATTTCTCGCCAGCGGCCCTTGTATTTCGATTTTGCAATCCATCTCTTCCAGAACTTTGCCGTCTGGATGAAACGTTGCGGCGCAAGTTCCATCTCAGGTTCGTGTCCTTCGGAGCGCATTTCTCCGAAGATAAAGGTGGCTGTTTCGCCAGCCTGCAAGCTGAATTGCGAGACCACGTCATGACATTGCTGTTCCAGAGCAACGGTTGAGTACAGCGCCATTGGAGGGCAAATAGAGTTAGTCGGAAAAAACCTCGCACACCGATCCGATATTTCCACCCGGTGTTCCGATTGCGCGTAGTTGAACCGAGGCTGACAGAGCACTCTGAAATGCACGTTGCCCCTGATCACCGAGACCAAACGAATGATCTCGTTCGGTTGTTCACCGTCACTCCTGATGGGCATAAAATCCGTCAACTCGGCGACACCTTCTTCGGCCAGGAAACGCGTGACCAGAGTGTTTGTATCCGGCAAGTAGAGTTGCCGTATGCGCATGTTCGCGAGCTGAGGCTGAATTTGAAAGCAGCCACCCTTCGTGTCATCGAGGAGCGCAGCAAAGACCGTGGGGGAATCGAAATCCGGGTAGCAGAGAAAGTCGATGGAGCCGTCCATTCCTACCAGCGCAACCGACCGCATGTTACCGATGACGCCGTGATTTTCGATAGGCTGAAAGCTCATACCGTAAGCAGAATCTTCTTACACGATTTCTAAAACACGCGCGCCGTTCCGCGACTTCTTTTTGCCAGAGGACAGCACCCGGCCACTGGGTTCACTCCAGAGTCGAAATCCACCGACGAAGGCTTTCGCGTTGTCGCAGACTCGGCACTTTGGAGGGAGTTCTTTCAGCTTTTTAA
>CAZBCQ010000165.1:5684-9404 GCA_964490255.1 uncultured Terriglobales bacterium | reverse complement strand
CGGCCCCGATCGGTTTAAACAGAATTTGCCGGGAATAGCGATCATCGAGCGAGTCAGGCATAACTATTTGCGTACCAGGGACATAGATGGCCAATATTCGCCAGTAGGTGCGAGGTGCGCGATACAGCTATTATAGGAGCTGCTCGGAATTTGTTTCAGCGATCGAACTGCGCTGGGTGGATACGCAACTTTCGGTCTCGTCCAGGGTCGGTTGGAGAAGCCGGAGAGCTGGCTCGAATCAGATCCAGTTGGCCACCGTGATGTCGCCCTTTGGAAGAATGCAGCGGCAAGGGAAAGGCTAAATTGTTCTCCCTGACTGCCAGGCAATCAGGCGAAATGAGCAGGGTTCAAACGCCATAAGCGTGCGCAGATATTTCATTTTCCCTGGGTGTATATGGCTGCTGGTGCTGTTCGCGATCGCTCCGGCCAGGGGCCAGCTTGCGCCAAAAACATCGGCCGTGCAGCCGCCGGCTGAACCCGTAGCGCACACAGCGGCTGCTATCTCCCTTTCCCATGCTGACTTCGTCTCCGCCAACGCGCTGGTGGGACTGCGGGTGAGCGAAGTGCAGTTCCGGGGGATCATGCTCGATGATCGCGTGCAGAAGCGCATGCAACGTTTCGTCGTGCAGACCCCGGGAGAACCACTCGACCGCAAGAAAATCCGCGACAGTATCCAGGCTCTTTATGCGACCGGCAAATTTGCGAACCTTCAAGCCGAGGCACAGCGCACTCCGACCGGAGAAGTAACTCTCGTCTTCAACGGCACGCCGAACTATTTCATAGGAAGCCTGTCCGCCGACGGTGCTCCCAAGCGCCCCACCGATACGCAACTAACGGATGCGACGAAGCTCCAGCTCGGTGAGGTATTCACGGAGCAGAAGGCCGCGCAAGCAGTGAGCCGCATGAAGGCTGTTCTCAGCGACAATGGCTATTACCAGGCGGAAGTCACCTATACTGAAACTCGGCACGACGACACGCAATTGGTGGACATTCTTTTCCACGTGCGGTCGGGTCCTTTGGCGCGCGTGGGCCAAGTAACGGTTGATCCGACTTCTGGCTATACGGCCAAGCAGATCGTAGACATTTCCAAGCTGAAGCCCGGGAAACCGGTGACGGCTTCCAGTTTGACAACGGGGCTGGCGAAACTGCGTGCCAAGCTGACGAAAGAAGATCATCTGGAAGCGCAAATCTTGCTCATGAATCGGGTTTTCAACCAACAGACGAATACGCTTGACTATGACTTCAAAATCGAGCGCGGCCCGCAAGTCAAGGTCACCGTGGTTGGAATGAAGATCCGAAGGGGCAAGCTCAAGAAATACGTTCCCATCTTCGAAGAACACGCGGTCGACGACGATCTGCTGAACGAAGGCCGACGAAATCTCAGGGACTATCTGCAGACGCAGGGGTACTTCGATGTTGAGGTGAATTACCACAAGGATCTGAAAGACGCTAACCACCTGGAGGTGGTGTACACGATTGAGCGCGGTTCACGACACGACGTAGCCGAGGTGTTTGTGCAAGGCAACAAGTACCTCAGCACGGAGTTCAGTATCCGGCCCATCCTGCTGGTGCAGAAGGAAAGCACCGTGCTTCCGCATGGCCGTTTCAGCCAGCAACTTGCGACGCAGGATGTTGAGAACATCAAGAACCAATACCGCGCGAACGGTTTTCAACAGGCGCAGGTTCAGTACGAAGTAAAAGATGACTTCGAAAACAAGGCGAACAATATAGCCGTCTACTACCGCGTCGTCGAAGGCCCGCAGACAAGAGTGGCAAGCGTCACGATCGAGGGCGCATCGGCTTCGAACCGCGCGCAATTTCCCCCGCTCAACATTGTGGAAGGCGAGCCGTATTCGCAGGCGAACGTCGATTCGGATCGCGGCTCGATCCTGACGTATTACTACAACAATGGATATGCGAATGCGGAGTTAGAAGCGAAGTCTGTGACTGCATCGGACGATCCGAACCGCATGAACGTGAGTTACAAGATCGTAGAGGGAGAGCAGGTGTTCGTGGATCGCGTGATCCGGGCGCATCTGAACTACACACGCCCAAAGTATGTGATGCGGGAAGTTCAGATCCATCCAGGCGATGCGCTTAGCCAGCAGAAGATCTATGACACCCAGAGCAGACTGTATAGCCTGGGAGTTTTCAACGCGGTGAATATCGCCGTGAAGAATCCGGATGGAGACGAGCAGTACAAAGATGTGCTGATGGACTTTCAGGAGGCGAAGCGTTGGACTTTCGACTACGGTTTCGGCATTGAGGCCAGCACCGGACAACCGTCGACTCCTTCGACGACCACAAACAGCAGCGGGCAGACGGTTAACAGCACTACAAATCCTGAGGGCACCCCCGGTGTGAGTCCGCGTGTTTCGTTTGATGTAACGCGCCTGAATTTCCTCGGCAAGACCAATACGATTGGGCTGAAGTCGCAGTACGGCAAATTGGAAAAGCTGGGCCTGATTCGCTTCAACGCGCCGCGATGGCTCGATAATCCCAACCTGACGGTTGCGATCACAGCGTTTTACGATGATGCCGTCAACGTGACGACCTTCACCTCTGAGCGCATCGAGGCTTCCATCGGCTTGAACCAGGTTGTCTCGCGGCGCGCGAATGGCAACCCGGTCACGACGTTGGATTACAAGTTCACGTATCGCCGAGTAAAAGCCAGCAATGTGGTGGTGACACCCGAGGAGATTCCGGTCTTGTCACAACCGGTTCGCGTCGGCATTCCTTCTTTCACATATACCCGCGATAAGAGGAACGACCCGATTGATGCGACGAATGGAAATCTGACGACCGTCGATCTGGGAGTAGCGTCCAACTATTTTGGTTCCCAGGCTGACTTTGGACGGGTTGTCGCGCAGAACTCAACTTACGTACTGTTCCGGAAGAAACTCAATGGCAAGACGGGATGGGTGTTCGCGCGAAGCCTTCGATTGGGAGCGGCAGAGCCTTTCAACAATACGATTATTCCACTGCCAGAGCGATTCCTGGCCGGCGGTTCCAATTCCTTGCGTGGATTCGCGTTGAACCAGGCTGGACCCCGCGACCTGATAACCGGCGCTCCGTTAGGAGGGAACTCGCTGATCGTGAACAGCCTGGAACTACGTTTCCCGCCATTTGCACTGCCGTTCTTCGGCGACACGATCAGCATGGTTGCGTTCAACGATATTGGAAACGTGTTCGCGAACAACACCACGATGTTCAAGAGCGTATTTCGTTTCTACCAGCCGAATCGAGACGCGTGCCAGAACCAGAGCACATATCAGCAGTGTCGTTTTGACTACATGAGCAACACCCTGGGAGCCGGCATTCGCTATAAGACGCCAATTGGTCCGGTGCGGTTCGACCTGGGGTACAACGTGAATCCACCCGCGTACCCGTACTTTAGTGCCGATTCCAACGGCGATTTGACGGTGTTCAATACACATGTGACACGGCGCGTGAACTTTTTCTTCAGTATCGGGCAGGCGTTCTGATGCGACGGAATCAGGTCTTCATCACTATCTTGTTGCTGCTGGCGCTTGCAGTGTGCGCGCCAGCGAGTGAGGTGATCGACCGAATTGTGGCCATCGTGAATGGCAAGCTGATTCTGCAGAGCGACGTGGAACAGGAAGCGCGGATGGAAGCGTTCCTGGCCGGTCAACAGGTGTCGGACTTCAAGCCTCAGGATTTGCAGTTGCTGGTGGACCGCATGATCGATCGCCAACTCGT
>CAZBCQ010000165.1:0-5584 GCA_964490255.1 uncultured Terriglobales bacterium | reverse complement strand
TCAAGCCTCAGGATTTGCAGTTGCTGGTGGACCGCATGATCGATCGCCAACTCGTCCACGAACAGATGCGCAGCGTGCGTGAGGTGGCGACGACTTCGCAATCGGTCGAGAGGCGGATGAAACAACTTCGCGAGAGCCTGGGCAAATCGGCAGAAACTGATGCGGCTTGGCAGAAAGTGCTCGCCGACGCCGGCATGACGGAAGAAGAACTGCGAGCGCATTTTGCGGACGAGGTGCAGACTATGCGCTTCCTGGAAGCGCGTTTGCGTCCGCAGATCCAGGTGGATGCCGCGGCGATTGAAACGTACTATCGCGAGAAGTTACTGCCAGCTACGCAGAAGTCCGACGAGAAGGAACCGTCATTGGCGGAAGTTTCGCCTCGCATCCGCGAAATTCTGATCGAGCAGAAGTTGGACGACTCCCTGACGCAGTGGTTGAAGTCGCTACGCGAACAAAGCAGCATTCGAATTCCAACGCAGATTGAGAGCAAGGCCGCAATTCCTGTACCGCAGGCACAGTAAATGGGATCAGCACCCAAATCCGCTCCAGAGCAGAAATCGCGCCGGCGATTCGTTCTGGCGTTGGTGGCGGTAGTCGCGATTTTCGCCGCCATCATCGGAGCTGTGCTGTATCTGACTGGCGACAATTTTCGTAATTACGTCCGAACCCGAGTCGTGCTGGAACTCGAGGAAATGACCGGAGGACGCGTTGAGTTGGGAAAACTCACATGGACTCTGTATCGCCTGCAGGTAGAGGCCGACAATCTGACAGTTCACGGACTGGAGTCGCCTGAGCAGGTTCCTTATGCCCATGTCGACCGCATGCTCCTGCAGTTGAAGGTTTTTTCGCTGCTGGAGCAGGATCTAGGGATTCACCAGCTTGAACTGGACCGGCCAGTGTTTCACCTGATCGTTTATCCCGATGGGCATACGAACCAGCCTGTTCCACAGAAAGCCCGCATCACCACCAAGCCAGATATTCAGCAGTTGTTTCATCTGGAGTTGGACCGAGCCGAGATTCGCGACGGATGGTTGATCGTGAACGAACGGCGTATTCCGCTCGATTTCAGTGCGAGCCCGGTCAAGGCGGAGATGTCATACGCCGGGAAGAGCCGATATCAAGGAAAAGTGACTGTCGGCGGAGTTGCTCTGAAATACCGCGACTTTCTTCCGACACAGGCAAGCGCTAACGTTGAGTTCAGCCTGCTCGCGGACGAATTGCAGGTGAAGAGCGCGAAGGTGAGCACGGCGAAGTCCACGATCACCGTGAGCGGACAGCTCATGAAGTTCAGTGATCCGGTCGTGCAGGCGAACTTCGAAGCGGCCCTGAATTTGGCTGAACTGGGGCTGGTGACGAGGAGCGCTGAACTGCGCGACGGAAACGCAGCGGTGCGCGGGTCCGTGCAATACGCAGCGGGGAACTACGCCTCGACGGGGAAGGTTACCGTGCGGGGGCTGCAGTATCGCGACCGGCAAATCTCGCTGCGGGACGCAGATGTTGGCGCCGATTACAGTCTGGATCCGAAGCGCTTCGTAGTCCGAAACCTGGTAGGCCGCGTGTTTGCCGGAACAGTGCGCGGAGAAGGCGTCGTGGACAACTGGCTTGTACAAGGTCCCGCAAAGCCACAGACGAAGACGGCGAAGTCTCTCACGGTAGAACAAGCCGGGTCGGCGCAGTTTCGGCTAGAGAACGTCTCCGTCAGCAAAGTGATGGAAGGCATCTCGCGTCCGTCGCTGCAACTGGGTCGCTTGAATTCAGCAGGAGCGATCAACGGCACGGTCGACCTGCACTGGAGACGGACGATCGACGCGGCCGTGGTTGGGTTCAATGGGAGCGTGAGTCCGCCGGCGGGTGCCGCGGGCGGGCAGATGCCACTCTCAGCCGATGTGCATGGCACCTACGAACTGGCGGCGGATCGATTGACGCTTTCTCGATTCACGGCGAACGTTCCGGATGTGCAGGCCAGTGGCTCCGGGGCGCTCGGTCGCCACAATGAGCAATTGAATGTCGCTGTGGCAGCAGAAGATCTGTCGAAGGTCCAACCGATCCTTATGGCTCTTGGTCAGTCGATATCTGCTCTAAATGGAGTCACGGGTAAGGGAAGTTTTCGGGGAACGGTGAGCCGCGCGGGGAATGGAATCGCGGCAAATGGCCACATCGATTTGGGTGACGTCAGTATTCCTCTTGCATTGATCCAGCAAACGCCCGCGGCTCTGGTTCCGGTTGCGACGAGTGGCGAGTCAGCACCTGGCGATCGCGTACAGGTTGATTCGTTATCTGGCGACGTTCAGTATTCGCCGAGGAACCTGGTGGTGCACAACGGCATGACCAGGCATCAGCAGTCGAAAGCGAATTTCGACTTCACGGCGCAGCTTAGCGAAGGGGCGCTGACGTCGAGGTCCGAGATATCGGGACACGTCAGTCTTCATGATGAAGATGTTGCGGAGCTGCAGAAAGTGATTGGCTACGCATATCCGTTGCAGGGACGAATCTCAGCCAACCTGCAAATCAGCGGGACAAGAGAATCGCCTCAGGGAACAGGCCACATCGAGCTCAATGATGCTGAAGTTTATGGTGAGCCACTCAAAGCCGTTGTGGCCGACATTTCATTTTCCGCCACACGAGTGACGGCATCGCACGTGACCGTAGTGCAGAAGGGAGCACGCGTAACCGGTTCGGGCTACTACGATTTCAACAGTTCGGAGTTTGCACTCAACGGCAACGGAGAAAACATCGAACTCGCAGAGATTCGCCATCTACAGATGCCGAAAATGCGGATCGCGGGCAAGGTGACGTTCAAGGCAGAAGGCTCCGGGACCACACTTCAACCGGTCATCAATGGAAATGTGCAGGCGACGAAACTGGCGCTGAATAACGAGAGTATTGGCGATATTCGCCTGGATGCCGTAACCCGAGGCGACATCCTCGAACTGACGGCACATTCGAAATTCGAGCGGGCGCAGGTGAACTTCAACGGAACGGTGCATCTGCACGGCGATTTCCCAACAGAGCTCAAGGCGGACTTCGCCGAATTCAACATTGCGCCCTTCATTCCGAATCATCCGGAGATCACAACGCGAATGGCCGGAACGGTGGCTGCGAAGGGTGCCGTGCGCGATCTGAATTCCTTTAATGCGGTGGTGGAAGTCGCGCAATTTTCGTCAAGCGTGCACGGAATCAGGCTGAATAACAGTGGACCGATTCGCCTGGTTGTCAATCCGCAGCAGATTCAGGTTGAGAGCCTGAAAGTCACCGGCGATGATACAGAGTTAACCGCGACTGGCACCATCGGCGTCACTGGACGCAAGGCGCTGAAGCTTTCCGCGAATGGCCACTTGAGTCTGCACCTTGCGCAAATGCTCGATCCTGATCTGGTAACGGCAGGATCGGTGACACTGAATCTGGATGTTGCCGGTACATGGACGCGTCCGCGCATGCTGGGGCAGGTGACAATCGCGAACGGCGCAATTGCGCTGATCGATTTGCCGAACGGCTTGAGCAACATCAACGGCACGCTCATCTTCGATCAGGATCAGTTGAGCGTGCAATCGATGACCGCGCGCACGGGAGGCGGCAATATCAGTGTTGGCGGATACATAACCTATCGCAATGAGCTTGCGTTCAATCTCACCGCGGCCGGGAAAGATATTCGCCTGCGCTACCCGCAAGGCGTGAGTTCTACCGCAGACGTCGATCTACGACTGTCCGGCAACTTGAAGAACTCGACACTTTCGGGTGACGTTACGGTCACGCGATTCGGTATAACTCCACAGTTCGACCTCGCGCTGTATCTGACACGCAGCAAGATGGCTCCGCAAGCGCCGAACCCGGATTCGCCGGCATACAATCTGCACCTGGACATGCACGTGGTGTCTACGCCTGAGCTGCAGGTGCAAACGACAGTCGGAAGACTCGCCGGAGATGTGGACCTTCGAGTACGCGGAACGGCCGCGAAGCCCGTGGTGCTGGGACGTATCAACATCACAGAAGGGCAGATCGCTTTCAACGGCACGAATTACGAATTGCGACGCGGCGACATTACATTCACAAATCCCGTTGGGATTGTTCCCGTGCTGAATATCGAGGCCGGTACCCGCATTCGGAACTATGACGTGACGTTGACCTTCCATGGCGATGTGAATCGACTTGTCACCAACTACCGTTCTGATCCACCGCTGCCGGAAGCGGACGTTATCAGCTTGCTGGCGTTCGGACGTACGCGGGAAGAGACCGACCTCAGTACTACCAGCAACTTCGCTCTGAATGGCACGGTTTCCAACGCGCTGCTTGGCGAAGCTTTGAACTCCGCGGTGGGCGATCGCGTGCAGAGGCTATTTGGAGTAAGCCGGATCAAGATTTCTCCCGATTACGCGAGCACCACGACAAATCCAACTGCGCAGGTCACCATCGAACAGCAGGTGTCGAAGAAAATCACCGTAACTTACATCACCAGTCTCACGCAGACCACGTACTCGCAACAGGCGATTCAGGTGGAGTACCAAATCGATCGCAATGTCTCGATCGTGGGCGGCCGCGATCTTTATGGCATCCTATCTTTCGACGTAAAGATTCGGCAGCGTAAACAGTAGTCCCACACACCGGAATGCCAGCTGATTTTGAAACCGAATTGGCGCAGCAGCGGGCAGAAATGGTGGACGCGCAGCTGCGACGACGAGGCATCCACGACGAGCGCGTCTTGCATGCGATGGAAACCGTGCCACGTCACGAATTCGTTCCCTGGCAGCTGCAACGCGAGGCCTACCACGATTCGCCTGTGCCTATCGGCGAGGGGCAGACGATCTCGCAGCCGTACATCGTCGGTCACATGCTGCAAGCGTTGAGGCTGGGTCCGCAGGACAAGGTGCTCGAGGTGGGAACGGGCACGGGATACGAAGCTGCAGTGATGAGCCGTATCGTGCGCGAGGTGTACACGATTGAGCGCTTCGCCAGCCTTGCCGAGGCGGCCAGCAAGATTTTTGATCGACTCGGATACACGAACATACACGTCGTAATTGGAGATGGCAGCCGTGGCTACCTGGAGTCAGCGCCGTACGACGCTATCATCGTGGCGGCCGCGGCGCCCCGAGTTCCTGAGGTGCTGCTGCAGCAACTCAGTGATGGCGGGAGAATGATTGTCCCGGTTGGGCCCTCTGATCTACAAAAGCTGTTCCTCGTGAGCAAACACGACGGGAAGATCCAGACGATAGCTCTGGACGCCTGCCGCTTTGTTCCGCTCGTGGGAGAACATGGCTACCAGGGAGAGGGCGGTGCTTCAGGTTGAGGTCGGTGGTAAGCCTTGTGGCATTCGTGGGATGGCAGGTGAGTCGCAGATAGTTCTCGCAGTGGGAGGCTTGGCTACGATGCAATCCTCATGGCAAGCAAAGACCGGAGCTTTGGAATGCCGCTGGTCGGAGATGGGCCAGCGCGTTCAATATAATCCACGTTGGATGAAAGAGACTCCTCCGGTTGAAGGAAGTCATCTAACACCTCTTCCTGATTTTGCCCACCACAGCCCATTCGGCGGAACCTTCTGGTTCCAGCGCTATACCTATTTGAATCGCGATTCCCGATAGTTCGGCAGATT
>CAZBCQ010000164.1:0-9448 GCA_964490255.1 uncultured Terriglobales bacterium | reverse complement strand
TTCTCGTGCTGCCCTGGCTTTACGTGTTGCTTGCGGTGCGGTCCTTTCTGCCTCTACATATCAGTCCAACCCAGGCCTTCCTTCTGCTTGTGTTGGTAATCGGAACGATAGGCTGGGCTCGACCGGCACGGCTGATACGCGGAATCGTGCTGAGTGCGAAATCACGGAAATACGTCCTCGCCAGCAGAGGCTTTGGCGCAAGCGACTGGCACATTCTGCTGCGACACATCTTGCCGCATACATACGGGGTGTCGTTAACCCAGGCGGCTCTACTGGTGCCGCAGTACATACTCGCGGAAGTAACCCTCTCTTTTTTCGGTCTGGGACTGGGTGAGCCTGAGCCGAGCTGGGGCAATTTACTCGCCAACCTTCAGCATTACAACGTGCTGGTTTCGTACTGGTGGATGTGCGCCCCGGCACTCCCGCTGATACTTATCTCTCTTGGTTACCTTCGCGTAGCCGATGCGATTCAGGAGCGGGTACAATCTGCGTCAATCTGAGGACAGAATCAAGGAAATCTCTATGCGGTACTTACCAAGCTTAGCCGTCGTGTGGCTTTTCGCCGGTCTGTGCTCTGCGGGTTCGATCCCGCAGTTGCCGCAGCGCGGGGAAGAGGTTCAGACCACCTCGGATCAGTCAGGAAGCTACGGAGGCAGTCTGGTCGTGGCTCAGCGCAGTGAGCCCAAAACGCTGAATCCGGTCATCGCTGCCGATGCGCCATCGCGCGAAGTGATTGGGCGAATCATGGCAGACTTGATCCATATCAACCGAGCTTCGCAGCAAAGCGAGCCGGCGCTGGCGAAATCGTGGACTGAATCGAAAGATGGCCGTGTGTTTACGCTGAAGCTTCGCCGGGGCTTGCGCTTTTCGGATGGACAGCCGTTTACGGCAGAGGATGTTCTTTTCTCCTTCCAAGTTTATCTGGATGAGAAGATACACTCGCCCCAGCGCGACCTGCTTGTGATTGGCGGCAAGCCGATAACGGTGCAGAAGCTTGATGATTACACCGTTCGGTTCACGTTCGCGCAACCATACGCAGCTGCCGAACGGATCTTCGACAGTCTCGCAATCATGCCGCGTCATCTTCTGGAGAAATCTTATCGTGATGGTATCTTTGCGCAGGCATGGACGCTCGCTACTCCTCCGTCACAAATCGCGGGCCTGGGACCATTTCGCTTAAAGGAGTACACGCCGGGCCAGCGGATCGTGCTGGAACGCAATCCTTATTACTGGAAAGTAGATCGCACAAAACAACGGCTGCCCTATCTGGACGAGATGGTGTTTCTTTTCCTCGGCAACGAAGATGCGCAGGTGCTCCGGTTCCAGTCGGGCGACACCGATCTGCTCAGCCGCGTAGGTGCCGATAACTATGCTCTCCTCTCGAAAGAGGTGCCCAGCCGTGGATATCAGCTCTTCGACCTGGGCCCAAGTCTTGAATACAACTTCCTCGTTTTCAATCTGAACGATTTGAAGTCGCGAAATCTCGATAAGATCGCCGCGAAGCAAGCCTGGTTCACTGATGTGCGATTCCGTCAGGCGATCTCGGCTGCGATTGATCGGGAAGCAATCGTAAAGCTCGTGTATGCGGGACGCGGGGCGGCGCTGTGGGGCAATGTAAGTCCCTCGAATAAATACTGGGTCGATGCCTTTATCCCGCATCCGCCGCGATCTCTCGACAACGCGAAGGAGCTGCTGAAATCAGCCGGCTTCTCATGGCGCGGAGATCGGCTGATGGACCCACACGGAGCACCCGTGGAGTTTTCGATTGTTACGAGTTCGTCTAATGCGCAACGCTCGAAGATGGCCACCATCATCCAGGATGACCTGAGCAAGTTGGGGATGGATGTACACATTGTTCCGCTGGAATTCAGAGCGACGCTTGACCGGGTATTCCAGACATACGACTATGAGGTCGCGATCATGGGCCTTGGCGGCGGAGACGCCGATCCGAATCCCGAGATGAATGTGTGGCTATCGAGCGGTGGCACTCATCTCTGGCACCTTGCCGAGAGCAAGCCCGCCACGCCGTGGGAATTGCAGCTCGATCAACTCATGCAGAGGCAGATGGTCGAGCTCAACTACAAGCGGCGAAAACATCTGTACGACCAGGCGCAGGAGATCATCTCTGCAAATTCGCCTTTTGTGTTCCTTGCCACCCCTGACATTCTTGTTGCGGCAAAGAAGAGCGTCGCAAACTTCAAGCCTGCCATCCTGGAACCGACTGCTCTTTGGGATGTCGAAGAGCTGTATCTGCAGCGGCCGACTGCCGCATCAGCCGGTTCCATACGGTGACCACGAAGACATTGCCAGCTCGCGAACTGGTCTGGACCGACGAGAAGTTGGTTCGCGAGTGTTGCAACGGCAATGAGGCCGCATGGTCAGCGCTGATTGAGAAGTACAAGAATCTGATCTTCTCCATTCCCATCAAGATGGACATTCCACGCGATGACGCGGGCGACATCTTCCAATCCGTATGCGTGGAGCTGTTATCGGGATTGCCCAACTTACGTGAGCCGAAGGCACTTCCGAAGTGGTTGATGCAGGTCAGCTATCACAAATGCCTGCAATGGAAAAAGGAGCATGCGCACAGTGAGGACGATTTGCAGGATGCAGAATTATCTTCGGCAGATGACGCCGAATTGCCCGATGCGCTTCTGCAACAGCTCCAGAGAGAACAATCGGTTCGCGATGCACTGGTTGAATTGCCGCCACGGTGCAGTCGGATGGTCACCATGCTGTTCTTCGAACATCCTCCACGAGCTTATGCGGACGTAGCCAGGGATCTCGGAATAGCAACTGGGTCTATCGGATTCATTCGCGGGCGATGTCTGAAGAAACTGCGCCAGTTGTTGGAACAGAGAGGATTCGAATGACGGCCGTGGGCGAACCCACAACAAGAGAGGAGTTGGTGACCCAGCTGTCCGAGATTGGAGATCAGACTGCTCGCGAGGAATTCCTTGCGATCCATCCATCGCTGATCGAGGCTGAGGTGGTTGCGGGGATTGCCGACAAGGTTCTGGCCGAAGTTCGAGTCGATTTGCACCGGGCCTTGCGCCTGGCAGATGCCGGACTTGCCATTGCGAACAAGCTTGATGATCGTGAATCCCGCGCGAGGAGCTTTCGTGCAAAGGCTAACGCTTTGTACGTGGCCGGGCAGAATGCCGCGGCCGCCGAACACCACAGCTGGGCGGTCGCTCTGTTCGAAGAGCTTGGCAAATTGGATGAAGTAGCGCGAACACTGAGCGGATCGATACAGCCCCTGCTTTTGATGGGAGATTACACGCGCGCCTTCGCCGCTGGTGAGCGTGCCCGTCAAATCTTCACGGAACAGGGGAATACGTGGAGGCTCGCGCGCCTCGAAATCAACATCGGAAATATTTATTACCGTCAGGATCGTTTCAAAGAGGCCGTCGAATGTTATGAGCGAGCTTACGCGGGGCTGCTAGATAAAAAAGACGCCGAAGGCAGCGCAGCGGTTCTGAGTAATCTTGCGACCTGCTACATCAGCCTGAACGATTTTCAGCGGGCTCTCGACAGCTATCAGAAGGCGCGAGATTGTTGCGAGCAAAACGGAATGCCGCTCCTGGTGAACCAGGCGGATTACAACATTGCCTACCTGCACTATCTCCGAGGCGAGTACAGTCGCGCGATCGAAATGCTGCGGGCGACACGTCTGAAGTGCAAGAAGAACGAGGATGGCTATCACCTGGCACTCTGCAACCTGGACCTTTCGGAGCTGTACCTCGAACTGAACCTCAGTTCCGATGCCGCTGAGCTCGCGCAACAGGGCTATGAGGGATTCAAGAAGCTGGGAATGAAGTATGAAAGCGCGAAGTGCCTGGCGTTCTCGGCCATTGCTGCGAGTCAGCAGGGACGTGCCTTTGAAGGACTTAAGTTGTTTGAGCAAGCACGTGAAATCTTCGTTCAGGAAAAGAATCAGGCGTGGCCCTCTTTGATTGATCTTTATCGGGCACTCGTCTTCTTCAATGAAGGGCGATTTTTCGAGGCGCGCAGGCTGTGTACTGATGCGCTGGATGCATTCCGCGAGTTCAGCTTTCCGAGCAAAAAAGCACTCGCGCAGTTATTATTGGCACGAATTGCGCTTCAGAACGGCGAGTCGGGAGAAGCCGAGCAGGTTTGCAGTGAGGTCCTGAAAAACCTTACCGAGTTGCAAAGCCCAGTCCTGAGTTATCAAGCTCACTTTCTCATGGGGAAGATTTATCTGGGCCGAGGTGATCTTGAATCAGCCTACAGTGCCTTCAAGAATGCGCGAACCGAACTTGAAACGCTTCGAAGTAGTCTCCGCGGTGAAGAGCTGAAAATCGCATTCATCAAGAATCGGCTGGAGATTTACGAAGATCTTGTTGACATCTGCTTGAGTGCTAACGGGAATCCGTCGAAGAGAACCGAGGCGTTCGAATACATTGAGCAAGCGAAGTCGCGAAGCCTTATCAACCTGTTTTTCCGCCCGGTCCAGACATCTGCCGGAAGTGAAACGGGAGTCAGCGAGTTAGTCCGGTCGATACGCGATCTTCGCGAAGAACTGAACTGGTACTACAACCTGATCGAGCGCGAGCAACTGAAGCCCGAGGCCTTGTCGGCAGATCGGATTACAAAGCTTCAACGCCAGGCCCGATCTCGCGAGAATGAGTTGTTGCGAGTGCTCCGCGAGGCCACGGATACGGACGCCGAGCAAGCCGGTCTCCAGACTCCCACAAACCTCTCCATTGCGGATATTCGCAACGCTCTGCCTGAAGAGACCCTGGTCATCGAATACTTCGCAGTAAGGGATCGCATTCTGGTTTGTCTACTCGGGAAGGAAACGCTTGAGATTGTTCCAATCACGCTGACCACGCGTATTGCCGGGATACTGCGCCTGCTGCAGTTTCAACTTTCGAAATTCCGCCTTGGGTCGCAATACGTAAGCAGTTTCCAGAGTTCTCTCATTGCAGCGACTAATGCACACCTGCGGGAACTTCATGCGGAATTAATAGCGCCGATCCGAACACAGCTGCAGTGCGAACACCTCGTATTTGTTCCGCACGGATTACTCCACTATGTCCCATTTCACGCGTTATCCGATGGCAGTCACTATCTGATCGATGATTTCACCATCTCCTATGCTCCGAGTGCGAGCATTTATGCGCTGTCGCAATCGAGGATTGCGAATTCCACTGGCCCCGCTCTGATCTTTGGCGTTCCAGACCAACAAGCCCCCGCCATCTCGGAGGAAGTGCAGGCGCTCAGTGCGGTAATTCCGCAATCTGAACTCTTTCTTGGCCAGCTAGCCAATGAAGACGTGTTACGCGCGAAAGGTCCATCCAGCCGCCTGATTCACATCGCCACCCATGGCTATTTTCGCCAGGACAATCCCATGTTTTCGGCCATTCGCCTTGGCGATTCGTTCCTCAGTTTGTATGACCTCTACCATCTGCGGCTACCGGTTGAGCTGATTACTTTGAGCGGATGCGCGACGGGACTGAACGTTGTGGATGCTGGGGACGAACTGATCGGCATGGCGAGAGGTTTGTTACATGCCGGAGCCCAATCCCTGATCTTGAGTCTATGGGACGTGCATGACAGCAGCACGGCCCAGTACATGCAAAGTTTCTACCGGCATCTGGGCGAAGGTAAGACGAAAGCTAAGTCTCTCCAGGCGGCAATGATTGATCTTCGGGAGAGCTATCCCCATCCTTATCAATGGGCTTCGTTCTTCCTGGTGGGCAGATCCTAGGGGCAAATATTTTTTTCGGGGCCCTATATTTTTCGAGTACTCGTTCGCCCTTATTCCACAGAGATTCCAGAAAGTCCGGAACGATCTGGTTCACAAGACGTGGCTCGGATCGTCTCCCTCGTCCGGAGGCAACACGTGAAGCACTTTGACGACGCAGCATGGGCGGATTTTGCCCGGAGGTCCGCATCGCCTGACGATACAGTTGCGATGCAGCAACATTTGGCAACGGGCTGCACGAAATGTGAGGCGATGTTAAAGATGTGGCAGAGCGTTGTATCGGTCACCCGACATGAGCTTACGTACCTTCCCCCTGACGACCAGGTTCGGGTGGCCAAGAGTCTGCTGGCGGGCATGGCGGTCCGCTTGCAGGTAGATGTCTCAGTACGCCTGGTATTTGACTCAGTTTTGCAGCCATCGGCGGCTGGCTTCCGTGGGTACGTCGCAACGCGGCAACTGCTGTATGAGACCGATCAATACTTTATTGATCTTCGTCTGGAACCGCAGCGCAACTCAGATCGGTTTGCGCTAGTCGGACAGGTGCTGGACCGTTCTCGCCGCGGAATGGCTTCGCACGGACAGATGGTCCGCTTGATGCGTGGAACGTCGCAGGTGGAACAGACCGTGATCAACGAATTTGGAGAATTTCAGTTCGAGTTCCGTGCCGAGAATGGTCTCAGTATTGCCATTGGCATGGATTTGGAAAATGTGATTCTTTTGCCTCTTTATTGCGTGGATGGCAAGTCATCTGCAGCGGAGCAGTCGTAGCAAGGAAAGGGTTCCCCCGACCCGCGGTACTCGTGACGTAACCACACGAGGTTACCTTTGTGAGGCAACTATGGTTACAGGTGTAAGTTTTGCAAAATCACAGCTTGCCTTAGACTCGCCCCAGTGAAAAGCCGCGTGGGGCGTGGGGTTTCGAGGGGATAATGAGTATTCAAAACAATTCTATTCGCTGGTACACGAAGTTACTTCGCACAGCCGTTGCAGCGCTTGTGGTATTCGGGGTGGGCGTACAGAACTCGGCCGCTCAGACCCAAGGCAGCGGCAGCCGCCTCATCGTCCGGGACAGCCTTGGGCTAACGGGCATCCTGAACCTCTGCGGTCTCCTGGGATGCTCGCAGTCGCAGGCCATAGGAGATCCTAACAATCAACTGTTCGCGATCCAGACACCGCTGTTACTGAATTCTCTTACGCTGGGACTGTTGCAGAATATACCCCTACTGGGTATCGTCTCGATCGAGATCGATCAGACGGTTGTGACTGCCGGAGCTACCGCGGGTCCTGCGCCGTCCTATTTGACCAATCGCACGCCGGTTTCGTTCTACGGCAGCACCGTATGGCAGGGATACGTTACGCAGCCTGCTGTGCAGATCATCCAGGCCGACGCGACGCGCTCGCATTACAACGTTGCTGGTTCCGGCGTAACCGTTGCGGTGATCGACACGGGCGTTGATCCGAACCACCCTGTTCTTAAGAACGTTTTGCTGCCCGGATACGACTTCACTCGCAATCAGAGCGGTGGCTCTGAAATGAGCGACGTTGGGGTGACGCAGTCCACAGTCGCCGTCCTCGATGGCGGACAGACTGCTCAGGTAAGCCAATCAACGGTGGCAGTGCTGGACCAGTCTACGGTAGCAGTGCTCGACGGCAATGGATTTCAGGCATTCGGACACGGCACGATGGTCGCGGGAATCGTTCATCTCGTTGCACCCCAGGCGAAGATTATGCCGCTGAAGTCGTTTCATGCCGATGGAACTGCTTACAACTCCGACATCCTTCGCGCGATTTACTATGCCGCAAATCATGGGGCGAAGGTCGTCAACATGAGCTTCAATTACTCCAGCTATTCGCAAGAACTGGCGAATGCCGTGAACTATGCCAATGGCCTGGGCGTGATCTGCATTGCAGCAGCCGGCAATAGCGGAACTAACGTGATCGTTTATCCCGCAGCGCTCAAGGGAGTGATCGACGTCGCATCCACCAGCAACAACGACACGCCTTCGGCGTTCTCGAACTACGGAGCGCCACCGGTTCTGCTCGCTGCACCCGGCGAAGGTGTGATGACCACCTATCCTTTCGGAACCTGGGCGGCTGGATGGGGAACTTCGTTCAGTGCGCCGCTGGTGACCGGCACCACTGCGCTGCTTGTGTCGGGCACGAATGTTCCCGTCACTTCGCAAACGTCTTTGAGTCTCGGCGGACTCTCGCTGTCGCTCTTCTCGAATACCAGCAGCAGTGTTCCTGCGGGTGAACCACAGGCCGCCAACGCTGTTTCCCATGCCCAATGGATTTCGGCTCCGCAGCTAGGGAAGGGTCGACTGGATACGTACCAGGCAACTCAGGCATGGCGGAGCAGCCTGGGTCTCCAGTAACACTCGGAGAAATCGGTATGGGAATTGCAATCACTACGTATGGAGATGATTTCGCAGCGAATCTCGGCTCGCTGCGTGTGAAAGAACTTGAGGAGCAGCAGGCCGCGCTCCTCAAGTCCGTGATCTGCGGATTCAACCAGTTGCTTGATCTTCGTGATCTCAGTACTGGTATTCACAGCACGCGATTGGCGGAATGGGCGGTTCGGGTGGCGAGGAAGCTGGGTCTGCCAGAAAGCGATTTTTACCAACTCGAGGTCGCAGCGCTCCTGCACGATATCGGCAAGATCGGTATCCCTGACGCGATTCTAAAGAAAGAGGGAAAACTGACCGATGACGAACGCGCGCTGATGAACAAACATCCCGAATACAGCTGGTCGATCCTTCGATTGTTCCCGGGACTCGAAAAAGCGAGCCTCTATGCCCTGCATCATCACGAGAGTTACGACGGTTCCGGGTATCCGGGAAAACTCAAGGGAGTTGAGATTCCGATCGGCGCCCGCATTGTGTCGGTGATCGACGCCTACGACGCGATGATTTCGAACCGTTGTTATCGCAAAGGATTTCCTCACGAAGAAGCGGTGCGTCGGCTCCTTGCCAGTACCGGCACGCAATTCGATCCCGTCGTAGTGAACTCATTCATTGAAATCGCCGAAACGGAAGTGGCAGAGGTCTTCGCCGCAACAGGAACGAGCCCAGCACTAACCATTTGAATTCGACAAAGTGCGCATGGCGTGAGAGTCTGCAACCTAGGCGATCGAACGGATGCACACAGTTTTCTGGCCCCGTTCAAGCGGAAGTCGACGAAGCGATGAATCGTTTAAATAGGTACCGATACAACTGCTCCTTGCGACCTCCAACACAGCTGATGTAAGCGGTGATGGGCACGTAAGTAGAGCTGGTGCAGTTGAGCTCAGCGATTGCCGTTAGACTCTCCATTGTGAGAAGTAGAGGAAACGTCTGACGCGCGGT
This sequence comes from uncultured Terriglobales bacterium, assembly GCA_964490255.1. Taxonomy (GTDB): domain Bacteria; phylum Acidobacteriota; class Terriglobia; order Terriglobales; family Acidobacteriaceae; genus JAJPJE01. The sequence goes on along the minus strand of CAZBCQ010000164.1, from coordinate 373 downwards.
AACGCCCCAAATACCGGTTGGAGGTTGCTGCGAAGGCCTGATTGATGGTGCCCGGAGGGGGACTTGAACCCCCACAACCCTTTCGGGTCTGCGGATTTTAAGAGGCAAGAGTACCTCTCCGGCATCATCACTTCTGATGACCGCGCATGGCTTCGCATAGCCTAGTCAGTGAGATAGGGAAGGGCAGGAGAGATTCTGGCATCCTTCTGATGCCTTCCGATGGGGTCTCATAGACTACAGTTTGACTACAGGTAAGTAGAAGACACTCGGGAAAGGGCGTGTTATTGCGTTGTCGGAAACTTCCTGTCAATTACGTCGAGAATGCGCTTTGCCCAAACCACAGCGTCATCAAGAGCCCCGGCAGCCCGAGGCG
>CAZBCQ010000163.1:0-9593 GCA_964490255.1 uncultured Terriglobales bacterium | reverse complement strand
CGTTCTTGATGCGCGTAAGCATCTCCCACACCGCGACGCGCGAAACGGGATCAAGTCCCGTAGTCGGCTCGTCCAGGAAGAAGATCTTCGGATGATGAACTAAGCCACGCGCGATCTCCAGCCGACGTCGCATACCGCCGGAGAGCGTCTTCGTCTGCGCGCTGCGCCACTTCGTCAGATCGACGAGTTCGAAGAGCTCGTCCATTGACTGCTCGCGTTCTTTCTTCTGAATGCCGTAGAGCTTAGCGTAGATGCTGAGATTCTCGTCGAGCGTGAGATCGGGATCGCTAGTCATCGCCTGCGGAATCACACCCAGGCATCGCCGCACATCATCTGCTTGCGTCTTCACGTCGAAGCCCGCGATGTGAGCCGAACCGCCGGTAATCGGGATGAGCGTGGTCATCATCCGGATCAGCGTTGATTTCCCTGCACCGTTGGGGCCGAGCAGCCCGAAGATTTCGCCCTCGCCAACGCGAAACGAGATATCGTCGACAGCGGTGAAGTCGCCATACTTCTTGACGATGTGCGACACCTCGATTGCGGGAGTCGCGCCAGCACCGTTGCTCGGATTGTGATTCTCAGTCATCACTTCTTCTGGGGTCGCTAGTAGTCGGTCGCTACGATTTCCAGAACTCACAACTAGCTACCAACTACTCGAACTAGCCACTATCCACTCATCACTGGCCACTACTTTTCCGCTACAGGGTTCGCCTGCTGCGGGAATCCGTGTAACTCCGGCACTTTGGCCTGCGAAGTCGGCTTCTTCAGCACGTCGTTATGAACCAGCACTTCGGCAGTCATGCCAGGAACAAGCTTTTGCAGGCTGTTATCGACCTGCAGCTTCAAGGCAACGGTCTTGATGTCGCGCTTGGTGCGGCTCACGTCACGCTGGGTGGCGAAATCGCTTTCGACGGCCTTGAAGATCACGCGTCCCTGCACTTCACTGCCGGATGGCAAACGCACGGGCAGAATGTCGCCAATCGCGACTTTCTCGCCGTACGTTTCGGGCACCGCGGCGCGCACCCATGTATCGTTCAGGTCGACGATGGTGACAATCGGCGTACCGATGTTCACGACTTCGCCTTCACGCGCCGCGCGCACGGAGACGATGCCAGCCACGGGCGCGATCACTTTGGTGTAAGCGAGTCGCGCGTCGGCTTCGGCGATCTGCGCCTGCGCGGTCTGCGCCTGTCCACGCATTGCGTCCACGGTGTGAAGCGCTGCGGCCGCCTGGTTCACACGGGCTTGCGTCGAGGCCAGGTCAGACTGAGCTGAGCGTACCTGCTCTTTCAGCGAGTCGACGCGCGCCTGCGCCTGCTTCAGCGATGCTATGGCGCGATCGCTGTCCTGGGTCGAAGCCACGCCCGATTTCGCCAGCTCGACCATGCGGTGAGTATCGAGTTGCTGGCGGTCGAGATCGGCTTGCGCCTCGACCAGTTGCGCCTGCGTCGACTGCACGCGCGCTTGCGCGCTCTGTACGTCACTCGAGGTGTAGCCCTTGGTGGCGATCTCGGTGTATCGCGATTCACCCACGCGCGAGCGCGAACTAGCCAGCGTGGCTTCTGCCTGGCGCTTTTGCGCTTCGAGTTCTGCCGAGTCGAGCACGGCGATCAGATCGCCCGCTTTCACCGGAGTACCCTCGTCGACCATCAGTTTCTCGATGCGGCCCTGGATTTTTGCGCTGACGATCACCTGGTTCGCATCAACCGTACCGATCAGCACCAGGCCATTATCTCGGCGCGTGGTTGCGAGGTAATAGATGGTCGCTATGGAGAGCAGCACAAGCAGCAAAATGCCAAACTTGCTCTTCTTCATCTGGTTGCTCCAGTCTGCAAGGACTGCACGATGCGAGCGCCGTGTTCGCGATCGACAAAAAGTGCGGCGGCAACAACATCAAGCACCGCAGCCTTGCGCGCGGCAATGTGCTCCGGCAAAAGAGGATCGGCGTTAAGGAAAATGCGCACGACAGGCGCGCTGATGAAATAGTGCACGCACATCCCAACGATCGAAGGGAGAAACTGTACGGGATCAACCGGGCGAAACTCGCCGGAGGCGATGCCCTCGCGAAACGTCCTGACCACTCTCTCAAAGAGCGGCCGGAAATGCCGGTTGACCAGCTTTCGGAGATGTGGCGAGGGATTTCGGCCCGCACGCATCATCTCCAACTGCACCAGGCGCGGCAGAAATGGCGATTGCGCCAGATAGTCGAAATACGCGGAGACATACCGGACGATTTTTTCTCCGGCGTTCAGATTGGAGTCGAGAATCGGAATCACCTGCTCGCGCAGGCCCGTAAAGATGAAGTCGAGAACCGCCCCGTACAAACCTTCTTTGCCTTGGAAGTAGTAGTAGAGCAGAGCCTTATTGACACCGGCGGCGCGGGCGATTTCGTCGGTACGAGCTCCGGCCAGACCTTCCTGCGCGAACTCGCGAAGAGCGGCCTTGAGAATGGCCTCGCGGCTTTGTTCGGCATTGCGGGCGCGGGGAGCGGGAACCCGTCGATCTGTAGCGAGCGCTTTCATATTTAATTAACTGGTTAGTTAGTTTAGCGCGGAAACCAGGCACATTGCAATCACAAAAGTGAGCGCCACCGGGCGCGCCGAAAAACTCTCCGCTAAGGCTGAGAAGAGGGCCACAGCGCGGTGATTTGGCTACTACTGCGGATCAGGCGACGAACAAGGAGTTCTGCTGGCTATCTCTGCCCATGTCCTCATTACAAGGTTGTGCTCTGCTGTTCCTGCCTGCAGGGCATTCAGGACGCATTGCACGTCACTGGTCTTGATGGAGGTGAACCACCCTGCCAACTGTTCAGCCGTGAGATTCGGCAAACGCGTATCGTGCATCGCTTGCTGCAGGGCAGACACAACTTTACTCAGTACGTAGAGGAACTCGGGGTTCGTATTTGAGGGAGCTTCTTGCCGGCACAAATTTCTTCAATGGTGGCTGGCATAATCGCAGCCGGTTCTCACGAGCATTCAGTACTGCTCAGAATTCCAGAGCACTTCGAGGTGCTGCGCGGCCTTTTCGACTACTGAACTGACCGACAGATACCCATCTCCGCTTTGATAAATGCGCTCTCCAGCCATGCTGAGAATAGCGTATGAGTATGTAGTTCTTCGGGGCTGCAACTGTTGAATGGCCCTGAGTTCCGCGAGATGAGCGCCCAGGCGCACCGTGACGGACGTAGACGTCTGCAGCTTCCGCGCGACCAACTCCAAGTGACGTTCCGGAGTCGACTCGTTCTGCGGCTGCGGGTCCCCGAGCGGTATAGGCAGACTTCCCATAAAACGTAAGATGTTGTTTGTTCCCAAAGTCGGTGAACGTCAACTTACGCCAGAACTGTTTTGGGCTTGCAACCCAGAGCACCTGATTAAAAACGGCAAGGCGAATTGCTTCGCCTTGCCCAAGGACGACAGCCTGGAGAGTCTTAGAAAACGAACTTCAGGGCGTACTGAATCTCGCGGCCTCCGCGAGTTGAGTTCGACTGCCCAAAATTCGGATTAATCGATGGCGTGCCGGTAATCACGTTGTTCGCCGGCGTGCAGGTTTGCCCGCCGCAGGTAACGCGTCCTCCAGCCATCAGGTCATTGATGTTGTTGCCCGTGAAGGATCGGAACTGGGGCGTATTGAAGGCGTTAAACAGTTCCAGACGGAACTGAATCCGCATTCTCTCGCTGCCCAGCATGGATACTTTCCAGTTCTTGTAGAGCGCAAAGTCGGTGTTCACGAGTTTGGCTCCGCGGCAGTCACCCCGAGGCGCATTGCCGAACGTGCCAATCCGGAATCCCGTCAGCGTAAATGCCGCCGGATTGTACAGATACTCGTCATGCGCTCCGGAGGAGCAACTGACGCCCGGGACCATGTTTGGACGCTGGTTGGCGTTCAAACCTGTACCGGACAGGCTGTTCAAGAGCGATCCGGCGCTAGCATCGGTTACGCCGTTCGCGTAGACCGTCACAGAGGGGCCGGACGCAACCGTTTGAATTGCGCCCAGTTCCCATCCGCCCGCAACTCCCTTGAGCAGATGCCCGCTGTTGTCGAGCGCGGGAAGGTTGATGACCGCATTCGCGACGAACGAATGAGGCCGATCGATATTGGAATTGCCCTTGTCCAGAGCGAAATTGCCAATATCCGAGAAGCTGGAGAAATTCACGCCTCCGCCATTGCTATCCGTCAGATCGCCCACGGAAATCGAGTGCGACCAGGTATAAGCAGCCTGCAACTGTGACCGCTTGTACTGCGTACGGAACAGCGCCTGCAGCGAGTGATAGGAAGCGCTGGCGTCGTGTCCCCACCACGTCAGAGCATTGAAATTGGAATAGGGCCGGAGCGAAGTGCAGTTCGTGTTGAACGCGCACGCCAGACGGTTCGCTTGCGGCACCTGGTTGATGTCGTAGGTTTCGTTGAGGTGAATCCCACGATTGCCCACGTAACCGATTTCCAGCGCAGTGTCCTTGGCGAGGCTACGCTCCACGGACAAGTTCCACTGCCAGGAATTCGGCAAAAGTGCGCGAGGATCGCGTCCGCCAGTGGGTGAGGTTGTTGGAGTTCCGACGCTTGCAACGTTTTGGTCTAACGTCCGGTTCACACCGGAGATGGTGAGCGCGAATGGTGCGTTGGTCGTCTCAACAAAGGAAGTACTGACGTGCTCCCGCTGGAAGAACTGGCCAACACCAAAACGTATGGCAGTGTTGCCATCGCTGAACGGATCCCAACTTACGCCAAGCCGAGGAGCGAAGGCGTGGTAGTTGGTATTCACCAGCGAGCGGCTGACGCCAGGCGTTCCGGCGCTGAAACTCGTACCGAACTGCTGGTTCGACTGATTGCACGGATCTGTGCCGGGAACGATATAAAGTCCGTTACAGGCATCGGAGGCAGGACGGCTCGGGTTGTACAGCGCAGGATTGAAGCTGGCCATCTTGTTATTGGCTGCGAAGGGCGGGGCGAGAATCGACCAGCGCAGTCCGTATTCGAGTGTCAGGTTATGGCGTACCCGCCAGGTATCGCCGAAGTAGGATTCATAGTCACGCCAGCGTAGCTGCGAGACGTTGTCCGTAGAAGCCTCGCCCATGCTGAAGATGGTGCCGGGATTGAGCAGGTTCGCGATCGGGTTCCCGGTGTCGCCGGCCACAACGGATGTAGCATTGAACCCCGGACGTTCGCCGGTGCTGGCAAGAGCGTCTTCATTCTTGCTATCCCAGCCCAGGAAGATCCCCGTCTTGAAGGTGTGTTTGGTCCACGTTTTCGATAGGTCGTCGCGAAATGTGTAAAGGTCCAGCTTATTCTTCCACGGAGCGATGCCCGTCAGGTTGGCCCCAGCGTAAGGAGCCAAACCGGAGACGGTCGGCAGGGCGGTCGCGTTCAACTTCATGGACTGCGGGAAGATTGGCGGAATGGCCGAGGTTAGCTGAGTCTGCAGCTGCGGGTTCGAGCCACCCACGGTGATGTTGATGCGATTGTTGGAGTAGGCAAAGGCAGCCTCATTCACCAGCGAAGAGCCGATCGCGGAAGTAATCTTCGCAACAATTTGCTCCGAAGGCTGACTCCAATTGGCTTCGACGGCTGGGAATGGATCGTCGCCCCAGAAACCTTGCGTGTTGGGCGAAGGGTTTTCCCATTTGTCGTGAGTGTAGCGCCCCATCAAGGTGTGACGCGGCGTCAGGTTGTAATCGATGCGCAAGTTCTCCTGCCGCCAGTTGACTGGCGAGGTGAGAGATTGCGACCAGTTGTTCACCGAGCCCGCCGCGGGCGGGACATTCGGGAGAGGCATCAGCTGCATCAGCAGAAGTCCCGAAGCATTCGGATTGGCGATCACCGATCCGCCGCCCGGCAAGTTCGGCGCGGATGCGCCACAGCTGACGCCCTGGCTGAAGTCGCCCTGACGCTCGGCCGCAGTTGGCACGCATGCGGTTCGCGTTTGTCCGCGACGTTCGTAGTTCCACTCCTGCGACCAGAAGAAGAACAGTTTGTCCTTCTTGATCGGGCCGCCAATGGAGTATCCGAAGTCATTTCTCCGCAACACGTCTTTGCCATCGTTCGGCAGAACCGTGCCGCTCGCCTTGGCCGCCTGTGCGCGCCGCGACGCGAAATACTCGTATGCATTCAGTGCGTCGTTGCGTCCGAAGTAGAACACGCTGCCGTGGAATGCGTTTCCACCGCTACGTGTCGTGATGTTGATGATGGCTCCGGAAGCCTGTCCGAATTCTGGACCGTAGCTGTTGCGGAGCATTTTGAATTCAGCGATCGCATCGATTGACGGATAGATCAGGATCGTGCGATTGGATCCTACGTCGTTGTTGTTGGCGCCATCGACGAGGAACAGATTGTTAGTTGTCTGATTGCCGTTGACGGAGAAATCGACGCCGGCCTGCAGTCCTTTATTCCTGCTATTGAAGTTGTCGGCCGCGGCGACGCCCGGTTGCAGCTGTGTCAGCTGTGCGAAGCTGCGTCCGTTGAGCGGAAGCTCGCGCACCTGTTGTCCTTCCACGACTTCGCCCACTGCGGCGCTGCTGGTCTCCACCTGCAGCGTGTTGGATTCCACCGTAACCTGTTCCGTCTTGTTGCCCAGCTTGAGTTGGAAGTTGACGCTGGTTGTGGTGGAGACGTGCAGTTCGACTCCCCTGGTTACGGTCTCCATGAAGTCGCCCTGCTGCGCATGGACTTCATAGACGCCTACCTGTAAATCCGTGAGGGCATAATCACCCTGCGCGTCGCTAGTAGTCGAACGAGTGAGACCGTTTTGAGTATTGATTGCCGTTACGGTGGCGCCCACGATAACGGCGCCAGTTGGATCCGTGACGGTTCCCCGAATGTCCCCCGTAAACTTCTGTGCCCACAACGAAGAGCACCCAAGGACGACAAACAACATTGTGGTGAAATAGAGAGTGCGTTTCATCGGCCTTCCTTCTGTGTCGCGCTGTGTGTGTTTCTTCTGGGCCCGAACGTGCCTCCGGGATGGCTCTCGCCAGGCACATTCGCATCCCGGCACAACACATCAAGGTGAGTTGCAGTCGAACTCCCACAAACGGCACCTAAAGCACTTACGAAACGAGGAAATACAGTGGGCGCCGCGGGTTACGAGCGGAAGAGTAACGCCGCTTAACCTCCTTGTAGCGGGCGTCACGGGGCGGCACTAAATCATTTTTCTGGACAGGTTCGAGCGAGAAGCGCTCTGTCATATTTCGAAAGAAGTGCAGAAGCAGAGACGCAGAGTTACTTAAGTCAAAACGGGAAGAGGAGATCGCACATGCCGTTACCCTTCGATAGCGGGCAAGGTGTCACGGTCTGGAGGACTGCTGAAAGGTATGAAAAGCCGAATTCTGGGACGAAAGTGTTACCACTTTTTGTAGCCGTGCCGGTCAGAAGTCTTTGTTTTCATGAACGCTGCAACGAAAAGAAAACCAAATAGCAGATCCACACAGCCGAAGGCCAGATCGCTCGCGTGCATCCGATTCTCGAGGAAAAGCACAGTCACAGCGATGCCGTAGCCGAATTTCTCTATCACCGAAGGAATCATTAGCGGCCGGACGCGCAAGGGATCGCGCGCGATCACAAAGAACGCAATCTGCCACGCGAACGCCGCAGTCACGAATCCGTAATAAAAGCCTGGGTGCGTGATGGGCGGCGGGTCCTGCCTGCCAATCAGGTTGAACATGAAGAAGAGCGGCGTGATTACCAGGACGCCCCACATGCCCGCCGCCCAGAAGACAACTTTGGCGAATCTCATGCCACGAATCCTCGTTGTCGCGCTAGTCCCGGCTGTAGCGATTGCGCTTCTTGTCCTGGTGGCGCTCGAAACCTAGCTGGATCAAGCGATTGATCAGTTCGGCGTACTTGATCCCCGTCGCTTCCCACAGCTTGGGATACATGCTGATGGCGGTAAAGCCCGGCATGGTATTGATCTCGTTCACGAATACCTTGTCGGTATCGGGGTCCATGAGGAAGTCGACGCGGCCGAGGCCGGAGCAGTCCACAGCCTGGAACGCAGCAACGGCCAACTGCTGTACGCGCTTCTGCTGCTTCTTGCTCAGCTTGGCGGGGATAACCAGGCGCGAGCCTTCGTCGAGATATTTGGCGGCGTAATCGTAAAACTCGGTGGAAGGGACAATCTCGCCGGGCACGGACGATTTTGGGTCATCATTGCCAAGGACGGAGCATTCGATCTCGCGCGCGCGGCGCTTCTTCTTCCCGACACCTTCTTCGACGACGATCTTGCGATCGAACTTGGCGGCTTCATACATGGCGCCGTCGAACTCCGCACGATCGTGAACTTTGCTTATGCCAACCGAGCTGCCGAGGTTGGCGGGTTTCACGAAGAATGGATACTTCAACTTTTTCTCCAGTCGTTTGCGAACTTCGACTGGATCTTTTTCCCACTCGCTGCGCAGCACAGTGACGTGCTTCACGATCGGCAGTCCGGCGGCGGCGAACAGGCGCTTCATCACATCTTTATCCATGCCCGCTGCTGAACCCAGAACGCCTGCCCCCACATAGGCGATGTCGGCAAGTTCGAGCAGTCCCTGTATGGTGCCGTCTTCGCCGAAAGTGCCATGCAGAACCGGAAAGATAATGTCAACGGAGATGAGGTGATCGCCGGCGCGATCGAGTTGGCGATTGCTGGCGGTCTCAAACGGAATCAGCGAGCCACTGTCTGACGACGGCACTGGCGGAACGAGCACCGCTTCGCCCTTTGCGAGCACCGCGGCCGACTCGGTGTAATCGGGATCGCCGGCGCGCAAGTGGCGCTCGGAATCCTTGTGTTCCCCGCGCAGCAACTGTTCTGCGTGGCCGGAGGTCACCCAGCGGCCTTCCTTGGTAATACCGATGGGAACAACCTCATATTTCTTTTTATCAATGTTTTGCAAAACCGATGCCGCGGAAAGCAGCGAAACTTCATGCTCGCCGCTGCGGCCGCCGAACAGCACGCCTACCCGAACTTTTTTAGCCATTGCTCCTGAACATAATGCGTCAAGAGGCACCTGCGCAACTGTTCCGGAGTGCCTGGGTTGGAACTGGTGACGAGGAGGACGGTGCGGATAAGTTGTGGAAAATACAGGGTCAGCTGCACTAGTACCCATCCGGGTAGGTACTTAGGTACTCTATCCACTTTCCACCTAAGTTCCGCATCATAGGCATATGGTCCGGATGTTATCGGAAGTGATTCCGCTGTTCCAATGCTCCCACGAGTTCTCGTGGCCACGTCGTCTACCCAGTGGCGATTACTACCAGGTCTGCCTGCGTTGTGGCGCCGAATACGGTTATGACTGGACTACCATGCGCCGGACCGAACGCGTCGCACGCGGAACGGCCGTGCAAAGCCGAGGGAATCTGAATCGCAAGTCGGGATGGAAGCCGCGCGCTCGCCGACTGGCCGTGGAACTTCCGTTGAGGTTTCGCGTGGAAGGCGCCACGGAGTGGACCGAAGGCGTGGTGCGCAACATCTCGCGCTCTGGAGTGCTCTTCCAGGGAGTTTCTGGACTGGAGCACAACACGCGCCTTGAGCTGATCTTCGAAATGCCCGAAGCAATTTCGGGACAGACCGACAGCCAGGTGCTGTGCCAGGGACGCGTGATCCGCACAATTCCGAGCGGACA
>CAZBCQ010000162.1:0-9698 GCA_964490255.1 uncultured Terriglobales bacterium | reverse complement strand
TTCCGCGAACGTGAATGAGAACGCAAGTGATACGCCCATCCTGCCTGGCTCCGGTGAGGTGTACGAACGAAAGAAAGACGTACTTGCTGTAGAGTCGGCGCCCTCGCAATCCGTAAGTCCAAATGCACCACCGCCCGCCGCTGAACGGTCTGAGCAACCCGCGCCGTCTGGTGTGGTGCCACAACTCCTGCCTGCTATTCCGATAGTGACGGATGGCGCGGCGGTGAATGCCGCACCCGCAGCCATCAAAGCCGGCGCACCCGAGCCGGTTGTACCGATTCAGGTGAAAGGGAACAGTGCCAAGTCAGCCCTATCGATTGAGAACCAACAGGGAGTTAAACGCCATACGGATGATTCTGATGAGCCGAAGCCCCGGGTTGAGCACCACGACGGGTCTGCGCCATTACAGCCTGCGACGCAGCCTGATCATGAGCAGCTGAAAGCGACTGCGAACAAAGTTAATGCCGAGAAGGCGCCGGATTTGGTGCCGGCAATGCATTCGACGTCGAGCACGCCCAGCGCGCCTCCGAAAGAAGAAGCTCGCCTGACGCAACGGCACCAAATTGCACAGATGGTTTCCCCAGATGTTGCACTGTCGACTACCACTCCGGCCGATGTAGTCCACGCGGTCCGAATGTTTGAACGGAATGGCCTGGCAGAGATGCATATCGGCATGCGATCAGAGGCGCTGGGCACAATCGACGTGAGGGCTACGGTTCACGACGGCAATGTCGGGGTGTCGATCGGTGTGGAGAGGCATGAGATCCGATCAGCACTGATTTCGGAGTTGCCGGGGCTCGAAAACACTCTTCGGGAGCGCGATATGCGGCTCGGCGAAGTGAAATTTCATGATATGGGTTCGGCGCTCGCTTCGGAGTATGGCAACGGGCAGCAGCGACAAGCGCAAGAGTTCTCGGGGCCATTCGCATCGGCTTTCTACCGAGACACAAAAGGGACTTCGGAAGCAAACGACTTGCCCATCGAGATGCTAACGAACATTACGTGGGGCGGAATCAGCGTACACGTGTGAGGAAGAAATGAACGTCACATCAGCGACTCAAGCAGACACAGCAGGAACCAAGACTACATCGACTTCAACGAGCAGCGATACCAGTTCTACGTTCATGCAGTTGTTGCTCGCGCAGCTGCAGAACCAAGATCCAATGTCACCAATGGATGGGAACCAACTGGCGAGCCAGATGGTGCAGCTGAATCTGCTGGACCAAGTGACGCAGATCCAGCAGGACGTAGCTCAGATGACTTCTACGCCGGCAAGCGGCCAATAACCATTCCAGGAGATAGTGTATGCCACAATTTTCAATTCCATTGTCCGGTTTGAATGCCAGTTCCACAGCACTGGCGACCATCGCGAATAATCTCGCCAACCTGAACACGGTTGGTTACAAACGGGCACAAAGCATGTTTTCCGATCTGTTTTACCAGACTATTGGATCATCAGGGAGCGGTGACCCAATACAGGTCGGCGCGGGAACAAAAGTCGGAGTGGTCGACACCAACTTCACGCCAGGAAGCACCGACAGCACCGGCGTAGACACAAACGTTGCCATCGGTGGTGACGGCTTCTTCGTGGTGCGGGACAACAATGGAGTGAGTTCCTACACGCGAGCGGGCAATTTCTCAAAAAGCACGGACGGTTACCTGATTACAGCCGATGGTCAGCAGGTGCTCGGTTTTCCAGCGGTGAATGGAGTGATCAGCCAGACCCAGGGACTCTCGCCGTTGCAGCTTGGCAGTGGCAGCGTAAGCCCACCAAATCCGACGACCAATGTGAACATGACCGCAAATCTGGATTCGCGCACGGCGCTTAACGATTCCTACAGCACCCCGGTTACCGTGTACGACTCGCTCGGGCAGAGCCATGTTCTGAATTTCGAGTTCACGAAGACGGCTGCGAATGCATGGAGCTACCAAATCACCATACCGGGCGCGGATGTGGGCGCGGCTGCGCCCCAGGTCCTCACGAACGGGAGCGGCGCCATAACCTTTGACAACTCGGGTAATCTGCTGACTCCGGCAGCAGACGTGCCCGGGATAGTAGTTACGAATCTGGCCGATAAGGCGGCAGACATTAACTTCACGTGGCAGCTGTATCAGAACGGAGCGGGCATGATCTCGCAGGTCGCGTCTGCGAGCAGTCCATCTTCGGCAAACCAGGACGGATTTGGAGCAGGAACGCTGCAGAAGTTCAATATTGGCAGCGATGGCGTCATCGAAGGCACGTTCAGCAATGGGAAGACAGCGAAGCTCGGACAACTAGCCCTCGCTAACTTCGCCAACGAACAAGGGTTGCTGCGAACGGGAGGGAATAACTATGCTCCAACTCTGGCATCGGGCGCGGCGACGGTCGGCGCACCGGGGACCGGAGGTCGAGGATCAGTCACGGGAGGAGCGCTGGAGTTGTCGAATGTAGATATTGCAACCGAATTCGCAAATCTGATCAAGGCGCAACGCGCCTTCGAAGCGAACGCGCGCACCGTGACCACGTTCGACCAGATCACGCAAGCTACGATCAATTTGAAACAGGGATAGCCATTCGGGGCGGGCGCGCACAAAGCGCTTGCTAACCGCAGCAATCGCGGCTACTCTCGGCGAAACCGGTATTTATTACCGCCGCGTTGGGGTGGTTGCATGCAATTAAAGTTGGATAAGCACGTCGTAGACGACGTCACTGTGATCCGCTGCAAGGGCCGCATCATTTTCGGCGAAGAGGCCGTAGCTCTGCGGGAGATGGTGAAAGGGTTGCTGCCGGCCACGAAAAACATCGTCGTCGATCTGGGCGAAACTACGCACATCGACAGCGGCGGTCTCGGGACGCTGGTGGGGCTTTATACGTCGGCGCGAAAGGGCGGCTCGACTATTCGACTGGCCAGGTTGCATGAACGCATGCTGGATCTGCTGCAGATGACGAAATTGCTGACGGTGTTCGACGTGTTCGACAGCGAGGACAAGGCGGTCAAGTCGTTCTCGCAGTCGATGAGCGCGTAAAAGATCTAGACCTTCTTCTTTGCGATCATTTTCTTCTTGGCATCGCGCTTCCGGCGGCGGATTTCTTCGTGCGAGTAGAGCGTGCCGCGGCACCGCTTGGATCCGCAATAGCAGGGCGCTTCGCCTTCCCCATCAAATAGGTTGTAATCGTAAGTGATTTCCTCGCCCGGCTTGATGTTCCGAATCGCACAAACCCAGACGTGACCGTCGATCTCTTCGGTCTCGCAGTTGGGATCGCAACTGTGATTGATGAAGGCCGCGGTACCGTGCCCGTCAATCAGGTGATCTGGGTCATCGAGAGCAAAGAGATAGGTAATCGGCCGATCGTCATAGAGACGGTCACCGTCGGCTTGCGTGATGCGCGGTCCGGTGTACTCGACTACCTGCTCGCCTCTAGAGATTCGAGTGGTAGCGAATACTCCGGCGGCATGAAGATCAGAAGAACGGACAATCAGAGCCATAGATGGATAAGCCTCGACCAATGCGCGAACGATCAGGAGTTAGTTTTCGGCGGGAGTTCGCCGCTCAGCAGGCCGGCCAAATCTGTCGCCGGGCAGCGCACGCCGACATAGAACGTCCCGAAGAGCGCGTACACTGCACTGACCTCGTCGAAACGCATTTCGTAAATCAACTTCTTGAAGACCAGAGCATCGTCGGCGAACAGATCGACTCCCCATTCCCAATCGTCGAAGCCGATTGAGCCAGTGATAATCTGCTTCACTTCGCCTGCATAGCGCCGGCCGACCATGCCGTGTTCGTGCATCTGGCGCTGGCGCTCGCGGATCGGCAAGGTGTACCAGTTCTTCTCTTCCCCGCGACGACGATCCATGGGATAGAAGCAGAGGTAACGCGCATTCGGAATGTCGGGATAAAGACGAGGGCGCATGGCTTCGCGCTGGCGAGCTACTACTTCGTTGATCGCCTGTTTCCATTCGTCCGAGTGCGGCTCGAGACCGCGCTCCATCAGTTGCTCATAGGTCTTCACTGTGGATTCGTACAACCCGAGCTCGATCACAGAGACGTACGACGTGAGTGGCTCAAGGTAGTCGGACAGCTTCAACTGCGAAAGCTTCAGCTCGGCTGCATTGAGTTCGTCGAAGGAATTTCGGAAGTGTAGAAAAAGAAGATCGCCCTTATGTCCGAGGAGGGAATAGATCGCCGTCTGTTGGGGTTCAATCTGCTGGAGAACCGATTGCGCTTCTTCGAGCACACTTGCACGGTGGGACTCAGATAATGCGTGCCAGGCAGACCAGCGGAATCGCATCATCTGATGCAGAACGCTGTAGCCTTCAACAGTAAGCGGCACTTCCGGCATGCTTGCCGGAGCAGTTTGCGGACGCGCGTTCGTAGTTGCGGACATAAGTCACCCTCAGCGGAGTGCATTTATTGTAAATGCAGCTGAGTGTTTCACGAACGTGCGGGGACCTCGGACGGTTGGTTTTCGCGGGGCGAGGGCGCCAGCGGTACGCTCTCTCAACTACTCCATGAAGACCTGATCGACGTAACACCACAGCCAGTTCTCGCCGGGCTCGAAGGACTTGATGATCGGGTGCTGGGTGGCGTGGAAGTGCTTCGTCGCGTGTCTGTTCTTGGAGCTGTCGCAGCAGCCAACATGGCCGCAAGTTTCGCACAGGCGAAGATGAACCCATGTGTCGCCCATTTTCAGACATTCTTCACAACCCTTTGCTGAGGGAGTGACCTTGTGAATCTGGCTCAGATGCGTACACGCTGCGGCAGCCATGGCATTCTCCTGTGGTATTTATTGGACCCGATTTGGATTCAGGACGGGGTTCGGAGGATTCAGGCTAATCGCCAGAATCGGCCAGCACTGAAGACGGTTCCGAGATTTGGCGCTCGTACTTCCATCCCGGACGTCCAAAAACGTAATGCCACATCTCGCTCCAGTTGCGCGCGCAGCGCAGGTCACGGGCGATGTCGATCCATTCGTGAAAGGCGATGCGGACCGGGTTGTAGGTGTTGATGTTCTTGGTCAGACCGTACACAAGCGGCTCGGACTCATCTTCGGGTTCAAAGGTGCCGAACAGGCGATCCCAAATGATCAGCGTCCCAGCATGATTGCGATCGAGATAACGCAGGTTGGAAGCATGATGAACCCGGTGGTGCGAAGGCGTGTTGAAGAACGCTTCCAGTGGACCGAGCGAGCGGATCAGTTCGGTGTGAATCCAGAACTGATAAAGCAAGCTGATGGCCTGCATGGTCATGACCATGATCGGGGCAAAGCCAATCAGAGGCAGCCAGAGCCAGAATACAAAGCTGAAAGAGATGCCGCCGGTCCACGTCTGGCGAAGCGCCGTGCCGAGGTTGTAACGCTGCGAGGAATGATGCACGACGTGCGAAGCCCAGAAGAAGCGGCACTCATGGCTGGCGCGATGAAACACGTAGTAGGTGAAATCCTCGGCGAAGAACAACAGCACCCAGGCCCACCACTGGTATCCGATGTGGAAGATGGCAAAACGATGGACAAAGCTGTAACTGGCAAAAAGCAGGACCTTGGTGAAGAGTCCGATGATCACATTGCCGATGCCCATGGTGAGGCTGGCGGCCGCGTCTTTCCATTCGAATAGATCTTGATGCATCCATGCCGCCGCGATCACTTCGATCAGCAACAGCAGCAGGAACCCGGGAATCGCGAGATGAATGAGATTGTGCATGCCCCACCCCGGCTTGGCAGGAAAGTAGTTTAGCCCAGATTGAGCAGCTCAGAACAGCTAGCGATTTGGGTGGAACAGGAACACCAACTCAATCACCAGGATTACAACCACCATCAGTTCGAGAACGAAGGCGCGCGCTTGCTGGAAACCTTCAATCAGGAAGCGGTAGAGGTCTTCGGCGGTGTGCAGTTTCTGGTTTACGAGGCTCTTGTAGTCGTGGACGCCGACCTTGGCCGCCGCCAGCCTGTATAGGCGGGCGGAAAACATGTCGCTGAGGAACTTGATCGCGTTATCGGCACGTTCGACCAGTTCATTAACTTCAACCGTAACGCTTTGCAGCTTATAGGCCTCATTGCCCAATCGCCAGCGGCGAAGTACCACAGTGCTGTGTTTCAGGAAGTTGTAGACGTCGGCGAGTTCGCGCGTGAGCAGATCGTCATAGTGGCGGAATTCAAGTAATTGGGAGTTGGCGTACTCAAGTAACTGAATGCTGGTCTCTGCGCCCGCGGGGGTGTCGTAGACGAAAGCCGCGTTCCAGCTGACTACCGACAAATCTGTCGGGTAATACGAGATGCTGGATTGCAGCACCTCCGCGCGCTCACTGTCGGCCAGTTCGAAGGTTTCGCCGCGTACGACCCGGGCGATGTCGGCACCGTGCGTCTGGACAACTTCGGAGGCGGTTGGGTTTCCGGCGATGGCGCGAATGTTGAAGATGAAGTAGTCCTCGGAAAGCCAGTTCGCGTAAGGACGGACTAGCGCAGCCTTGGCGCGTTCAACCTGTTTTCGAGCCAGACGCTCTGCTTCGCGCTCGAAATCCGTGCCTGCCATCCACTTCGAGGACAGGGTGACCAGGTCCTCCCACTCTCCGGCGAATGGGATCTCAAAGATCACGCTTACAACGCCGTAGTCGTAATACTTAATCTGGCGGTTGAGGGTCAGGTTGCCGTCCAGCTTCGCCGGCTCGAGGTATTCGACCACTGGAGGCCGCTCAAAGCGAACGTATTCAGGGGCCGCATGTTTGAATGCCTGCGCCAGCCGACGCGCACCGAGGATGTCGTTGAGTTGCGCCAGCTTGATCTCCTCACAGGTGTCGTAAAGCATGAGGACGAGAACCGATCCCTCGAGGGATGGCGTGATGGCGTGGACCGCGGAAACGACTGTTTCGGGTTGAGAGTCGTGCTGAGACAAGGGAACGCCCCCACCCCAGTGTACTAAGAGAACGAGGTCCGAACTAGGACTGACGACGGAGGGTGAGCAGGGTGATTTCGGGATCAACTCCCAGGCGGGCGGGAATGCCGATGGTGCCCAAACCGCGGTTCACGTAAAGGGCAGATTTGGCTCCGCCGTTTGTGGTGTCCGGCGAGTGCAGCGGCAGCTGGTAAAGGCCGGCGATGAAACGAGTCATGAAGCGCGCCGGACTCCAGCTGTGATCGATAATTTCGACCTTCACCTGCCCGCCATGCGTGTGCCCGGCCAGGCTGAGTTCAATACCGAGCTCGGCTGCGCGGTAGAAGCTGTTGGGATTGTGGGAAAGTAGGATATTGGGGACATCGTGCCGGACCAGCGGCTCGATTGTCTGCAACATAGGGATTTCGAGACCGAGAGGAGCGCGCTCGCGCTGGTAATCCACGCCCATCAGGTTGAAGGCTTCGCCTTTCCAGGTCAGCTCGGCGTTGTTCTGACGGAGCAGACGCATTCCGTAATGGTTGAAAAGCTCTTCGGCGAGATCTTCCGCGTCCGCATAGATTTCGTGGTTGCCATTGCACCCCCAGACGCCCAGAGGAGAGCGCAGGCGGCTCAGTTCGGCAATGCATTGCTGTAATGGATCGCCATTGGAGGTGATGAAGTCGCCGGTGACGACAGCAAGATCGGCGCCAAGGCTGTTGGCTAGGTCGACGGCACGGCGGACCTGGTCGGCGGGCATGAAGTCGCCGGCATGAATGTCACTAAGTTGAGCGATGGTCAGTCCGTCGAGACCCGCGGGCAGATTGGCGACGGGGATGTCGACGCGATGGAGTGTGAAATCGAGGCGTTCTTTGCCGAAACCGTAAGCGGCTGCCACGAGCGGAACCGCGCCAGCCGTGTAAGTGGCTGCCCGAAGAAATCCACGGCGGGCTGGACTGGCGAGCTCAGGCGCGGCGTGCGGTTGGGTCGATCCGCTGAGCTTGTCCCAGAGCCGCGCAAAAGCGTGGATGACTTTGATTCCTAAGAAGCCAAAAAAGGACGAAAAGAGCCAAAGCTGAGCCATGGCGATCAGGAACGAAATGACACCGCCCCGGGGCAGCGCGTGGATGAACATTCGATCCACGACGACAATAACCAGGAAGCCGACGAACGTATATAGAACAGCGTAGCTTACGCGGCGCAAATTGCGATTTTGGACCCGCCGGATGAGGGCGAGAGCTCGGCGAACCCAAAATCGTTGCGCAAGAAAGAACAGTCCGAGAATGGCGAGGGGGATCAGCAAGTAAGTTATATGAAATTCGGAACCAGGTCCCAAAGAGTGCTCCTCAGAATATCTGTTCAGATGAGCTGGCTAGGCGCAGAGTCGCACAATTCCAATAACCCGCAATCTTACTGGTAGTTCCGGGCATGCAGCGCTTCCGGTGGCCAGCAGCTTCGTTGTATCCTCGCCATGTGCCCCGTTCAACTGGTAGGTCCCCGACAAGCGCCCTGCTTCTGGGCCTGATCGTCACACTTGTGGCTGTCGTCGCCTACTCGTGGTACATCACCGTACAGATTTCGGGCCTGCGGGATTTGCAGCGCAATATCGCCGATCGCAACCGCAAGGATTCGTTGCAGTTGCTGCGTATCCAGAATGACCTCAACCAACTTGCGTTGTCCATGCGAGACATGCTCGACAACGATGAGCCCTATCCGTTGAGCGCGTGGTCGGCGCCTCTGCAACGGATTCGCGGCGATCTCGACGATGCCATCAATCGCGAAGATCAACTGGCCACGGCGAGCCGCACTCCCGAACAGAGACAGTACCTGCGAAACAACCTGGCGCAATTCTGGGACGCCGTGGATCGAACGTTTGCACTGGCGCAGTCGGGTAAGGAAGCCGAGGCGCGCGCGCAGATACGGTTGTCGTTGCAATCGCGACAGGAAGCCCTGAGCAACGCGGTTTCACGCCTGCTGGTGCAGAACAATGAAAGCGAAGAGCAGGCGGCGCAGCAGGTGAGCCAGATCTATGACCGGGTGCAGCGGCAGGTGTACATCTTTCTGACGGCAGTCCTGATTGCCATTGTTCTGACCAGCTTGTATCTCATCCGATCGAACCGCATGCTCTTCGCGCGGTTGGCGGAACTGTCGCAGCAGCGCAGCGAACTAGCGCAAACGCTGATTGCCACGCAGGAATCCACTCTGCGGCATATCTCGCGCGAACTGCACGATGAGTTCGGGCAGATCCTCACGGCCATGGGCTCGATGCTGGGGCGTGCCGGACGGCATGCGCCCGAGGGCTCCAAGCTTCGTGACGACTTGCGTGAGGTGAATGAGATCGCCCAGTCGACGCTCGACAAGGTACGTACGCTGTCGCAGGCATTACATCCGGTTACGCTCGATGAAGCCGGACTGGAGAGCACCCTCGACTGGTATCTGCCTACGGTGGAAAGGCAGACTGGGATTACCGTATCCTATGAGAAATCAGGAACTCCCTTTCCTGTGGAAGGCAGCGCCGCCGTGCATGTTTATCGCGTTCTGCAGGAGGCGCTGAATAATGTCGCTCGGCATTCAAAGGCGAAAGAAGCATGGGTGCGGCTGCGGTTTCTTCCGCAGATGCTGGATTTAGAAGTAGAAGACCATGGCGTCGGGTTCAGTCCCGACGGCAAGCGACGGGGTATTGGACTGGTGGCGATGCGCGAGCGTGCGGAACTGGTCAATGGCACGCTGGAGTTCAGCCGCCCTTCGCAAGGGGGAACGCTGGTTCGACTGATGGTTCCAAGAGAGGCAACGGACGGACATGCCAGATAAGATTTCGGTTTTGCTTGTTGACGATCACAGCCTGGTGCGGCGTGG
>CAZBCQ010000161.1:2098-9707 GCA_964490255.1 uncultured Terriglobales bacterium | reverse complement strand
GCAACCGCGATCGAGCGCGGGGATTCGATCTGGCAGACCAGGTCGACGAAACCGATGTCAATCCCCAGTTGCAGGGAGGCGGTCGCAACCAACACCTTGATCTCACCGTTCTTCAGGCGGCGCTCGGCTTCCAGGCGGATCTTGCGTGCCAGACTTCCATGGTGTGCAGCAACGAATTCTTCGCCGATGCGCTCTGCGAGATTCAAGGACACACGCTCGACTTGGCGCCGTGTATTGACGAACACCAGCGTTGATCGATGTTCACGCGAAAGCTCGGCGATCCGGTCGTAGATCGTGTCCCACATCTCGTTGGTGGCGATCGGACCCAACTCCATGGGTGGCACTTCGATGGCGAGATCGAGTTCGCGCTTGTGACCGACATCGACGATCACGGGCGAGGGCCGCTCTGCGCCATTCAGGAATTCAGCGATCTGCTCAATCGGCTTCTGTGTTGCCGACAAGCCAATCCGCACTGGCGGCTTCGCCGTCACCGCTTCGAGGCGTTCGAGCGAAAGCAGCAGGTGCGCGCCGCGCTTGTCGCCGGCAACGGCATGAATTTCGTCGACTATGACGGTTTCCACATCGCGCAGAATGCGGCGGCTCTTTTCGGCAGTCAGGAGGATGTAAAGCGATTCCGGCGTAGTGACCAGAATGTGCGGCGGCCGCTTCAGCATCTTCTGACGCTCATGCATGAGCGTGTCGCCCGTGCGCACAGCCGTGCGAATCTGCGGCATCAGGAGGCCGCGTTCTGCTGCAAGCTGCAGAATCTCGCCCAGCGGCGCTTCCAGGTTCTTTTGAATATCGTTGCCTAGAGCTTTGAGCGGCGAGATGTAGAGCACTTCGGTGCGGTCTTGCAGTTGACCCGCGAGCGCCTTCCGGACCAACCGGTCAATACAAGCCAGAAATGCTGCCAGCGTTTTTCCGGAACCGGTGGGGGCGGCAATCAGAGTAGTACGTCCAGCCAGGATCTCAGGCCAGCCTGCTTCCTGGGGTTCTGTAGGCGAGCCAAAGCGGCGCAGGAACCACTCAGCAACAATCGGATGCGCCCACCCCAGGGCACTGTGAACGACAGAAGGCATTGCAACTATTCTAATCGGAAAAGCTGGATTGCGGAGGCGCTATTTTCGTTTTTTATTCGCCACAACTCCAGTCCGTCACACAACTCCAGTCCGTCAGTGGATGGTCATGCTGAAGGTTTGGCTAACATACTGGTTTGGGTAAGTGCTTGAATCGTTCACCGTTACCGGGAAGCTGAACGTGCCACTTTGCGTTGGGTTCCCGGACACGGTCCCATCTACGTTCATCACCAAGCCGGGCGGCAGCAAGTAACAGGTCCAGTAGATCGGCGGCAAGCCACCCGTCGACGTGAACTTGAATGAGTACGGCGTTCCAACCGTTCCGTCCGGCACCTGCGTGGTGGTGATAGAGAGGGCATTTGCAACCGCCAGCGACAGAGAAGCTGTTGCTTGTTGCGGAGGCGTGCTCTGATCCGTTGCTTGCATGGTGAAGGAGTAATTGCCGGTACTCGTCGGAGTTCCGCTGACGGTTGATCCAGAGACTGTGAGTCCCGGAGGAAGGCTGCCACTCGTCACCGAGAAACTGACGGTTCCCGCTCCGCCGGTGTGACTGAGTGTCTGCGAGTAGGCTTTGCCGACGATCCCACTGGCGAGAGAAATTGAGGGCGTGGCCAGAGGGTCGACCGCACCGTTCACCTGCAGGCTGTAAGTCATATCGGGCCGTGCGTTCCCGCTCCAATCGAAAACATGGACAAGAACCGTCTGTGTGCCCGAGGTACCTGGAACTTTGTAGTCGAGCATGGAATCCTGAATGTGGGGACTTGCGCTGATATCGTCATTCAAGCAGACGCTGGTAAAGTCCGTGGAGCCACCCGGCTGGTTGCAGCCAGTCGCGAGGCGCCCACCGTTGGCGTCGGTCAATTCGATTACGGTGTCGAGCGGATTGTTGGGATTGATTTGCTTCGCCGTTGTCGCGAAGTGCATGATGCTCCCACCAGCACCTATCACCTTGTAGTAGTCCGTATCCGGTGCCAGTGACCCGGTCGAATCAAGTGCGGGGCTGATGGATCCCGAATACGAGCCATTCGAGATGGGGGTAGCCGTGGAGGGAGAATCATTGCGGCCGAGTGCAGGGCCGACTGTGACGTAGGCTCCTCCATACTGTGTCGAGTGTGGAGAAGCTGAATCGGTCACCACTGGCGTGAAGCCGTAGCCCCCTACAGTCGTTGGCGTGCCGCTGATTAGACCAGTGGAGGGATCGACAAGAGCTAGTCCCGGTGGCAAACTGCCCGAGATTTGGAAGGTATAAGGTGGTGTTCCGCCAGCCGCAATGAGATGTCCTGTGAATGGTTTGTTCAAGATCAGCCTCAGCCCATTCATCGAATAGCCGAACTGTAACGGCGGGGTATTGACCTGGATAGTCATCGGCTGAGAAACGACCTCCGGGTTCAAGTACGAGTCCTGTACGGCCAAAGTGAACGTGAAAGAGCCGACCGCAATCGCGGCGCCCGTGGCGGATCCGGAACTTGGATCTAACCTCATTCCGGGAGGCAGACTTCCTTGCGCCACCGAATACCTGTATGGAAGGACGCCTCCGCTCGGAGTCGCGAGCGACCCGAACAATGACTGGTATTCGTTCACTGATGTCGAGAAAACCTGCAACCCCAGTGCTGGGTTAACAAGAAACGGCACGTTCTGCGTAGCGGTCCGAGCCGGGCTAGAGGAGTCCACTACCTTGAATGCGACTACCAAATATCCGGTTGACGAAGGCGTACCTGAGATCGTTCCGGTCGCAGGATCAAGTGACAGACCATTCGGTAACTGACTTGACGTCCCAGGGTCAATGCTCCAGCTAAACGGACTCGTTCCGTTTTGTACCGATAGCACGGCCGTGTAGGACAGTCCCTGAACCGCTGTGGGCAATGACGAGGTGGTGATTGTAAAAGTCGGTGGTGTCACCGGCGGCGTGGTTATAGTCCCTTCCCCACCTCCACTGCTGCCGCCACCTCCGCACCCGAGAAGCAGCATCAAAAGTGACACAGTAACAACAGCTGAGACGTACCATCGCACTGTCATCCCCGCACCTCCGATTGCGGAGTAAATGGCAGCGACGGCGAGGTGTCGAACAACTCGCCACTGTCTTCAAACTGATCGAAGGTGGGCTGAGTCCCATTCAGGATGATGTCAATGTTCGGTACGGTTTCGCCCGCTCCCACCGTAATGGTGTCTCGCTGAAGCGGTATATCGTAAGCCGACTCGTTCTTTTTCCAGTATTCGTCCTGGCCTGGGTTCGGCACCGGTGAACGCAGCGGCCCGACACCCGATCCCCCGATGAAGTAAGTGTTGATCGACTCAACCTGTACGGTATAAGTGCCGGGAAGGACCGGGATTTCGTAATAGCCAATCAGTGCCGGTTGGCGCGATCCATAGGAGCTGCCAGTATTTCCTACGATGCTCTGCCCGGGATTATCGGTGAAGTACAGTCCCGAAACTGCCGAGAAGGTCACGCGCCGTGACTCGTCCCCAGGCGTGTTGGGATCGTCCACCTGGCGCGCAATCACGTTCACGCCCTGTGCGGCGCTGGTCGCGTCGGAGAAGTAGATCCTTCCGGTAATCAGCCCGTAGGTACTCGAATACGTGGGTCCTGGGTAAAAATGCGAAATCCATGCCGCGTCATCTGTCGGTATTGCGGGCAGCCCGCTATCACTGCGTCCTGGGCATACTAGAAACGGGAACATGAGTGGCAGTCCTGCCATCGTGTCCGCGTCACAACCTCCGTTTTGCAACACGTCCACGTTGATCTGCGAGTGATCCAGTCCCGCAAAATGTCCCATCTCGTGCGTAATCGCGTCCGAGAATTGCGAGGGTGTCATTTGGTTCGTTTGGCTTGCGCCATTAATCCACATCCCGTTCAGCACGATCATCGCCCCCGTGATGTGCCCTGCGGTGGCGTTCGTAGCGCAGATTGCCGTGAAGCCGATGACGTCGGAACTGACACCCAGCTCCAGCATCAGACTGCCATCGGCGTCGAATACGACTGGATTCTGCTGGGCCGACTTGCAGCTGCCGTATACGGCATTGAATTGTGTTGCGTTAGAGAGGTCGGCTCCTTTGGCGTATGACCCCGTAGACAGAATCGGGCCGGCATAGGAGTACGACAGCGCCGCGGTAGGCACGTTTTGCCAGTGTTGGAACATTTGTGCCACGCGCTGCAGCCCTGTGGCGTTGTCGATGACGGTCTTCGCACCCGAAGAACTCATGGGTCCGGGATCGACGGTGTACTTGATTGGCATCGCCGCGGGATCCCACGTGTACGGTCTTCCATCGACAGGTGTGCCGCTCGGAGAATTTGTGACGTAAAGCGGCCCTCCGGCGAATGTGTAGCCGGAAAGGATCAGCACAAGAAGCAACATCAGGCGAAGTCGGCCCGGGGTCATCATTGCATCCTCGCCAGTTCACGCACGGTCTGTTTCATGTCGTCCAGAGAAATGGGTCCAGCAGTCGTCTGTTGAACTACCGAGTTCGCTTTGGCCGAGAGCTTCACGTGTTGAGCGCGTGCGCGCTGTTCTGTCCCTGAAAAGAGACCCGCATTGTCGCGGCCGTTCGCCGCGTACGCTCTGCCCGTCCGGTCGCGAGTAATGCGAAAGCGTCCCTGCTCGAGACCAACCGGACTGGTAAGCCCATACTGCGAGACAGGGTTGAGGAACAACAGCAACTCCTGCCCCTTCAGGTAGCGCGCAGCATCTTGCTCGTCGCGCGGGTCCCAGATGAATTGCCGAAAGGTGAGGGTTGTGGCGGCCTTGCCTTTCAGCGTGTCCTGCACTTGCATCGTAATGACAACAGTGGAGAGGTTTGTCAGCTGCGGGTGCGGTTCCACGAGAGCGCTTACCACGGAACCGTGCACGATGCGATCTGCGCGGCGAGTCATCTGGTCAAGGCTGACAGGGGCTGTGATGGCACCGCGCTGGGAAAATGCAGGAACTGCCAGCAAGAACACGAAGAGGGAAACTACGGGGCCCGGGCATCTACTCTGGATCATGGCCGGGAATCATACGACGGCTGATAACCATCTACAAGGAATTCGGGGAAGATTCCTGAATTCGGAAAATATCGAAACAAAGGTAAGTAGAATTTTCAAGCACATCCCAGTTTCAGCGGATTGCGATCTATCTGACAATATTGATGAATGTTAAAGACCGTTAATGACTGAGCCCGATATTGTCGACGTAGCCATCCTGGGGGCAGGCGCGTCCGGTCTGGCCGCTGCGAGCACGCTCTCCTCCGCAGGCTTGAAAGTCTGTGTGCTCGAGGCGCGGGATCGCATTGGCGGCCGCATGTACACGCGTCACGATCCAGCCACGGATGTCCCGATTGAGCTGGGTGCTGAATTCGTGCACGGCCATCCGCCGCAAATCTTCGACCTGGTGCGGCGGTTCGGGCTTCCCATTCAGCCAGTTCAGGGGGAGCGCTGGTGTTCCGATCGCGGACGTCTGCACCTGTGCGAACGCCTCGACGACGAATTCGATCAGGTGCTGGGAAGGCTACCGTCGCCTGGCTCTGGTCCCGACCGATCATTCGCTGATTTCCTGAATACGCTGCCGGGCCTCAGCGAAGAAACGCGAAAACACGTCTGCGGTTACATCGAGGGATTCGAGGCCGCTTATCCTGAGCAAATCAGCGCGCAGGCTCTTGCACGCGAAAATCAGGCGTCTGACGAGATCGAAGCCTGTCGGTCGTTCCGCATCCTGAGCGGGTACGATTCGATGCTTCGCGCTCTTACCTCCGGCAAGGATTTTGACTTGCGGTTGAATACCATTGTCCGGCAGGTTAATTGGAGGCGCGGCCACGCGGAGATAACCGCAGAAGACCGTGGCGGCGAGGTTCAGGTGCACGCGCGACAGGCTATTGTGACCCTGCCCCTGGCAGTGCTGAAAGCGGAGCCTGGTCAGACAGGCGCAGTGGTTTTTGCACCGAAACTCACGTCAAAGGAAAGGGCGCTTGAGCGTCTGGAAATGGGGCCGGTGATCCGCGTCGTCTTACGCTTTCGTGAGCGCTTCTGGGAGCGAATCGAAGCGGAGACGAAGAGTGGGAAAGAATCACTCAGTGACATGAGTTTTCTTCATTCCGACGATCCCGTGTTTCCAACCTGGTGGACTACCATGCCGAGGCGAACACCGATTCTGACAGCGTGGTCAGCCGGACCTCACTGTTCACAGCTTGCGTCTCGGGATGCGGAAAGCATCGTCTCCCATGCCCTCGAGACACTCGCGCGCCTGTTGCACATCAATCGCACGGAGCTTGAAAAGCTTCTCGAAGCTCACTATTTGCACGACTGGCAGGCTGATCCGTTTGCGCGCGGCGCTTACAGTTGGGCAAAAGTGGGTGGAGTGGACGCGGCGGCGCAGCTAGCGCGTCCATTGGAGAACACGCTCTTCTTCGCCGGCGAAGCGACCGACAGCCATGGTCACAACGGAACCGTCAACGGTGCGCTGGAAAGCGGGTACCGTGCGGCTCAAGAAGTATTAATGGCGTTGGGAAAGCTCGCGGGACAATCGACTCCGGTGGCGGATTAGCTACTTGTTTGGTGCTGGTCTTTGCAGAGTCGGTGGTTCATCGCCACCGGTTTTCACATCCGTCTGGATCGGCTTCCACGCAGTTTGATTGGCGGGCGCCGCCGGATTTACTCCGAAATCCCAGACGTACAGATTCATATCCTTGCCGCTAAGCATTTCTACGACGGCGTACTCTCCCGGCGTCAGATCCTGGCTCGGTGTCAGTTTGAACCAGCTGCCCGAGACCGATTCCAGCGTCGATGGGACAAACGACTCGTCCTGACTCACTTTTCCGTACACTGCGATCTTGAGATTTCCGACCACGCGGGTGTTCTTTTTCGGCTGCACGCGGATGATCTGGAAGCGCTGAGCCGGAGGGCCAGCTTTCTTCTCTGGATCGCTCTTGTCCGCAGCCTTGTTGTCGGGCGAAGACGCGGCACCCTGTCCTTCGGCGCTGACGTAGATCACCGGACGCGCCCCGTGCGCTTGAATCGTCGCGTGCAGACCCGGTAATTCAATCGTCTGCTTGGCGCTGGAGAGCGGATTCACTGTCGCTCGGAGAATGTTGGTGCTGGTGTTTCGGTTGATGTCGCTGCCTTTCTGCGCGAGTTCCACCAGTTGCGGAATGTCGGTGTACTTTTCAAAGAGAAACACGCCGCCCGTATCGGGCAGTCGCAGGCCGGGCGCCACCTCTGGCGATCTCGCTTCCATTTCCTTGCGCTCGGCTTCTACTTCTTTGTCAATTTCCGCGGCACTGTGCGAAACACCCTTTTTCAGGTCTTCGGAGTACTTGTTGGTGGCATTCCAATCAACGAGCGAGTTGGGAACCTCTTCCCACTCGAAGCGTTCGGCACTCAAGTAGCGAACGTGATCGCCCTTGACCTCCCACTTCACCACGGACTGGTAGGAACCGTCCTTTAAGATCAGACGCTTCGTTGGATCGTTCTGTCCGACTAAGGGAAGAGCGAAAGTTAGTAGTAGCGCGAACAGCGCAAGGGACCTGAGTACAACGCGAACGGAAACGGGAGGCATGGCTTGACC
>CAZBCQ010000161.1:0-1998 GCA_964490255.1 uncultured Terriglobales bacterium | reverse complement strand
GCTAATCGCCTACCACACCCTGCACCGATTCTCCTTCGTCATGGGCTGTCCCGCTTTGCAGGAGAACGCCTTCTGGAACTCCGGAATGTTCACCACCACGCCGTTGATCCGGTATTTCCCCGGCGAATGCGGATCCGTCAGCGTGTGCAATCGCAGGTTCTCTGGACGTTCGTTCTCGCACGCCCATTGTGCCAGCCCAATGAAGAAGCGCTGGTCCGGACTAAATCCCTCGATATCGTGCAACTGCTGCTTCGCGGTCGCTGCCTTCCAGGCCGCGTAGGCGAGGATTGTCCCACCGAGGTCGGCGATGTCTTCGCCCTGCGTTAGCTTGCTGTTGATTTTCAAATCATCGATCACCGTGTATTGGCCGTACTGGTCCACGACACACTGTGCGCGCTTGGTGAACTCGTCCGCGTCTTGTTTAGTCCACCAGTCCTTAAGATTTCCTTGCGCGTCGAACTGGCGTCCCTGATCGTCGAAGCCATGCGTGAGTTCGTGTCCAATGGTCGAGCCAGTATTGCCGTAATTGGGAGCGTCGTCCATCTTCGGGTCGTAAAGCGGCGGCTGCAGCACGCCGGCGGGAAAGTTAATGTCGTTCATCTGTGGGTTGTAGTAGGCGTTCACCGTGGGCGGCGACATGCCCCACTCCGCGCGATCAACCGGCTTGCCAATTTTCGCCAGCTGACGATCCGACTCGAACACCGTCGCGCGTGTTTCGTTGCCGAGGAAGTCGTCGGGTTTGATCTCGACCGAGCTGTAGTCGCGCCATTTGTCGGGATAGCCAACTTTATTGACGATGGTGTGCAGCTTTTCGAGCGCATGTTTCTTGGTGTCGGGCGACATCCAGGTCAGCTGCTCGATATCCTGCTTCATCGCATCTTCAATGTACTGCGTCATTTCCACAGTAGACTTCTTCATCTCCGGGCTGAACGCGCGGCGCACAAATTCCTGGCCCAACGCCTCACCGAGCTGCTCGTCCACCAGGCTGACGCAGCGCTTCCAACGTGGACGCAGCTGCTCGGCCCCACGCAGCGTCTTGCCATAGAACGCGAAGTTCTCGTTCACGAACTTCGACGAGAGATATGGCGCGTTGGCGTGCACGATGTGCCAGCGAAGGTAGGTCTTCCAGTCGTCCAGGCTGACGGCGTTGAGTTCTTTCTCGACTTCTTTGTAGAAGTCCGGCTCGGTAACGTTGAAGGTCTGGACATTCGGCAGACCCGCCGTGACCAGGTAAGTGTTCCAATCGAAACTGGGTGTGAGCGCCTGCAGCTTCGCGCGGTCCATTTTGTGGAACAGCTTGTAGGGATCGCGCTTATCAACCAGCGTCAGGGTGGACTTGGCCAGATCGGTTTCGATCGCCATCACCTTTGCGGCTTCGGCCTGCGCCGTCGCGGGCGAATCCCCCAGAAGTTCAAACATATTGGCGACGTGGGCGACGTACTGCTTGCGTTGCTCTTCCGACTTCGCATCCGTCTTCAGGTAGTAGTCGCGGTCGGGGAGCCCAAGTCCGCCGGAGTCGGCATAGGCAATCACTTCGTTCGAGTTCTCGAAATCCTGATTCGATCCGAAGTTGAACAGCAGACCGTCCGTGCGATTCTCCAGTTGCTGTTTGGCGAGCACTGGAGCCAGGTCTTTTTTCGACTTCATCGCGGCGATCGCGTCCAACTGCGGCTTCAGAGGCGTGGCGCCGAGTTTCTCGACCGCGGATTCGTCCATGCAGGCGGCGAAATAATCGCCAATCTTCTGCTGCGTCGGTGTGCGCCCGCTGGTCTGCTTAGCGAGATCGTCGAGAATGCCCCATAAGAACTGCTGATTATCGTTATAGAGCTTGCCGTACACGCTCCATGAAGACTGGTCCGCGGGAATCGGATTCTTCTTCATCCAGCCGCCGCAGGAATACGTGTAGAAGTCGACGCAAGGATCGATCGACTTGTCCATATCCGTCAGGTCGAGGCTGGGGGAATAGGGCAGAGCCTGAAGCGGTTTGTCCTGCGTGGT
>CAZBCQ010000160.1:8154-9720 GCA_964490255.1 uncultured Terriglobales bacterium | reverse complement strand
CGCCACTTGTTCGTTTTCAGATCGGGCGTCGTGGATTGGATCATTGGATTCGCGGTGGTGCCTGCCGCAATGATTGCCAAAGCTGCCGGACGTACGAATTCGGACCTGCCGATAGGCACGGGACGGCGTCGCCCGGAAGCATCAGGCTCGCCCAGTTCCATGCGCTGGCAGCGAACCGTCACGAGGCGTCCGTGCTCGTCGCCCTGGAATGCAACAGGGTTGACCAGAGTCTGGAACTCGACGCCTTCCTGCTTCGCGTGTTCGATTTCTTCTTTGCGCGCGGGCATCTCGGCTTCGCTGCGGCGATATAGGAGCGCAGCGGACTTGGCGCCTAGGCGCAGCGAAGTACGCACGGCGTCCATTGCGGTGTTGCCGCCGCCGATCACGACCACGTCTTTGTCTTTGCAGTCGTAGAGGGGTTCATCGTATTCGGGGAAACGGTAGGCGCGCATCAGGTTGACGCGCGTGAGAAATTCGTTCGCGGAGAATACGCCGACGAGATGTTCGCCGGGAATATTGAGAAATACGGGAAGGCCGGCGCCCGTGGCTACGAACACAGCGTCGTAATGTTCGTTTTGCATCAGTTCATCGATGGTGACGGTCATGCCGACGATGACGTTCGTCTCGAACTCGACCCCCATGTGGCGAAGATTATGAATTTCCTGGCGCACGATGTCACGCGGCAAGCGAAACTCGGGGATCCCGTAAACCAGCACTCCGCCCAACTCGTGCAGTGCTTCAAAGACCCGGACCCCATGTCCCTTCTGCACCAGGTCTCCGGCGCAGGAGAGTCCTGCGGGACCGCTGCCCACGATCGCAACTCTCTTTCCGGTTTTTTTTTGAATCGGCGGCAGTCCAAGCTTGCCGCTCTTCTGCTCGTAATCAGCGACAAAGCGCTCCAGGTATCCGATTGCGAGCGAATCGCCTTTCTTGTTCAGAACGCACGCGCCTTCGCACTGATCTTCCTGCGGGCAAACTCGTCCGGTAATCGCAGGCAGCGCATTGTCTTCGCGAATCTTCGCTGCCGCGCCCAGATAATCTTCCGCCAGAACCAGGTCGATGAACTCGCGCACTTTCACGCCAACCGGACATTCGATGACACATGTCGGCTTGGCACACGCAATGCAGCGCAGCGCTTCCTGCTTAGCCCTTTCCACTGGAAGACCAAGGTTCACTTCCTTGAAATTCTGGGCGCGCTCGTGCGCATCCTGCTCCGGCATGTGCTGTCGCGCGATCTTCATGCGCTCTTTGTTCGCCAGCGGATTAAGAGACACGATCCACCTCAGTTGCGGGCTCGCCGGTTATCTCCTCAACGAAATGCTTCTTCATTTCCATGCGCATCATTTCCAGTTCATGCTCCGGATTCTCGAGCAGCTCTTTCAGCGCCCGCTGTTCTTTATCGCGATACGCGCTGTTGCGCTCCATCAGCACATCGAAGTTCACAGCTTCGGCCTCGAATTCCGGCCCGTCGACGCAGGCGAACTGGTTCTTCTTATTCACCAGCACACGACAGCCGCCGCACATGCCAGTACCGTCCACCATGATGGAATTCAGACTCACGACTGT
>CAZBCQ010000160.1:1828-8054 GCA_964490255.1 uncultured Terriglobales bacterium | reverse complement strand
CCCAGAATCGAGATGACGTAATTGCCGGCTTGCCTCAGCGCTCTTGCTGTGGGCAGCGCAATCGCCGTTCCAACGCCGCCGCCGATGACAACGGCTGTCCCGTAGTGCTGCACGTCGGAAGGTTTTCCCAACGGTCCAGCGATGTCGAGGATGCTATCGCCGCCTTCGAGCATGTTCAGCAGGCAAGTGGTCTTGCCGATGCCCTGAACCACCAGCGTGATCGTGCCTTCATGCGGATCGGAATCGGCAATCGTGAGCGGAATGCGCTCACCGTGCTCGTGCAGGCGCACAATGACGAACTGTCCAGGCTTCTGCTTGCGTGCGATACGCGCGGCTTCAATGACGAACTGTTTCACGCCACGGCCGAGCTCGCGGGTTTCCAGGATGCGGAACATGGGACCTCCGGGGAAGACGCCTCTACAGCCAATGTTCTGCAGTCATGACCAGATGGTCTGTGATTAACGTCACGCTGCGGTGGTTATGAGGTCGGCGTGCGGAAAATCGCTCCTCAGGACTCCAAGACAGGGCCAAAACAGAGGGGTTACTTTCGTCAGGGGGCATGACCCGCAGATACACAGGATCGCCGCAGGTTTCGTCGTACCCTCGTGAGCGAGGAATCGACGATGAAGCAAGTTGTGTTGTTCTTGGGGCTCCTGGCATTAACGGCAGCGTCATGGGCGCAGGCAGCGAAGCCGCAGACTCCACGCGAGGCGCTGATCGAGATGATCGCCTCGCCAACCCCTGGCACATTTGAAGCGCACCTGCTGAATGAGACCCGCGCCAAGCTGAAGCAGCTCGGACAGAGTGCGCAGCAGCAGTTTGCCTTTCCCGCGATGATGATCAGCAGCCAGGCGCAGTCCGGCTCGAATCTGAAGTGGAACGCAACCGGACCGGTGCTGGTTGCATTTGATACGCCGAAGACAGGCGGACACATCGAAGTTCGCGTCGTTCGCGATGAGATCAAGGGCGATCACGACGAGATGGAACTCTCGTTCCACGCCATCAAGGACGGACACGAAGACAAGATGAGCGTGATCCCTCACCTGATGGTGCAGATGAAGTCAGAGCAGAACGTCTGGAAGCTCAGCGAAGTGGGCTTCTCCATCGCAGTGAAGCTGGATGCCGCTCTGATCGACAGCATTCAGAAGCAGATGGAGAGCACTGCGACGCAAATGAAGGCGTCGGCGTCGACTTCGATGACGGCGAAAGACCCATTCTCGGCGGCAAGCGGAAGCACAATGAGGTCTCAGGCGCCAGCAGTATTCCGCGCTCCGAACGGCAGCGAAAGCGCGGCCATCGCAGCCGTGAAGAATCTGGTTGTGGCGGAGAAAGCGTTCAAGGCTGGCAATCCGCAGGTCGGATACACATGCTCGCTAAGCGATCTCGGCAGCGGCGCTGCGGTCCAGGCGCAGGTCACCGATGCGGCGTGGGACAACAATGCGAAAGGGCAGTATCGCTACAGCCTTTCTGGCTGCCGCGGACAAGTGATCTCGACGTTCAAAGTTGTTGCGGTCCCGCTGAATGCGCGCGAAGGGCTGCGAGCGTTCTGCGCGGACGAGAGCGGTGAAATCCGCTTTGCCGATGATGGGCACGGATCCACCTGCTTAAGCGAACACAACTTGGCGAAGTAGCCGTTGAAGCCTGTCGGGACCACCTTTCACGGGTAAAATAGGCACATGGCCCGCGGATGGGAAAGTAAGTCGGTAGAAGAACAGCAGAACGAGTTCGGCAAGAATTCCGGTGAGAAGAAAGGCCCTCTTTCTCCCGAAGACGAAAAAAGATTGCTTCACCGGCAAACACTGGAGTTGAATCGCGCGCGGGTGCTCGAACAGATAAAGCGCTCGCAGAACCCGCGCTACACCGAGCTGCTCAACAGGGAATTGGAGCAACTCGAGCGCGAACTAGCTGCACCGCAGTGAGCTTTACTCGCCGCGATATTCTGGCATTTGCAGCTTCAGCAGCTTCGTGGGATCGAGATAAGCACCTTCCCATCTGACCGCCAGGTGCAGATGAGGACCGGTCGCGCGTCCGGTTCCACCGCTGAGCGCGATCACTTGGCCTTTCTTTACGCGGTCGCCCGACTTTACCTGGATCTCGGACAGATGCATATAGATCGTCTTCAGTCCTTCGCCGTGATCGATGACGATGCAGTTTCCCTCAAAGAAGAGCGGGCTCGCGAGCATGACTTCGCCATCGTTGGCGGCTCGTACCGGAGTTCCCGAGATCACGCGAAAATCGGTTCCACGATGCACGCTCGCGACTTTGCCGTTGAAGACGCGCGCGGTTCCGAACGAATCGGAAGCCTCGGCTTCAACCGGCATCGCGAAATTTCCTGCCCACTCAGGTAGAAGGTCTCCCTTGGCGAATGCAGCGGTCTTCAGCAACTTGTCCTGCTCGATTTGCGCTTGCTGCTCTGGACTCGGCGCAACGAATTGCTCAGGAACGTGAAGAGTTACTTTGGGATAGGTCGTCCTGCCGACGCGGACCACGCGCTGGAACTCTTCTTGTTGCCCGCCTTTGGTCGTGCCGATCACATCCAGCTTGTATGACCCGGCCGCTATTTCCACGTCAACTCCGGCGAATCCGTACCACGTGTTCTTCTGCCGACCTCGAAAGAAGTGGATTTCGTGCCCGATAAAGGTGCCAGTTACGGATTCCAATGGGGTTCCGGACACAAGCTTGAAGATACAAGGTGTTCCGTTAGTGATCCGAAAGGGGGTCCATGTAACCTGCAAAGCACGTGGCTGCCCGTCGACCGCCGCAACCTTGCCAGAATCGGTTGCAACCAGAGACAGGCTGAAGCCTAGGAGGATGAGAGCAAGCAGATATGCGACACGCGTTAAGAATCGAAACACTTACCAAAGGATACAAGGAACAGTAGAATCCGAAAATGGCCGGCAAGGTTCGCCGAAAGGGTGCGGATCAGGCTAGAACTCGCGCACTGGGAAGCTACTGTGTCGGTGTCGGTGTCAGCAGGTTGCAGTTCCTGATGCACCTGGTGGCATCGAACTCAATTTCCGCTTTCTTGTGGGATGAGGCGTTCGCGCCGGGCTCGGGCATAAGAACCAGCGATTGCTGCCCATCAGCGAGATTCACTGTACATTCGAACGTCAGCTTTTGTACCCCGCGCTGTTTGCATGCAGAGTTGGCAAGCGTCTGCTGAAAGGATCCGGGATCCGAATAGACCAGATCCGCATACGTGGCCGGCACCAACGCGACCATCAGAGGAAGCCCCGATTTGATCTGCACGCTGATCTGTTGCCCATCCCACTCCGGAGTCAGCAGAGAGTAGATCTTAGGAGCTGCTGTGATTTCGTATTTCTCTTTTACTAGACGCGTCCACTCGAAGTGCGGCTCTTCGCAATTGCTGACGCAACCCCAGCGATAGTAGGTGATGAGCACATCATTGGGAGAAAGAAACTGTTTTGTGCCGGTGGCGCCATTCAGGATCGCTCCCACTCCGCGCACCACAGCACTTGCCTGGCGCTCGTCGCGCATCACCAGAACCATGGGCTGAGAAGGTGGAAGCTCACAGCTAAAAGTCGTGCTGACGATATGCTCTCGCAGGCAGCGAAAATCGAGTCTGCCGCCCAAATCGTGCCCGACCACTGCATTCCATTGTTGTTCCGTGACCATGGCAACCGTGACGGGACGGTTGGCCTGGATATCGACATGCATGTTCCCGCCGCTGTGTCCGGGATGATAGACGCGGCCTCCGCGGAAATCTGAGGGGTCCAACCGAACTACTTCATCACTGGCGCGGACCCAGTCGAACACCTTGTCCTGCCCAAAACACGCAGGCGCAAGCAGCGCAAGAACTAGAATCGAACGGCACACGAACGCTTTCATAGGCTCTTACCTGTATTTAAGAGCACGTGGCGCCGCAGGTACAAAGCTCAACAGACCATGTCCGGTTACGCAGGTAACAAGGCGGACGAATGCCATTTAGAGATCAGCGACCTGTTCAAAGTGCGGAATGCCCTTGAAAAGGTGTGCCTTATCGTTTAGACAGGATCGTCAAAATAGCGGGGTGATTCGTGCAAATAGACACAGAATCTCCGAAACAAGCGGTCATGACGGTTTCGCGGTCCTCTGGCGAGCGACGTTGGCTGGTGCCCACTGGCGTAGTTGCCCTTCTGCTCGTGCTGTTCCTACAACTGGCGTTCTCTACCAGGCGTAACTCGATAACATGGGACGAAGACGATCACATCTACGCCGGATACATGTCATGGAAACACGCGGATTTTGGGTTGAACCCCGAACATCCTCCGCTGGTGAAACTGCTCGGAACGCTTCCGCTGCTGCGCATGCCTCTGCGTATGCCAGCGCCTCAAGATCGATTCTTCAAGACCGAAGCATTTCTGAATGGCAAAGACTTCCTGTTCAAGAATGACGCCGAGAAGATGCTGTTCCGCGTTCATATCGCGGTCGCGTCGCTGACGCTGTTGCTGGCGCTGACTGTGTTTCTTGCCGCACGGGAGATGTTCGGCACCACCGCAGGTTTCATCGCGCTCGGCCTGGTGGTATTCGATCCGAATCTGCTGGCGCATGGCGCGGTTCTGGGGAC
Organism: uncultured Terriglobales bacterium; assembly: GCA_964490255.1. Classification (GTDB taxonomy): domain Bacteria; phylum Acidobacteriota; class Terriglobia; order Terriglobales; family Acidobacteriaceae; genus JAJPJE01. The sequence continues at coordinate 3,487 of CAZBCQ010000160.1, read as the reverse complement.
AGACGTCGGACTTAGCTGCTTCCTCTTCGGTTCGATCTATGCCTTCTATCGGTACGTGAAGTCTCCGTCCATTCCGCACATGTTGCATGTCGGACTGCTGGCAGGACTGGCGCTGGCTTCCAAGCACACCGCGATTCTGATCTGCCCGATGCTGATCCTGCTATCGACTGTGGAGATCGTGCGCAACACAAGTCCAAGCCGCGAGGACAGAAGAAAGTATGCGCTTCGATTGGTCGCTGCGCTGGTTGTAATTACCGTGATTGCCGTTTCCATCCTGTGGGCGTTTTACGGGTTCCGCTATCAGGCGCGCCCGGCAGGGATGCAGTTGAATCCTCCCCTGGCTGAGTTCATGCACGGCCTATCACGGCCGCACGAAGTGAAGGGTCTCGCATTTGTAGCGCACTGGAAGCTGCTGCCCGAGTCGTACATCTATGGATTAACGGACGTGCGCATCATGTCCGACTTCTATCAGAGCTACTTGTTCGGGACTGTATATCCGCACGGGGTCTGGTCGTATTTTCCCGCAACGTTTGTGATCAAGTCGACGCTGACGTTGCTGATCTTACTCGTGATCGCAATGGTGGCCATCGCCACACGAAAGTTGACCTGTTGGCGTGAAATCCTGTTCCTGACGATTCCGCCTGCGTTCTATCTGCTGATCGCTATGGCTTCGCGGATGAATATCGGATTGCGCCATATTCTGCCGATGTATGCGTTTTTGTGGGTGCTGTCGGCAGGCGCAGCAGCGGCATACATCAGGAAGGATCGCCGCTGGGCATATGCGGTGATGGCCTTGTTAGCGTTCCAGGCCGTGTCATCGGCGCGTGTGTATCCCGCCTACATGGCGTATGCGAACGAGCTATGGGGCGGACCTTCGCAGACGTACAAGTATCTGAGCGACTCGAATTCGGACTGGGGACAGCAGCTCAAGTCGGTCAAGAAATATCTCAACGATCGCGGGGTCAAGAACTGCTGGTTCATTTACTTTGCACAAGGCGTGGTCGATGCGAGGGACTACGGGATTCCATGCAAGCTGCTGCCAACTGCAGACTCGCTCTGGGTGAACGAGAAGATCGAAGCACCTCCCGCGGTGGATGGTCCGGTGCTGATTAGCGCGGGCGACCTCTCGGGTTTTGAATATGGCCCGGGAGCGCTAAATCCTTATGCTCAGTTCCAAACCCTGAAACCGACGGCGGTGATCGACTATGGCGTTTTTGTGTTCGACGGCCATTTCGAGATACCGCTGGCAGCGGCGAAGAGCCACATACAGACTGCGCGTGGTCTGATGGACGCGAAGCAGTTTGATGCCGCGTTGTTAGAGGCGCAGCAGGCAGTCGCGCTGGCGCCGGACAATGCCGAGGCCAACGCGGTTGTCGGAGATGTGCTCACCGAGTTGAAGCGGACGGAAGAGGCCCGTGCCGCGTATCAAAAGGCACTGCAGCTGGCGAAAACGGTAGAGCCGGAATTTCAAACAGGATTGGCGGAAGCGCTGGCGCAGAAAGTCGCAAAGCGGTGATGATGCGGTCCTTGATATTCTTCAACTAGGTAAGACCGCTTGAACTCGTCATCCATGGACCGGGGCATTCTGCGTAATGCTGTTCACCATTTTGTGAGCGGCTTTTGTGGCGTCGTTTTGGGTATCACTCCGCCACCCGAGAA
>CAZBCQ010000160.1:0-1728 GCA_964490255.1 uncultured Terriglobales bacterium | reverse complement strand
GTTGTCCGGCGGAAACGTTGTCCCCAAACCGGCATCTCTTTCGAGCCGTGCGCGCCGACCAGGCTTTCGCCCTCGATCGAATGGATCACGTGCATCTGTGGAAATTTGCCGCTGTTGTTCTTGCTGAGCATGGTCAGATCCGTGGGCGCGGTCTTCAGTGAGGATGCGACAGGTCCGGCACCCTTCGCATCGGCACCATGGCACGCCCCGCAGTAAGACTGATAGAGCTGCTTTCCAGAGGTCGGCGAAGGTGTATCGGCCGCGAGCGAAGCCATTGCAAACAGCATAATTGCGGGAAGAAGAATCGAGAGCTGACGTACGCGCATAAGTCCTCCTTAGTACTGCGCAGGCACACTGCCAGGCGCTAAGCACAGCATGCCGCAATGCAGGTTCACTGTATGACGGGTACGCGAGGCCAGCAGTAAGGAAAGTCACCGGCCCACGTGACAAAAAAACCCACGTGAATCACGACAGCAACTCAGGAGAGGATGTGGGAATCGAACTTACCTGAGGTGGGCCATGCTCTGGCTGGCGTTTGCGTTGCTGTTCGTGCTTTGGCTACTGGGATACGGGTTCCAGATAGCGGGCAGCATGATTCACCTGCTGCTTGCCGCCGCTCTTCTGGTATTAGTGCTGAACCTCGTCAGGCAGACGCGGCTGCAGCTCTAACGGGATATCGCTTAACCAAGAACGAGATCAGTTGTCGCAGCACATCCCTGGGCCGCCCGGCACACCGCAAGCACCAGATTCGCAACCGCCTCCCATGCAGGACGATGCGGACTTCGTGCTGTGCCCCACGGAGAAAGAGGAAATCTGCGGATCCAGGGTGGTGCCGTGGCACGAGGGGCAAGCGGCCTCCTGCGATCCATAAACCAGGGCTTCGAAATGCTTGTTACAGTCTTTGCAGATGTACTCAAAAATAGGCATACGAAATTTCCACCGCGATTGAACTCTACATCAATCTAGCATCTTCGCTACACTCAAGAAAATGCCTATTGAAATCCATCAGCAAGCTTCTGACGACGACCTCTTCGTTCCACGCCGGGGCCTGAGAGGCGGGCACATGCAGACCCTTGCGGCCTATTTTGCCAGTCGTCCGGACCACTTGCCTGCGGCTGAAGAGCGGCTGTTTTCGGTGGAGGCAGACGTCCAGGTCATGTGCCATTGTCATTGGCAATCTGAGCGGAAACAAAGCACCACGCTGATGATCGTGCACGGTCTGGAGGGATCGAGCGCTTCGCAGTACGTGATCGGCACAGCCAACAAGGCGTGGGCTGCCGGGATGAATGTAGTTCGCATGAACATGCGAAATTGCGGCGGTACCGAGAGCTTGTCAGCCACGCTCTATCATTCGGGACTCTCGGCCGATGTCGGTGCGGTAGCGCGTGCGCTGATCGAGCAAGAGCAACTGGGCTCGATCGCGCTGGCGGGCTTCTCCATGGGTGGAAATGTTGTTTTGAAAATCGCAGGCGAATGGGGAACGGAAGCCCCGAAACAGGTGCGGGCCGTCGCTGCAGTGTCGCCTGCGATTGATCTTTCCGCATCGGCCGACGCTTTGCATCGCTGGGATAATCGGCTGTACGAGTGGTGGTTCCTGATCGCATTAGCGGGCAGTATGCGCCGCAAAGCGGAACTGTTTCCGGAGAGATTTCGTGCGTATCCGCTGCCTTCCATTCGCAGCATCCGCGAATTCGATGATCGCATCACGGCGCGATACTTCGGATTCGA
>CAZBCQ010000159.1:0-9763 GCA_964490255.1 uncultured Terriglobales bacterium | reverse complement strand
AGCGTCAAATGCAGGGTTGTCGACGCTTCGACAGCACCGACGTATCCGACACTCACGTCCACAAGTAGCACCCCTCCAGCAAGTTCCTGACAGCAAATCGCTTACAAACCCAGCAGCCGATTTTCCGCGGTTGGCATAGGGCGTGCTTATTGAAAGCGCGAGAGCACGATCATCGGTAGCAGACCAACTCAGCTCCGCAGGGAGGTGCTTGGACGTTCCGAGCCACAGGCTGAGCCATCCCTGCGACGTGCCAAATGCATTTGAATCATGCCTGAACAACACAAGGACCTTGCTGTTACTCGGATTGGAAAAGTTCTACGGCACGCCTGGGCTATCGCGCGTCCGTATTGGTTCTCGGAGGATCGCTGGGCCGGTCGCGGTCTGTTGCTGGCGGTTGTATGTCTGAACCTCGGGATCGTCTACATCAATGTCCTTCTCAACAAGTGGAACAACACTTTTTATGACGCCCTGCAGGATAAGAACTGGAGTGTCTTCCTCCACCAGTTGGGTCGCTTCTGCTGGCTTGCCGGCATTTTTATCTTCTTTGCCGTTTATCAGCTTTACCTCAGCCAAATGCTCCAGATTCGTTGGCGGCGCTGGCTCACGAATCGATACCTGCAAGATTGGCTCAGCGAGGGTGCGTATTACCGCATGCAGCTCGCATCAGGCGAAACGGACAACCCCGACCAACGTATTTCGGAGGACATTCCTTCTTTCATCTCCAGCAGTCTAAGCTTGGCGCTAGGCGGCCTTCGCGCCGTGGTAACTCTGATCTCATTTGTGGTGATCCTCTGGGGCCTCTCTGGGCCACTTGTGATCGGCAGTCGGCATTTCTCTCTGACCATACCGGGGTACCTGGTATGGGCGGCCCTTCTATATGCGATTGCTGGTACATGGGTGACAAATTGGATAGGGCGGCCGCTGGTCCGGCTGAACTTTGACCAGCAGCGCTATGAGGCCGACTTCCGCTTTAACCTGGTCCGGTTCCGCGAAAATGCAGAGGGCGTCGCGCTCTATCACGGCGAGCCGGATGAGTTCCGCTGTTTCGGCCAACGCTTCGGCCACATCGTGCAAAACTGGTGGGGCATCATGCGCCGGCAAAAGCGCCTGACGTGGCTCACTGCCGGATATGGTCAGGCGTCGGTCATCTTCCCTATCCTGGTCGTGGCCCCACGATTCTTCCGCGGCGAGATTCTTCTCGGCGGCCTGATGCAAACGGCTGCCGCATTCGGTCAGGTGCAGGATTCCTTAAGTTTCATCGTTTCCTCGTACACCGACATTGCCGCATGGCGCGCCGTAGTCGAACGACTTACGGGATTCCAGCACGCAGTGGATCGTGCCCGTCATCAGGTCACCTCCGGTAAGGTCATTCATCGCACCGAGCAGAGCGGCGCTGGCGTGACCGTGGACGGTGTTCAACTCGATTTGCCGGACGGGCAGCCGTTGCTGACCAATGTGAACCTTGCTCTCAGGCAAGGCGAAACCGCGCTCTTGTCCGGACCGTCGGGTGTGGGTAAGAGTACGATGATTCGGGCGATCGCAGGAATCTGGCCTTTCGGCGAGGGTGAAATCCGCATACCGGCCAAAGGCCGGATCCTCTTTCTTCCGCAGAAGCCGTATCTGCCGCTCGGCTCGCTGCGCGACATTGTGAGTTATCCCATGCCGCCAGCAGGTTTAGAAGACGCAACTCTGCGCGAAATTCTCGAGGCAGTAGAGCTGCCATATCTAGCTGACAAACTCGACGAAGCTGATAACTGGGCGCTTCGGCTCTCTCCGGGTGAGCAGCAACGGATTGCCTTTGCCCGCGCGCTGGTGCAGAAGCCGGATTGGCTGTTTCTTGATGAGGCGACGTCGGCGCTCGACGAGCCCACGGAGGCGCACCTTTACCGTTTGCTCCGCCAACGTCTTCCAGGCACTGCGTTCTTAAGCGTTGGTCATCGATCGACGCTGCGCGCCTTCCATGCACGAGAAGTTGTGTTGCAGCCCGAGAAGACCTCACCTTCCAGAAGAGAAGAGGCGGTCCCTGAGTTGGAGTAAAACTGAACTGCAGCAACTCGTTTGCTCTCAGGCACGATCATTCCGGTTGCCGGAAGGTTTCCAGTCAAGAGGACAGGCAAAAGGTGCACCCTTTTGCGCTGGCGCGCGCATCTGAGAATTATTACCGACAGATTAAAGGCCAAGGAAGTGAATCATGAGCACTACGACTGCAAACCTAAATGCGCCTGAAATACCCGCACGGGAGGTCGCTGACGCTGCGACGGGTGCCGTAAAGAACGTGTTGCTCGCCAGCGTTGGCGTTTTCGTTCTGGCAGGCAAGGGAGTGAATCGGCTTTACCAGACCCTGGTCGAACAAGGGAAAGAAGTTCAGCCTTCTATCGGGACAGGTTTAGACAAGGTTCGTTCGGAAGTGAGCAGCACCTTTGGCGAGATGGGCGCGAAAGTGAAAGAAGTGGGTGGAAAGATTCGCGGCGCGTCAGAGGGAGAGAAACTCGAGCCCGATTTTGAGAACCGGGTGTCGTCGCTTCTGCAGCGCATGGGGGTAGCGACCCACCAAGATCTGCAGAGCATCAACGCGCGGTTGGACGAAATCGCCAGATCGCTGAACGTCAGGCAAGGCGAGAGCGCGGGTTCGGAAAGCGCAGCTTCAGAAGGCGACGAGCAAAGGGAAGAGAGAGGCGGGCAGCGGCCGAGGCGCCGTCAGCAGTGAACTACAGCACTGCCGCAAAAAGCAGCGACACCGAATGCTGGACTGCCTTTTCGAGGATACAGACCGCTGCGACTTTGGCAGCGCGATTGAGGGCAGTCGACGCCGCGGGGGCCAGCTTGTAAGCCTGAGCGTGCGCGACCGGTTGATCGGTTACGCTCAGATACCCACAGGCGCGAAGATGATCCAGCAGCTGAACGCAGGTTGTCTGCTTCGGGTCATAATGAAGCTTCAGACTCCCTGTAACAGTATTGACTTCCGCTGCTTTCACACCCTCAAGTTGCGAGACAGCCAGTTGTAACCGCGCAGCGCGATCATCCTGCCCTTTGAGCAAAGAAGTGCGCACGCGCAGACGGCCGGGAACATGATGTATATAGTTCGTCCGCATCAGGGATTCCTTTCACGCATTTAACCCCTGCGCGATGAAAGGAACGTGAACGGACTGTGAATGTACCGTTAAAGGTGCGTTCGTTCGCAGATACTCGCTACGGATAATCCTCACTGCACATATCGTGGAGTAGCGGGGCCTCTCGTATTCTGCCGGCCATTATGGTCGACCAGACTTGGACCGACATTCTTAAGCAAATTGGACGCATACCACAAGAGCGTGACTCCCGCGGGGAGTCGGTGGCCTCGCAGAAGTTGCGAAATGCCAGCGGCGACGAAACCGAGCACAACGATTCCGTTAAAGTCCACTTCGCCGCGCGTGAAGCGATTCACGCGATCTACCACTCGGCTGGAGCCACGAGCCAATCGCTGCGAAACCGGCATTGCACTTGGCGGCTCACCCTGTACGTCGAAGAGCTGTCGCTCGGATGCAGCGCGCGTGAGCTCCTCGGGTGTGGAGTTGTGCAACAGGAGCACGCTCCCGCTCGCCCAGTTGGTCTCCACGGTTCTGACGCCTTCCAGGTTCGCTAGTTGCTCGCGTACTTTCGCAAAATACTCACGGTTGTTTCGCCTCTCGGGAATACGGACGCGCAGACGTCCCGGCATCTGGTGCACCACTTCAGCACGGGGCATCATGCGGCACCTTCCGTAGACTCCGGTTGCGAAGTTCCCGCAACGCCTTCTTGCGCTTGCACCTCGTCATGCATTTCCGTCCGGATTTCGGCGACAAGATCCTCTAAGTCTTCACGCGCATGCGCGAGCAATTCGCGTGTTTTGTCGGCCATCAATATTCCAGAACGGATTCCGGCTTTTGCCAGTGGACGGCCCACGCCGCGAAAAGCCGGGCCGATGCCTTTCACAACCGCTAAAGTTGCGATACCCACGCCGATTCCGATCAGCAGATTCCGTTGCTCATCATCAATATCGAACAATGCCAATGCAGTTTCCTTTCTACCGCGCGGTGCGCGTCAGTTAAGCTGCCTTCGGTTCCGAGAGCAGAGGGACAGCAGGAATAGGTAGCGCAGCCGGCTTGCTTGTTTCCGAAGACTTCAGAGCCTCGTTGATAAGCAGGCTGGCCGCCCCGGCAGCCACACAGAACAAACCATCCACGAGACCAATGGGTGCGAGTCCGAGCAGGCCACGTAACGGCGGGAAGAGCATTGCCACGAGTTCCAACGCCAGACTCCCTCCGATGGCAAGGGGAAGGTAGCGATTCGAAGGAAGATTGTGATTGCCGATCACCGGCTGATCCGAGCGCGCTGAAAACGCGTGCAGCAACTGCGCGAGAGTAAGGCTCAGGAATGCCATCGTGCTGGCCTGCTGCCCGGCGCCATATCGGCCGAGGCCGAACAGATATGCGCCGATTCCGGCTGCTGTCATCACCGAACCCTGGCGGGCAAGGCGAGCATAGTCGCGTCCGGTCACCAGCGCTGTTTGCGGATCACGAGGTAAGCGCTGCATTACGTCAGAATGTGGAGGTTCGACTGCCAGAGCGAGGCAAGGCAGTACGTCGCTAAGCACGTTGATCCAGAGCAACTGCTTCGGCGTCAGCGGCTGGCCCAATCCCGCCGCCACCACACCAACGGTGGTCAGAATCTCGCTCATATTAGTTGCAGTGATGTAGTGGACGGACTTCTGGATGTCGTCATAGATTGCGCGACCTTCGCGAACGGCGGTAAGCAGGGACTGGAGATCGTCGTCGAGCAGCACCAGGTCGGCGACCTCGCGTGCGGTTTCGGTTCCAGCTCGCCCGAGAGCGACGCCAATGTCGGCGGCCTTCAATGCTGGGCCGTCATTTACACCATCGCCAGTCATGGCAACTACTTCCCCGCGTGTCTGCATGGCACGAACGATCTGCAGTTTGTGCGAAGGATTCACACGCGCGAATACATGCGCGTCCGGCAAACTGGTGTTGGGTTCACCATTCGGTCCGCTCAGGGCACCTGCATCCACTACTTGCAGCTCCCGGCCGTTTCGGCTTAGACCCAGTTCCTTGCCGATGGCATAAGCGGTGACCCGCTGATCGCCGGTAATCATGCGGGTAGCGATGCCGGCACGATGAAAATTCTTCATCAACTCGTGCATGCCTTCACGCGGAGGGTCGGCAATGCCGGCCAACCCGAGCCACGTCAGGTCGCCGTTCACCGCCGAGGTTTCGCCCTCACCTTCGCGCCAGGCAAAACCGAGCACACGCAACGCCTGAGCCGCCATGCGTTCGTTCTCGGCTTCGATCCTGGATCTTTGCTTCGGCGTCAGCGGCTTTGGTTTTCCGCCAGACATGTATGAGCTGCAGTGACGGAGTAGTTGGACCGGATTGCCTTTCGCGGCGAGTAGCCACTCTCCATCGGACTTCAGGTGCCATGTTGCCATCAGTTGCTGCTGCTCGGTGCGGTGTTCAATCTTGATTCGCGGAGACCGCTCTCTAAGGTCTTCCACATCCACGCCTGCGTCCAACGCAAGTTGAAGGAGAGCGCTTTCCGTTCCACTCCCGCGGACTTCAATCTCGCCTCCTTCGTGGAGGATCTCCGCGTCGTTGCACAGGGCGGCTACCTCGACGAAACGGGCGAAATCTGTATCGCGCACGGCGTCTTCGGCGGCGATCGCATCTTCTCCCCGGAAGCGCAGCGGCTTTCCTTCGGCAACAACTTCCATGACCGTCATGCGGTTGAGAGTAATGGTTCCGGTCTTGTCGAGACAGATGACCTGGATCGATCCCAGGGTCTCGATGGCATCAAGATGTCGTGCCACGATGTTGTGCCTGCGCAAACGCCAGAGTCCAAAAGCGAGCGTCGTGGTTGCTACCGTTGGCAAGCCTTCGGGAACCGCGGCAACGGCCAGCGAGACCGCAGTACGCAGCATCTGCAGAAAGCCTAGTCCGCGCGCCAGTCCGATGACAAAGACCAGTCCGCACAGGGCGCACGAAATCCACACCATGTTGCGGCCCAGACCTTCCAGTTGGCGTTCGATCGGCGTCTGCGGCCGCAGTGCAGTGGCGATAAGCGTTTGAATGCGACCCATCTCGGTGCTGGCCCCGATCGCGACAACGACCGCGAGCCCGCTGCCACCGGTGACGGCGGTTCCGCGGTAAACCATGTTGATCCGGTCCGCGAGCGCGCTGACATCGGCTGGCAGAATGTCGGTGGTTTTCGAAACGGACATGCTTTCGCCGGTGAGAACCGATTCCGTCACGGTCAGGTTGTCGGCTTCGACCAGGCGTGCGTCGGCGGAGATGTAGGCCCCCGGGGTAAGCACGAGAAGATCCCCGATGGTTACTTCAGAAGCTTCAATTGATCGCTGCTCGCCGTCACGGATCACCCGCGCGCGGGGCTCACGAACCTTCGTCAGCCTGGCGATCGTCTTTTCTGCCTGAACTTCGGTTACGCAGCCAATCGTGGCATTCATGCCGACGACCAACAGAATCACCGCGGCATCGGCAACACCACCTGTCGCGACGGAGAGAACAGCCGAGCCGAACAACAACAGTACCGGCAGGCTCTTAAGCTGGCTGGCGAAGATCGACAGTGTAGAGCGGCGCTGCGGTTCGGGCAGCAGGTTAGGCCCTTCTCGTTCAAGCCGGACGCGAGCCTCGCTACCGGAGAGCCCGTCGACTATTGAAGTTCCCAGCGCTTTAACCACTTCAAGCGCGCTCTTCGCGTGCCAGGCGAACTCTGGCTTAGGCGCGGCAGCTGGCAATACTTCCGCTCTCGGTAAAGTGGTTACGGTTTCCGCATCGCTGCGCCTATGAAATAAGCTGCGGAGCGAGAAATCACTCTCCTTCGTTGCTGCCCTCTCACGCTGTGTTTGCTTCGGTGCCGCTTGATAATCTTGAGGTCGCGGCAAGCGCGCGCGATCAAGTGTCAACTCAATGTCGAAGATGACAGCTTCCAGCGACAATCCCTCATAGAGCACGAGAATGTTGCCGGTCGCTACGTTCGCTGAGACACTGCGAATTCCGTTAATTCCGGATAGTTCGGTTTCCAAAAAAGATTTCACGCGCGCATTTCGGAGCAGGCCGTGCACAAGCAATCGGGCGCGGCCACGAACGGATGTGTTCACCGGAACCACTCGGCGAATATTGCGAGCAATGTGAGCGATGCTTTCCTCTGCGACGGGAGCACTCATGGGAAGAACATTTAGATGTGTGCACCGCAGAGAACGTGGCTTGAGTCGCAACCAAAGAGCGTCGACATGCGTTCGTGCATTGCACACGCGGCGGCAACCATTACCTGCCGATGCCTATCGAAATGTTAATACATTGTTAACAGCAAACGGCCAGGTCAGCCCTGCCCCCTGAAATCTTAATGTGGAAACGTTCTTCTAAGATCGCTCTCACGATCTCGGTACCCCTGTTTGTCGCCATCGCCAGCTTTTTTCTGTGGCGATCTGTTGTTGCTCACGACTTCAGCTCCGCACAACTGATTTCCTTGTTGCGCTCGCACTTCGCCGCGGGAGCTGTGCTCTGCATAGCGCTCGAATTTCTGCAGGTCGTGTTTCCGCCCATACCAGGCGCTGCTGTGGAGTTCGCAATCGGCTTCGTTTTCGGACCTTGGGTCGGATCTGCGTATGGAATTCTGGGTGTCGCGCTAGGTTCGCTGTCGAGCTTCGGATTCGCGCGCGTCGTTGGGCGTCCTGTGATTGAGCGCTTTGTGGGAGCGCGAAGGCTGACCAAAGTCGACGCGCTGCTCACGAGTGCACGAGGCAAAGCAGGCCTGTTCACAATTTTCCTGCTACCGAATACGCCGAAGGACGTTCTTTGTTACGCTGCGGGGCTGTCGCAAATAGAGTTTGTTCCTTTTGCTATCCTGGCCAGCGTAGGACGAGCGCCCTCGGTGTTACTCGGAGTGCTTCTCGGAACCGCGGTCCACGCTCGTGACTACGAAGCGTTGCTGCTGATTTGCGGCATCGCGCTCATTGCTGTAGCTGCGTATCTCGTGCGCGGCAGACTTGCAACTATGTCTCGTCAGGAATACATGCCGATCTCTATAAGGCCTGCCCCCGTGCTGGTGCGTACGCGCCCGAGTGTGAGGGGAACACGGGGCGAAGAAGCTTGAGAGTCTTGTAAACCCGTAGACCGTTTGCGGCCGAGATGGCGATGAAGTCAAGAACGTACAGTTCAGTTTGTTACTCCGGTAGCGTGTTCCCTCGAGTTTCCACAGCAAAGGGAAGCACCAGCAGGCCTATCGCAAAGCCAATCGCAGTAATGGCAACTGGTTTGCCGAGAGTCCCCATACGGCCAACCAGCGCAGCAATCAGGAAGTTCACACCAGCGGCGATGAAACGTCCAAAGGAAGTCGTGAACGCGAAGGCCGTGGCTCGAACCGAAGTGGCGTATTGCTCGGGCAGCCATAAGCTGAATGTAGCGAAGTTCCCGCCAAAGAACCCCAGGAAAAACAGAATCGTGATGAACGGCGTTAGCCCATTCGGGAGATAGAACGCCCAACCAAAACTCAGCAAAATACAGGCGGCCATTCCGAAAAAGTAAAACGCCAGAGTTGGTTTTCGTCCGAAGCGCTCCGCCATCGGTGGCACCGCGAGACACCCGAGAATCGTTCCCAAAGACAACAGTCCCATGCCGAACGATGACATGCGTACGGCTTGGGACTGGAGCATCCCCGCACGCTTGGCCAATACGATAATCGCCGTGGGCGCATAAACCGCTCCGGCCCACAGGCCGCAAATCGCAGATCCTAACAAGATGGTGTTGACCAGAGTGCGGCGCGTATATGGAGGTCTGAGTATTGTCGCCAGGCGATTTCGTTGCCCAAGTGGCTGCACCGCTGCTTTTCGCTCCCACCGTTCCGGTTCTCTCACACGTCGTAAGACCACGAACGCTACGATAATCGGAGTGAGGCCGCACCAGAACATTGCGCGCCAGCCAAAATGCGCACCGATGGTGAAGTTGAGAGCCGAGGCTAGAAAGAATCCAGCATAGTAACCAGTTTGCAGATAGCCGGCGCCCATCTTGCGTCGATCTTCCGGCCAAGCTTCGGCGACGTAGGTTCCAGCGAGGGCCCACTCCCCGCCGATGCCAATGCCTGCGAGCAAGCGGAAGACTCCAAGTTGCCAAACGTTCTGGGAAAGCGCTGCCGCTCCGGTGAAGATGGCGTAGACGAAGATGGTCGCCGCCAGAACGCGGGTGCGGCCGAAACGGTCGGCGACGGGTCCCCAAATCAGCGACAGTCCCCATCCAACCAGAAACAGCGCGAAGAGAATGGATCCGGCATAGCCGACGTTGGCCGGCGTCGCCTTAATTCCAGATTTCGGTAGTAGTTCTGTGAGCGCCGGGCTCAGGACGAGCGCGTAGATGACAGAGTCCATGCCATCGAGAGTCCAGCCGCTCCAGGCGGCCCAGAAACCTGTGATTTGGGAGCGATTCAGCTTGGTTCGGGGGGCGGGCTTTGGAAGCGGAGGCGCTGCGTTCATCGGGAGCCCTCTTGCAAAACTTAAGATGCCGGGCTGCACAAGAGCGCGAAGGATAGCACAGGTCTTAAGAAGCGATATCTACTCTGTTGGAGGGTTGGAGCTGTCCTGAAACAAAGCGCGGACGGCAGGCTTGGTGACCTTGCCCATTTGATTGCGCGGGAGTGACTCCAAAAGCAGGAGCCGTGAAGGGATTTTGTGCGTTGCCAAGCGCTGCTTGGCCCAGGCACGAAGCTCGGGCAAATCGAGTGC
>CAZBCQ010000158.1:5321-9831 GCA_964490255.1 uncultured Terriglobales bacterium | reverse complement strand
GAAGCAATTTCCTTCCAGCTGCCTAGAATTGTCGTTTGAGTTGTGACAACGGATGATTCTGACCGTGAAACATGCTCAATCTGCATCCTCTTTCTCCTGTTCCACGAATTGGTTACGGCATCCTTGCAAGTATCGTAATAAGACACTTACGCTCCTGCGTTTCGTACCGGTTTGGTTCGGCTAAGTTTCGAGACTTCCGCGAGAAGGTCCGACGGGTGCACCGGTTTCGCGAGAATGTTGAAGTCGCAGCCCCATGTTCTGGTGCGCTCAAGCATTTCTGCAGTGCCGGCCTGCCCTGAGAACAAGAGTACTTTGCAGTCGGGGATCTCCTGCTGCACAGCAACACCAAGTTCAATTCCGCTCATGCCGGGCATGACTACATCGGTGATCAATATGTCAGGCGGCACGATGCGCGCCGATTCAAGCGCACTTGAGCCGTCATAAGCCGCACTCGCTGCGATGCCTTGCATCCTAAGGATCGCCACGAGGGTGTCAGCAATCACATGTTCGTCATCGACTACTAATGCGATAGCAGGCAGAGGATCGGAGTCAGGAATTAGTCCGTCAGCCAGAATCGCTTCCACAGCCACGGTTTCGTATTTGGTGCCAGACGTCATAACTCATCCTCTAATCCCACTCTAGGCCATCATCTTCGATATGTCATAAATCTTTTATTATCTGGCGCCTACGGGAACTCAATTACAAGGCAACCTTAGCGCACTTGTAGAGCTCAATAGATTTACGATACGATAATAATACGCTAGGTTAAGGATAGACCTACTGGTCAGGAGGTCAGGCGTGGCGATGAAAAAGAACGCAATGAATCCGCGGATGAATTTCCGATCCGTCTCGCAAACTGATATTCCGAAAGGTCGCAATGGCAAGCACAAGGAGGTTGTTCTGCAACTGTTGAGCGATCTCAGCCAATTGCCATCCGGGCAGGCGCTCAAGATTCCGCTGTCCGAATTGCCCGACTCCAAGGAGAACATTCGGTCTGCGCTGAACCGTGTAACGCGGATAAGGGGAATAGAAGTTGCTACTGCGAGCGACGCCGAAAATTTTTACGTGTGGAAGCCGGACGGACTATCGAGATAGCGTCGGCAGCGAAACTTCTGGACCACTGCACCGGGAAGTGCGCGGGTTATCGCAGCCCGCGCACAACATACGCCTCCGAAAGTACTTGCCCGTACGTATAAGCATAGGCTCCGTTCTTCGATAGCATCAGTCCGCCCGCACCGATGCTGCCTGTCGGCAGGCCCTCACCAATCGTTCTCCAAAACTGAATCTTCCCGCTTTTAGGGTCCACGCGATAAATCTTCGATACTGTGTCCGTATCCAAATTCGACCCGACGTAGAGTGCAGATCCATCGGGCGCCCATGCGGTCGCATAATACTGAGCCTGAAGACCCGGGATCGGTTCCATGCTGTTGGAACCGAAGTTCCAGATGCCCAGGCTTCCGTCTGGTCCTTCAACGACAAACCGCTGGCCATCGGGCGAGAGCAGCGTCCCGGCGATGCCTTCGGGTGTTATTGGTTTCGAGTTGCCGTCATTCACATCGATCAGGTAAGTGCGAACACCGTGCCCGGATTCGACACCCGAGGCGAGCAAGTGTTTGCCGTCCGGAAGAAACGCTGCTCTGCCGTAGCTTACATTGTCATGCGTGAGTTGCCGCACTTCTCCAGCTCCGGTAGGCACAAGAACAAGCGGAGATCCCGAGACCGGCCTGGTCACGACCCATTTGCCATCGGGCGAAATTGCCTCGCCCATGCCGTCTCCCAATCGGATGGGAGGCGCTCCATCCGTGTCACGGAGGAAAACCGTGTAGTTTCGACCGCCGCCTTCGCCTTCTTCCGTGAAAAGAATCTTCCGACCATCTTGACTGAGGTCGCGCAGCATCGACCAACCGAACCATCCCAGTTCACGTTCCTGTTTTTCTCCCGCCGTGAGCGCTCGTATTCCCACACGTTCTCTGTGTGCGAGCACAAGCGCAACCCCGTCGCGAATGTCTTCCAGCCAATCGCCGCCGGGCACGTTGGTTATGTTCCTGAGCTTGCCATTGAGGCTCACGCCACGAAGATTCGTGGCGGTGCCGGAGGCCGAAGCCGCGAACCAGACCTCATCACCCGCAGGTGACCACAACACACCTTCCACCGAAATCCACCCAGACGACAGTTTCTTCTCGTGACCGTCAGATCCAATTACTGAAACCGAGCCCTGATCGTCACCATCGGCATTTTCGTGATCGGCAAATGCCACCCACTTGCCATCGGGTGAAATCTTGGGATTGCTGATCCAGCTAGTGCTGTCGAACAGAACTTTGCCTACGGGATATTCGAGCCGCCAGTGCCGAGTAGATGGAACAAACCTCACCACAGCCAAGTCCTGACCGTTTGCTGCCCAGTCCGCATCCTGAACATTGTCGAGTGCTTCCCGCGGCGTACCTCCGCTCAGGGGAACACGCGCCAAGGTTCCCACCCTTGCATACCCGCCGTAGTTTTTGCTGTTGAGGCGTATCGCTAACTCGCTATTCTTGGAGATCGCGAGTAAAGTTGCGCCTTTCATTCCCAACTCGCGGGAACCATTCTCGTCAGTGCGGGCGAGGTAAAGTTGCCGTTCGCCGCCGTTCCAGGCGGCGTCGTACACAATGCTACCATCGGGAGTGAAACGCGCGTTCCCGATCCAGCCTGTACGGAAGGTAATCTGCTGATATTCCGGCGGTGCCGCATGGCTCCCGCGTTGCCCGAGCCACCAGCCTAGCCCCAGCACAAAAAGCAGAAATGCCAACGCTGCTGCCGCTTTCAGAAATTTCTGCCGAGAAACCGAAGCGGTCGCTTGTTCTGCGGCGGCTTGCGCTACGGCTTTGCTGCTGCTAGTGACTTCAGTGAGTGCCTCGAGGTCAAACGCGAGGTCACCTGCAGACTGAAATCGCTGTGAAGGATTTTTCTCGAGGCAGTGGTGCACGATTCTGTCGAGCCCGGGCGGTATATTGCGTGTACTCTCCGCCAGTTCCGGAACGTCATCTTTCAGAATCGAGCTCATCGTATCCGCCGCGCTCTCGCCGTGAAAGGCCCGCGTGCCGGAAACCATCTCGTAGAGAATCGCTCCGAAGGCGAAGATGTCGGAACGCTGATCCGCAGGCTTTCCGCGTACCTGCTCCGGCGACATGTAGCCCACTGTCCCAATCACCAATCCGGGTTCAGTGAGAGGCTGCATTGTCGCAGCATCCGCTGACGAGACGTGGTCGGTGATAACTTTCGCGAGGCCGAAGTCAAGGATCTTGACCCGCCCATCTTCGGTTACGAATATGTTCTCCGGCTTCAGATCGCGATGCACGATCCCTTTGCTGTGTGCAGCTGCCAGTCCACGCGCAATCTGCAGGGCGTAGTCGATGGACTTGCGCACAGAAATCGGCCCGTGCTTTAGCCGGTCGCGAAGCGTTTCTCCCTCGAGCAATTCGGAAACGACGTAAGGAGCGCCTGGATCTGTTCCAACATCGAAAACTGACAGGATATTCGGATGATTCAACGCAGCCGCGGCACGAGCTTCCTGTGCGAAGCGTTGCAAACGGTCGCCGTCGAACGAGAGCGACGCCGGCAAGACCTTGACAGCGACCTCACGCCCGAGTCGCGCGTCACGCGCGCGGTACACTTCGCCCATGCCTCCGGCGCCAATGGAAGAGACAATCTCATAAGGGCCCAGTTTCTTTCCAACTGCGATTCCCATGAATGTTCAACCCGTACGAAGATGGCTCTTCAGGTGGTCGTCGCCCGACGCAAAAGTCGGACTACTATATCTGCGCGGAACCCGGAGAAAGTACCCACCCTGTGAGAGCTTAGTGTGTTGATTTAAGCATGATGGCCGCCAGAAGTCCTGCGAATTCGGGCTTTGTGCGACGACTTGCAATGGGAGCCTTCAACCGACCACGCTTTCATTTTGGCGCATCCATGACATACAACGACGACGTAATGCGACCAAAGCCATACCCGTACAGATCTTTATTCGGCGTCAAGATCACAGGCCCCATCGCGAAGATGCCAGTTGTATCCGGGGGCGAGAACTGGCAGCAAAACTCCCGATGTCCGGTTGCCAACTCAACACGGTCGACCTTCACAGGAGGAAGTGTTTGAGCGCTCGCGTAAACGGATTGCCCGTCCGGTGTCCAACCGGCGATGACGTCATCCGGCTTGAGTCCTAAGACAGCGCGACCTTCGCCACCGCCAATCGGAAAGAGCCACCACCTCGAATCGTCCGTGACGAGAACCGTCTTTCCATTAGGAGAAAGCATCCTCTCACCGTTTAAGGCATGGAATCCCGCAGGTGTGATTACGTGCGGTGCACCGCCCTTCGTATCCATGCTGTACAAGTGTCGCCCACCAGATGGATCAACCCCGGAAAAGACCACCAATTGCGCATCCGGACTAAACGTTCCTGATTCGAAATGGATATTCCCAACGTTCAGCGTTCTTCGTTCACCTGCGCCCGTTGGTAGCAGATACACCATCCGAGGCG
>CAZBCQ010000158.1:1782-5221 GCA_964490255.1 uncultured Terriglobales bacterium | reverse complement strand
TTCAGCGTTCTTCGTTCACCTGCGCCCGTTGGTAGCAGATACACCATCCGAGGCGAGGTCATACTGACTGCCAGTACCCACTGGCCGTCGGGCGAAATCGCCCATCCATCGCCTTCGCCAAGGCGAATCGCCGTGGCGTCATTGATATTCCTTAGATAGATTGAGTAATTAGGCCCGCCACCTTCTCCTTCTTCAGTGATCAATACGTTCTGCCCGTCTTCTGAAATATCGCGCAGTAGGGACCAGTCCAACAGTGCAAGGTCGCGTTCCGTTTGCTGGCCCGGAACATGAATCGCCGCAGCGCGACGCGCGCTCTCCTGCGTCAGCAGTACGCGGCCGTCTTTCGCAATATCAAGCAAGTGCAATCGCCCGGGAGCCCGGGCAACGACGCGGCTTGAGCCTGAGGTCGTAACCGCTCGGAGTGCCGTAATCGTTCCAGTGTCGCTCGCCGTGAACCAGATTTCGTTTTTCGATGGCATCCAGGCGAGTCCCTGTGCACTCGCAAATCCAGAGGCAAGCACACGGAAGTGTCCAGCCAAGTCAACTACCGCAATTTCACCGCGGTCATCGCCCAGTTCAGGATGGTGGATGAAAGCGATCTGATCGCCTTTGGGAGAGAATCGCGGACTGCTGATCCAGCCGCTCGTGACGAACAGTTCTTTCCCGGACGGATATTCCAATCGGTAATGCTGCCCTGTGTATCGGACAACCGCGAAACCCGAACCGTCGGGCGTCCAAGCCATTGCCGAAGCATTCGCAAGCACCCGTCGTGGCGCGCCGCCGTTGATCGATGTCATGGCGAGCGTTCCTGTATACGCCCAGCCAACAACCCTGCGCTGGTCCATCACAACGGCAACCTCTCCCGAGGGGGAAATTGCCGCGACTTCTGCGTTTTTCAAGCCAAGCGAAAGCGATCCGCGCGCTTCGTCGCGCGTCGAGAAAAGCTGTGGTGGAGCACCTTCCCAATCTGCCGCGTAAACGATGGTATGCCCGTCAGGAGCAAAGAGTCCTGAAGTGACCATCCCACGCTGGAATGTGAGTTGGTGGTAGTTAGGCGGGTTAGCGACCGGTACCGATGACCTGCCCAGCACGAACGCTGCAATGATCGCCACCAGGCCCAAGAGAACCAGTGCGGCCAAGAGACTACGAAATTTGCTCCGGTAAACAGCAGCCCTCTTCACGGCACTTGCAGGAACGGAATCTGAGGACAGCAACTCCAGATCGAAAGCAATATCTCGGGCCGATTGAAAGCGCTCTACAGGGTTTTTCTCCATGCAATGCCGCACAATGCGTTCCAGTGCTGGTGAGACCGCGCGATTTGTTTCTGTGAGTTCAGGTGGCTCTTCCTTCAGAATCGCGCTCATCGTCTCAGCCGCTGATTCGCCCTTGAAGGCGCGCCTTCCAGAGAGCATTTCGTACAGGATTGCCCCGACGCTGAACAGGTCACTGCGAGCATCCGCCGGTTTTCCACGTACCTGCTCCGGTGACATATAGCCGACTGTACCAAGCACCGTGCCCGGTTCGCTGTGGACAGGCAACGTGATCGAGGCCTCCTCAGCCTTTTCCGGGCGCGTCAGCTTGGCCAGTCCAAAGTCGAGGATCTTTACGCGACCATCGTTTGTGATAAAGATGTTCTCCGGTTTCAAGTCGCGGTGCACGATCCCTTTGTCGTGCGCCGCAGCTAAGCCGCGGGCGATCTGCTGCGCGTAATCGATGGCTTTGCGAACCGGCAGTGCTCCATCGCGCAGTCGCTCGCGAAGCGTTTGGCCTTCGAGCAACTCGCTAACGATGTACGGACACTCTTGCCCAGGCCCGGTCGCATCATCGGAGGGCGTGGGAACATACGTTCCGATGTCAAATACGGCGAGGATGTTCGGGTGGTTCAGCGTAGCCGCTGCCTGGGCTTCCTGCTCGAACCGCCACAGGCGCGAGACATCCACTATTAAAGAATTGGGAAGGACTTTGATGGCTACATCGCGCCCAAGACGGCTGTCCCGTGCCCGATAGACCTCTCCCATACCACCTGCGCCGAGTGCGCCGGTCACTTCATAGGGACCAATCTTTGTGCTTGTCGTAAGCGGCAAACCGACACCCCCACAGTGCCTGCAATGCACGCGCCGCCTGTAGTTTCGGGCGACGCTGTCCGAAGAACCGAATCGACAGCTTTACTGCCTCTGGAAGGCTGTGACCTCATTCTGCGCTATTTTCGCCTATTGCTCCATACAAGATACGCTCTCCCGCAGGATGGGGCCTTCCGCAACGCCAACAGAACCTAACCTTGCTCATTTAGTGATGATCGCCGGATCGGATGCGCTGCGGTTTATATATGAGCCATGTTCTGCGGTTATCAGCGGGTCCGGTAAAAGCGTTCTTTTCGACCAAAGACCGTCGATGCGGCTTAGGACTTCACTCGGGATTACAGGTTCCGGTGGAAACCGCATATTTGTATCGTATTGCGACCGTCTAACGATGAGAACCTGCGCACGGTTCAGTACGCTTCCAGGAGAGCCACTACAAACGATGCGCTCCTCTGCAACATCTTCGGAGTAGAAGCGTGTTCGGGGAACAAGCGACCCAACCCGCGCCGGGTGGGTTAGGGTAGACCCTTTAGCTCGTCCTGAGTCTCTGCCAGCACAGTTTGGAGGCGTGCTCTTGCACTGTCGGTGATTTCACTGGAATTGAGCAAAGATTGCAGCTTCACAAGCATGTCTTCTAACTGGAGGATGTAAACGCTGCAAGCGCGTAGGGCCTCTGCCGTATGGATACTGGACTGCATTGAGTATATTCCCTAAGGGTATTTACTGATATGTTAACGGCGGAGTGTTACTAGGTTGTGAATAGCAATAGCGCGCGTAGACTCCGATAAATTCGCTCGATCAGGTCGTGCCCGCATCGCGCAGAGGATCCGCTGAGCGGTGCCCAGGTTCTGGCTATCGCGGCGCGAATACCCTCGGCGCCGATAGCAAGCATCAACTCCGTAACGTTTAACCGTGATCGGGACACCGCTGTATTTCAGCACCGCTGGTCCAGGGGTGCTTCCGATCACTTCCCGCAGTTTCTCAAGATGGCTTCGAGTTCTTCGGGTTTCTTCCCCAACATCAGCGTGGCATGTTCATTGGTGAAGCGAATTTCAGTGCCGCCGCCCTGATGCTGCTTGATCCAAACGATCTGTTCGGGATTGATATAAACATCTTCTTTCTTTATGTCCGTTACCTTGATTAAAACGCTCACATGATCCTCCAGGTGGCGCACGCTGCAATTCATTTCAGTTGCCGCGGCGATTCCAGTCCTGCCACACGCTCCATCACTTGTGCACAATCGGCGGGTCAGGATACACGCGCGCATAGTCTTAATCAATATGCTGTCCCGAGAAGCAGTCGGACACCAAGCCCGTTCCAAGGAATGGAAAATGCGAAACTTATTGGCGATGTCGAGCTGC
>CAZBCQ010000158.1:0-1682 GCA_964490255.1 uncultured Terriglobales bacterium | reverse complement strand
CCAAGCCCGTTCCAAGGAATGGAAAATGCGAAACTTATTGGCGATGTCGAGCTGCCGGTAGCAGTTCGCCGTTCGCGATAACTTCAGAGCAGCGTTGTCCCGCTATCCAGTACGCGATCTCGCGATAGTCGCCGACCTCGAACATTGCGAGGTCAGCATCTTTGCCCGGCTCAATGCTGCCTTTGCGATGTGGTAAGTCGAGCGCGCAGGCGCCATTGTAGGTTGCTGCCGTAATGGCTTCTGCCGGCGACATTTTCATTTGTGTACACGCCAGCGAAAGCACGAATGGCATACTCGCGGACGGCGATGTTCCCGGGTTAAAGTCCGTGGCTAGCGCCACGGCTACGCCCGCCTCAATCAGCTTTCTGGCTGGCGGATATTGGCGCAATCCGAGGAAGTAGTTGGCGCCGGGAAGCAACGTTGCAACCGTGTCGGCCTTAGCCAGTGAGCGGAGGTCCGCATCGACCACGCAATCCATGTGGTCGTAAGACGCAGGTTTGAACTCTGCTAACGGCTCGAGCGACGCCTCACTCAGTTGGCAAACGTGGGCCCGCACACCCAGGCGATGCTTCTTCGCTGATGCGAATATTGCTTGCGTCTCTTCCATCGTGAAGGCAGCGCGCTCGCAGAATACATCCGCGTACTGCGCGAGCTTTCGCCGCGCAACCTCCGGAATCATCTTCTCGCGGACGAGCGCAACATACTCTTCACGGTGCTCACGAAACTCAGCGGGAACCACGTGCGCACCCAACAGAGTTGCGACCACCGTTCCCTGCCATTGCTTGCCCGCGTCGCGAATCGCTTCCAACGACTTGATCTCCGCCTCGAAGCTCAGCCCGTAACCTGACTTTGCTTCAACCGTGGTAGTTCCGGTCGCGGCCATCTCACGCAACGCCTTCAGAACGTGTTCGGCCAGTTGTCTGCGAGTGGCATTGCGTACGCCTTCCACGCTCGATCGAATGCCGCCGCCAGCTTCCGCGATCTCTTCATAACTCGCGCCGGAGATACGCTTCTCGAAGTCGACCAGACGAGGATTCGTGAACACCGGGTGGGTATGCGAGTCCACAAACCCCGGCAGCACCACGCCGCCCTGGCAGTCGATCTCGCGAATGCTCGTCTTATTGTTCTGAATCCAGGCATCGCGCTGCGCCTCGCGCCGGGTGCCAACCGAAACAATCTTCCCACCCAGACACAGGACCGAAGCGTCTTCGAGAATGCCGAGTTCCGCCAGTTGTTTCCCTCGCCTCGGACCGGCCTCGCCCGTACCGCGCAAAGTGATCAGTTGCCCAATGTTGGTCAGCAGAATAGGCGGCGCGCTATGACGCGCCGGGGTGACTCGCTTGCCCTTTTTCGCTTTAACCATTCTTCGCCATCGGTACTTTGATTCCCGACTTCGCCGCGAACTCCTTCGCCTCTTCGTAGCCTGCGTCTACGTGCCGCGCAACACCAATCCCCGGATCATTCGTCAGCACGCGCTCGATGCGCTTCGCCATGGCGTCAGTTCCATCTGCCACGGTGACCTGTCCCGCATGTTGCGAATAACCAATCCCCACGCCGCCGCCATTGTGAATCGACACCCACGACGCGCCACTCGCCGTATTCAGCATCGCGTTCAGCAACGGCCAATCGGCAATCGCGTCGCTGCCGTCCTTCATCGCTTCCGTCTCACGATAGGGCGATGC
>CAZBCQ010000157.1:0-9840 GCA_964490255.1 uncultured Terriglobales bacterium | reverse complement strand
CCAATCCCTGATTTGTGATTCTCCCTGTCAATTCTGACTCTCCTCACCATTGAGAGACTTCACTTGGTCCTCTAGAAGCTCTTTCACTTCCTTTGCATGTTTCCTGGTTGATTCAGTAATGTCCTTTGAATTGAGAAGGTTCTCCAGCGAGCGGATAGTCTTAATCATGTGCGCGTATTCGATTCGGACTGGGTTTTTGTCTTTGGACATGATGGTCGCTACGCGCGGCGCTTGCGAGTGTATCGGCCAGAGGATCGTTTGCGGGTATCTATTTGGATGGATTGACGTGATGTCAGGTCGCCTCTGAATCGCAAGCAGTGGCGCACCTGTTACGGTTTCACACAAAACATAGCCCAGCTAGGGTTATCCGGTAATCCAATTTAACTTCTGCGACACATTTAGGGACTGGTTGTCCAGATTCGCCGACCGCGATCCGATAGAGGCTTCGATCAGCGTGCCGTTGTTCGGGTGAGAATTGACACGCAAATGCCCGCCGACGAGGTGCATTCTCTCGCGCATACTGATAAGCCCCAGGCCCGCGCCGAAGCGCGATTGCTCGCAATCGAACCCTACTCCGTTATCCGTTACGGAAAGCTTCAGTTCATCGCCACGACAGCTTAGTTCGACTCGCACATGGTTCGCTTGACTGTGTTTCACAACATTGCGCAGCGCTTCCTGCAATACCCTGTGAAAAGCAAGAGCCATCGACGGGCTTACATGGCGGGGCACATCGTGACAAACGCACTCAACCTTGAGTGCAAATTGCCTCGAGAACTCGCGACAGAAAGTCTCTGTGGCGTCACCTAATCCGAGATATTCAAGACGGGAAGAGTGGAGTTGATGAGCGAGGCGACTGATCTTCGTCGAAATCCCGTCGATGCTCGCCTGTAAATCAGCGGTTTGCGTTTTCAGGTTTCTTCTGGCGAGTTGCTGAATCTGAAGCGCCAATACCGCCAAATCCTGACCAATGTCATCGTGCAGCTCACGAGCGACGCGACGCCTTTCTTCCTCTTGTGCATTTAGCAGTCGTCCTGACAGTTCTAATACCGTCTGCTCAGCCCGCTTTCGATCCGTGATATTGGCGGCTATGCCTACAACTCGAACCAACTTGCCTCCCTCAGCAAAGAAGGCGTGACCGGCCTCTTCCAACCAGATTATGTGACCGTCAGGTCGACTCATTCGATAGGCGATCTGGTAGCTGGGATTGTCGATGGTTATTTCACACGCGAGCTGCCGAAAGCGTTCTCGATCCTCAGGATAGACGGTGGAGAGAAAATTCTCGCCGGTGTCGCGGAGGGCGTTTCTTCCGAGACCAAGCACTCGTCCGCTCTCGGGCGACCTGGTTATGATGTCGGTGGCCGGATCCCAATCGAACGCATACATACGTCCCGCCTGTATGGCCAAGCGAAGGCGCTCCTCGCTCGCACAAAGGGCTTCTTCCGTCTGTTTTCGTTCCGTGATGTCTTCTACCGTTCCCTCGTAATACAAGACCTTTGCGGCGGCGTCGCGGATTACACGAGCACTCTCACGAACAAACAGTGTTCTGCCGTCAGAGGTTCTCCAAGCCGCCTCCAGTCCGATAATGATGCCCTTCTTCTCAATCTCGTGTTTATAGGAGGATCGTAGGTAGGCAGGATGAAATCCGTCCTTTTCGAGATTTCGCTGTTGAAGTTCTTCCAAGGATGCGTAGCCTAGCATTTTGCACAGTGCCGGATTGGCTAAGAGAATCTGACCATCGGGAGTAGTTCGATAGATCCCGAGAACGGCATTTTCGAAAAGGGTCCTGAAGCGCTCCTCACTTTCGCGAAGAGCTTGTTCCATCCGGCAACGCTCTGTGAAGTTGAGACCAGTGCCACTAGCGGGCAGCATAACCTGTGATTCCCTAGCCTCTCTGGGACGCGTTTTGCGCTTGCCCTTTAATGCTGTGATCGATTTCTTCTTTGGCCCCACCTCGTTACCCCCGCTCGCAAAGAAACTGAGAATTCTCTGTCCCCGATAATTCTTTCCGGGGATTCTAGACCCGTTCTGTCGCATACAAAAGTCAATCATTTCCGTCCCGTCTGAGGCGGCGGGATCTATTCGTTCCAGCGGATACTTGAAACCCTGCTAACGCTGCCGAAAACGTCGATCAACGCCGCACGGAGGTACTTTTACCCAGGTTCCGTGTGCCAAATGCGCCCGGATATAAGTCTCAAAAGGTGACACGCCAGCAACTCCCGAATTGCAGCCCACATGCCCAGTAGGGAGGGCATCGAACTTACTCAAGAGCTGAAAATCAAACGAAAAGGGGTTTGTGCGGAGTGGGTAGACGCAACGGGACAGTATTACTGATTCTAGGTTTGAGCTTGATACAGGTGGTGAAAGGGCACGCCGAAAAGCAAAGCGCGCAGAATCCTCATGAGCTTATCCCCAGACTTGGTACACGAATCCGCCACACGCGCCTCGATTGCTCGCACTTCGTGCACTACGTCTACGAAAAAGCCCATCTTCCGTACCAGTACGCAAGCTCAGAAGAACTGTATGAGGGCGTGGACGCCTTCCAGCGTGTCTTCGATCCCATGCCCGGAGATCTGATTGTTTGGCGAGGTCACGTCGGTATCATCACCGATCCGAACGGAAACCGATTTGTCAGCGTGCTGCGGTCTGGGGTGAAGACTGACGACTACTTATCTCGCTATTGGAAAAGCCGCGGAAAACCACGTTTCCTGCGCTATGTCGGAACTCGCATGGCGGAGCATCAGAATCGCACTTTAACGCAGAAGGCGGCCGTTTCTTTCGCGAATGGCGACTGAAGCCCTCTAATGCTTTAAGAAGTGCACGGCCACGAGCACAGCGACCTCGACGGCGGCCAGCGAAACCCATATCGCCTCGCGTATATGTGCTCTCCGCAACTCGCGCTTCTTCTGAAGCGTGAGCACGCGCATGGCATCATCTTCCTTCACTGATTGCTTCGCAGGCGTTGCAGGCCTTGGCACTCGCAGCACCAGACGCGTGGCCCCCGCTGGCTTATCCGGATAGAACACCTTGGGAGTATCGATCAGATGCGACCACCGCGGGGCGTCGAGCATCTCTGAGGCCTGCTCAGGTTTTACCGGAGCGGAAGTGACCGATAGCGGCGGAAGACGCTCGGGCGACACATTGTCTGCGAGGTTTCGCAGCAACGACGACCACCATGGGTGCGCCATCTGATCGCTCAACAGTTCGCCGACATCGACCGGACGCGACTCGAGTTGCAGTGGCGGCAGTGTTTCCGGCGAAATCACGTCACCCAGGTTCGTGAAAACCGTCCTGAACCACGGCAAGCCCACCAAATCTCCCAGAAGCATGCCCACATCCACCGGCTGCGAAGTGACGTGCAGCGGCGGCAACACCGGCGGCGCATACCGGTCTTTGAAATTCTGCAGCAGAGAGCGCCACAGCGGGACGTTCAGACTGGGTGGGGGAGAGATATCCAGAGGGATGTCGAGATGAGTCTCGGGATTACTGTGATCCATAGGCCGATATGGTTATTTTACCCTGAGCTGAGCCATTGCGGCCTAAAGCACCTTAGGCATGTCGATGGTGACGGACTCAGGTTGCGGCCCCTT
Source organism: uncultured Terriglobales bacterium (assembly GCA_964490255.1). GTDB lineage: Bacteria > Acidobacteriota > Terriglobia > Terriglobales > Acidobacteriaceae > JAJPJE01. The sequence goes on along the minus strand of CAZBCQ010000157.1, from coordinate 6,253 downwards.
TACCCGCACGATCAGAACTCCAACTACGGACTGATATCCCTTACGCGTGGCTTTGAAGGTGTATTTGCCGTCTTTGATCTGTTTCATGTGAAAGCGGCCGTCGGCGTCGGTCTTCGTCGCCTTTACCCTGCCGGTGGTATCGTCGCGCAATTCAAACAGTGCCTTCCGGATCGGCTCGTGACTGTTCGCCGCCAGCACGACTCCGGATACATGGCTTACATGCAAAGGTTTCCCGAGTTCTACGATGACTCGTTCCGGCTCCAGCTTCGTAAAGCCGGAGTAGGGTCCCGATTGGAACCTGTGTTCCGCAATGCAGGTACTAGCCAGTAGAACAACGGCAAGAGCTGCCCTGATCGTGCGCCCCAAGCATTTCATTTCCGCAACAAGTTATCAGAAGGCGCAACAGCATCGCTAGCCCTTACAGAACTAAGCCTCTCGAGGTCGGGTGAAGTGAAGGGAGAACGACAGTGTCGTGTTGTCGTTCTCCTGCGTTATGGAAGCAGTCCGTAGATATCCACCTCGTTCCCCGCAGGTACGTATACCTTACCGTTGGCGATCGTCGGCACGGTGAACTTCACCGCAGGCCCAGCGTGGTCACGCGCAGAATTCTGGTTGCTGTTGTACAGTTCCGTAGCCACATTATTTGCGTTGTACGCGTGCAGTACAGCCGGATTGGTTGGTTGGCCATCTACCTGCAGTTCCCAAACGATTGCGTCTGATTGGCCGTTCGCGGATACCGATGGAGTCGCACCATGCACTCCGAAAACTGTGGTGCCGATTGCCGCGGGTCCGCTTGAGAGCAATCCATTACTCCAGTGGAACTGCCGCAACACATCATTTTCGGCGTGGTAGTAAATATTTCCATTCCAATAAGCAGGCGCGCTAAAGAAATTATCGAACTGCTGAACACCGCTCTGCACGATCTGCACAACGTTGTTGGAAGTGGAACTGAACCCGCCCATCTGATCACGATCAACAATAAAGATACGACCGTCCTTACCGGCACCAATCACCTCGTGTGGATGAGAGGAGGCGTTGTCCGGCAGGATAATCGGAGCTCCACTGCCCAGATCCGCATCATTGGGAGTCAAGTAATCGTTATTCGACGGAACAAAGTAGTCTTGAAATGCCAGGTCCGAGGACAGCTTCAGAAACGCATTGCTGAACCCGCTTGTCACTGTACTGTCCGCGTCAACACCCGTCTCAACGAACAGATTACCTGAGGAATCCACGGCCGGTGCGCCGCCCCCCATCCAGATCGCGGCTCCTTTTCCGTTCGGGCTTGAATTGAAAACTCCGGCCTGTGCCAGCGTAGTGGCGTCGTATGCCACCACCCAACCATGGGAACAATGCCCAAACCCAACGTAGATGTTGCCATTCGCTAAGGCCAAGCCGGTCCGTTGGTAGCAACCACCCTCAATGGAGAGCTTGCCGTTAAGGTTTCCATATCCCGTTCCGGAGACAGTCGCCTGGATTTGCTTGGGCGCACCGAACTTCTCGTTGCTGGTCGCAATGTCGAGAGCATGCAGCCAGAACTGGTTGGAGCCGTTGTTCTTCACCATTGCGACGAGATACAGCGTTCCACTGCTGAGATCGATGACGGGTGTGGAGAGAACCCCGATTTCCGGCGATACACCCTCAGTGTCACTGCTGGGGGCTGGCGTCATACCGGGTCCCAGCAGGCTCTTGTTCCACAAAGCGGCTCCGGTGTCGGCGTCGAATGCATAGACGTTGTCGTGCTCAGTGGCCACATAAAGGACATTGTGGGTGCCACCGTTGATCGTCACATTCGCCACGATGAGTGGCTGCGGGTAGACTTGTCCATCCACCGAGGCAGTCGCGACTTTTCCAAAGGAACCGGAGTTGACGTTCTCAGGTGTAAGAATCGTCTCCTTTGCGTTCAATCCGGAACGCGCGTTGTCTCCGTGCCATGTGGGCACACTCACACCAGAAGGTGGGGGAGGATTGGACACCGTGATCGTCACCGAACTTACGACCGGAGCGCCGCCATTGCTTGCCGTGGCGGTATACGTCGTTGATACAGAGGGCCGCACAGTTTTGGAGTCATTAAGCGCAACCGACCCAATACCATTATCGATTGTCACCGATGTTGCATTGGTCGACGTCCACGTGAGTGTCGACGAGGCACCTGCGACGATAGACGTGGGATTTGCCGACAACTGAATTGTCGGTGTTGGAGTGGGCGGCGGTGGTGTGGATGATGCTGTCACCGTAATCGTCGTCGAGCTTTTTGCGCTCGCGCTACCACTATTCGCCGTCGCCGTATAGGTCGTAGTCACACTGGGAGTGACCTGCCTTGTGCCAGTCATCCCCACGGTTCCGATCCCGTTATCGATAGTCACAGACGTCGCATTAGTCGCAGTCCATGACAGAGTGACGCTTGTCCCGGCTGTGATGGATACCGGCTGCGCCGATAAAGTAACCGTCGGACTCGCCGTAGAAGGATCGGAAGATGTCGAGGAACCGCCGCTGCTGCTGCTGCGGGACGGAACTCCGCCACACCCTGCCAATGCAATCAGAACTGAAAGGATTACCAGGATCGACGATTCGCGATACACGCGTGGGAGGATGTGCAACTCTGCCATGCTGGCTTTGGAATCATCTACTCTGGGCAGGGTTGCTCGACAGCTCTGGCGTACTTACGTGTCACATTTCGTTACATCAGAGATGAAGAAGATTCCGGTAATGCAGAGAATGGAAGCGTGGAGACTGAGAAAAGAAGTGGAAGTAAATGAAAAGTGGTTTCGCTAATCCGCTGCGCCGCTCTGAGCACGATGCTGCCCAACGCCAGCGAACATTGCCTCGAATACTGTGCCGGTTTGTGTTCCGCGCGTCGCCGTTCGAAACGTAATATTCCCGCCGTGCTTTTCAACGATGCCTTTTGAGACCCAAAGACCCAGCCCAGTTCCGTGTTCCTTCTTCGTGCTGAAGAAAGCCTCGAAGAGGCGGTCGTGAATCACTTCAGGTATACCGGGGCCGTTGTCTTCGACTCGGAGCAGGGCCATGCCCTTCAGGCGAGCCGTGCTTATTTTTACCGAGCCTTGCATCGGCGCCGCGTCGATCGCATTCGTTAATAAGTTAGAGACGACTTGCTTCACTTCGCCAGGAAATCCGTGGAACACCGCGCCTTCGAGCGTGACATCGACCTTGATTCCCTTCGACTGAGCTCGCCGTTCGTACAGTCGCATCACCTGGCGCACTTCGTCCGCCAAGTCGATGGTCGTCGGCGCAATCGAATCGCGATAGAAGCCGAGTGTCTGGCGCGTAAGATGCGCTACGCGTGAAAGCTCCTGCTCGGCCTGCGTCAGATACTCATGTGCGCGCGGGCTCAGACCTTTGTCGTTCTGGAGCAGATAAAGGAGGTTCATCACCGCTTCCAGCGGATTATTGATTTCGTGCGCCACCGTCGCGGCCAGCCGCCCTGTGGCCGCCAGTTTCTCGCTCTTGCGAAGCGCCTCCTCACTCAGCTTCGACTGCGTCACGTCGACATTCACACCAACCATGCGACGTGTCCGCCCGGTCTCATCCGTGAAAACCTTTCCGACACCCAGCAGATGGTGGACGGAAGTATCCGGCCAGATAACTCGGAATTCCTGGTAGTAGTCTGAGTGCTCTTCGACAGCCGTGTGCATGCCGCGTTCGACCAGTCGGCGATCCTCCGGGTGTACGGAAGGCAGCAGGTTGTCCAAGCCAACATTGTTGGTGTCCGCGGGCAGCCCGAACAACTTCGCTTCGTTGCCAAGCAAGTGAATACGTCCCGCAGGCAGTTCCCAATCCCACATGCCCGCATCAGCCGTTCGCAAGGCAAGCATGATTCGCTCGTTCTGAATGCGGATCATTTCCTGCGACTTGCGCCGCTCCGATACGTTCATGAAAAACAGCGACAGGCCTTCCGCACTCGGATAGGCATGTACTTCGAACCAGTTCTCCAGTGGAGCGAAATAGGATTCAACACTCTGCGGTTTGCCGAGACGAACGGCCTCCTGGAATGTTCTCTCAAAGTCGCCACCGATGAACTCCGGGAATACCTGAGCAACGCTCTTGCCGAGCATCTCGCTGCGCGACTTGCCCAGCATCTGCGCACCGCGTTCGTTGACGTAAACAAAGCGGAATTCGTGATCCAGCGCGATAAATCCTTCCGAGATCGATTCCAGCAAACGCGCGGTTCGTTCTTGATCGGCAGCCTGCTCGCGTTCGGCACGCCGGCGCTCCTTGTCGGTCCTCTCCAGTTGATTCGCGGTACGAAGCACCAGTCCGGCAACCGCAACCACGCTGACAACCACGAGAACCGCTGTTCCTGAGTCGACGTCGAGAAAACCGAAGCGCTGCAGATACACGCGCGCCCATCCGAACGTTGTCAGCACCAACGTAGACGCGAAGAGGAGATTACGAGCCGCGACTCCGCCCGGCCCTTCGCTGATCATCAGCGACATCAAGCCGTACTGCGGACGCAGGCAAAAGAGTCCAACCGAAAGCACGCAGAAGATCAGGTTAGTTTCCACCGCCATATGGCCGTGGAAGACCGGCACGCCAAAGGCATATCCCAATAACGCAAGGAACGAGATAAACGCGCATCCGCCCGCGAATACTTCCGACATAGCGGTTTCCCGGTAGCGGCGGTCAATGAGGAACAAAGAAAGACCTGCGCAGGTGAACGCGATCGCCGTTTGAATGGCGAATCTTCCGGGCGGCCCAGGAGTTCCGGCATTCAACACTGTGTCATTGAAGAGCAGCGTATCGATGCCGAACTCGAGATGAAACAGATGCTCGAACACAGTAACCAGCCCCGCGATACCAACCAGGAGGCCTATAACTTTCCCCGCGATGGAAGAGAGAACAGAGTCGCGCCGCGACTCACGCAGAAGAAGAACACTGATTCCGCAAAGCAGGAACAATACCGAGGTATTCGGCAGCACAGCCGCGGGATGTCCCGCGAATCTGAACAGGCTGTCCTTGTGAAGCGTCCATCCGAGAAGTACAACGGCGGCTGTCAGGGAACACAACACTCCCACGATCAGGGAGACCCATGAGAAAAGAGAGTAGTCGCGGGTGCGAGAAGACTGTCGCATCTACTTAAAACCGACGAATACCAAGGCGCTAGGTGAGTATACCAGCGCACAAAGCCTGTCCTGAACGACAACTACATTCGGTTCCGGTACAGCAGGTCGAATTGGTCTTCGGGCCATGTACCAGATCGGCTGCCGTCGATTCTTGCACCCGGCTTCGGGCCACGAATTTCTATTCGGAGCGCCGCGCGTGGCCCTGATAGACTCTTCCCCATGGCCATGCCGACTCAACCAAATATCCAGATCGTGAACGAAACAACCTACCGCGAAAACTACGCCAACAGCGTGCAGGTGCGCGTCAATGTATGGGATTTCTTCCTCGTCTTCGGCACCATGCAGCAGCGCAGCGAGGCGGAAGTGGAAATCCACAACTTTCAGGGCGTCTATCTCAGCCCGCAACAGGCCAAGGCGCTGATGGCGATTTTGCAGCAGAACGTCTCCAACTATGAAAACACCTTTGGCGAGATAAAGTTGGACCCGAAGATGGCCACCGCGGGCCCGATCAACTAGCCTGCCTATCTTCCTATTTCGCAGCCGCTAAGTTCGGTCCTGATGAACTTCTACTTTAACCATGAAGACCGCGAAGATTCTTCGGTTTCATTCGCCCAATTTGCCCAGAAAGGACCGCATGAGTTGGTTGCGGTCCACTTCGGCGGTCTTTCTCTTCATCCTCGCTGGCGAGACCCTGCTTCACATCACGCTGCTTAGACTTCCCTACTTCTGGGACGAAGCCGGGTACTACATTCCCGCTGCCCGCGATCTCCTGCTCACGGGAAGTCTGATCCCTTCTTCCACTCTGACCAATGCTCATCCTCCGCTGGTGCTGGCATGGCTCGCGCTATGGTGGAAGATCTTCGGATTCCATCCGCTAACGACTCGAATTGCGATGCTGGTGATCGCGTCGTTTGCAGGGGCAGGATTGTTCCGGCTAGCGTGCCAGGTGGCGAACCGGCAGGTCGCGGTCGCGGCCGTGGTATGCACGGCGCTGTATCCCGTGGCCTTCGCCCAGAGTTCCCTTGCGCATCTGGACATCGCCGCGGCCGGATTCACTCTGTGGGGGCTCAGCTACTACCTTCGCGATCGTGTGGTGCAAACGGCCGTCCTTTTTTCGCTCGCGGCTTTGTGCAAGGAAACCGCCATCATCGCGCCGCTTGCGCTGATCTTCT
>CAZBCQ010000156.1:7878-9855 GCA_964490255.1 uncultured Terriglobales bacterium | reverse complement strand
GCGAGAACCTGCGCACGCGCGAGTTGGAAGAAGAGTTCGAGCGTGCGAACCAGTTTCGGAAGAACTAGCGAGTAACACTGGGCGCACTTCGAGAGCTGCCTTGGCGAGAGCAGGCAAAAAGCTATAGCTTGCCCCTCCCGGATCCTTCCCACCCTGCTGCAAGTTCCGCAACGATCTTTTCTCGAATAGGGAACATAAATCTTAGCCTTTGGCGCAAAATTCGCCATCTATTCACCGAGCCTACAACCTCTGGGAGTATCTTTAATTGCTGCGGCGAGGGCTCCCTGACGCTATCCAGTCACCTTCAATTCACGTCACCCCAAACACCAGGAGGAATTATGGCCACCATCACGATGAACCAGTCGATCGAGAACACGGTCAGCGGCAATCCCTTATCTCCTGAAGAACTGCGCAAAATAAATGCATATTGGCGCGCAGCTAACTACCTTTCCGTCGGACAGATATATCTTTTGGCGAATCCGCTGTTGCGCGAACCCTTGCAGTTGGAACACGTAAAGCCACGCCTGCTAGGACATTGGGGCACAACACCAGGGCTGAATTTCATCTACGCGCACTTCAATCGGATGATCAAGCGCGACGACCTGAATGTGATCTACATCATCGGCCCGGGTCACGGTGGACCTGGAATTGTGGCCAACACCTATCTGGAAGGCACTTACAGCGAGATTTATCCGAACATTTCGCAGAGCGTGGAAGGTATGCAGCGGCTCTTCAAGCAGTTCTCGTTCCCAGGTGGAATTCCCAGCCACGTTGCGCCTGAGACTCCGGGCTCGATTCACGAAGGAGGAGAGCTCGGATACTCCATCTCGCATGCGCACGGTGCTGCGTTCGACAATCCGGACCTGCTGGTGTGCTGTGTTGTGGGAGACGGCGAAGCTGAAACCGGACCGCTTGCTACCAGTTGGCACGCGAACAAATTCCTAAATCCTGTGCGCGATGGAGCAGTCCTGCCGATCCTGCACCTGAATGGATACAAGATCGCCAATCCCACGGTAATGGGACGGATGAGCGACGACGAACTCACGCAGTTCTTCACCGGATGTGGCTACAAGCCGTATTTCGTCGAGGGTCACGAACCGGAAGAGATGCATCAGATCATGGCTGCGACACTGGACAGAATTGTCGATGAAATCCATGACATTCAGAGCCGCTACCGGCGCGCCGAAGCGAGTGGAATGCCAGCGTGGCCGATGATCGTGATGCGCACTCCCAAGGGCTGGACCGGACCGAAGATGGTGGACGGGAAGCCTGTCGAGAATACGTGGCGCGCACATCAGGTGCCGCTCTCGGAACTGGCGTCGCGACCCGATCACCTGCGGCAACTCGAAGAATGGATGAAGAGCTACCGTCCGGAGGAGCTGTTCACAGAAGAAGGGAAGCTGCTTCCGGAACTGGCGGAGCTTGCGCCCAAGGGCAATCGTCGGATGGGAGCGAATCCGCATGCGAATGGTGGCGTGCTGCTGAAAGATCTCTCGATGCCAGAGTTCCGCGACTACCGCCTCGCGGTGCCGAAGCCCGGAACCGAGTTTGCCGAAGCCACGCGTGTGCTTGGCTACTTCCTGCGCGACGTGATGAAACAGAACGAGAAGCACAAGAATTTTCGCGTGTTCGGTCCAGATGAGACCGCGTCCAACCGACTGGATGCGATTTATCAGGTTACAGATAAGGAGTGGATGGAGCCTCTCCTGCCTGTGGACGAGCACCTGTCTACGAATGGCCGCGTAGTGGAGATGCTGAGTGAGCACATGTGCCAAGGTTGGCTGGAAGGTTATCTGCTCACCGGACGTCATGGCTTCTTCTCGTGTTACGAGGCGTTCGTTCATATTGTCGATTCGATGTTCAACCAGCATGCCAAGTGGTTGAAGGTGACCCACGATATCCCTTGGCGGCGGCCGATTGCTTCGCTGAACTATCTGCTGACTTCGCACGTGTGGCGCCAGGATCACAACGGGTTTA
>CAZBCQ010000156.1:2021-7778 GCA_964490255.1 uncultured Terriglobales bacterium | reverse complement strand
TCGCTGAACTATCTGCTGACTTCGCACGTGTGGCGCCAGGATCACAACGGGTTTACGCACCAGGATCCGGGTTTCATCGATCTAGTTGTGAATAAGAAGGCAGACGTCGTTCGCGTGTATCTGCCTCCGGATGCAAACACGCTGCTTTCCGTGTCGGATCATTGCCTCCGCAGCCGTCATTATGTGAACGTAATCGTTGCGGGCAAACAACCCGCGCTGCAATGGCTGGACATGGATTCCGCGATCAAGCATTGCACGATGGGGATCGGCATATGGGATTGGGCCAGCACTGACGAGAATACGGAACCGGAAGTGGTGATGGCATGTGCCGGTGATATTCCAACCCTGGAGACACTGGCTGCGGTTGATCTGCTGCGTCAGCACTTTCCGGATCTGCGCATTCGCGTGGTCAACGTCGTCGACCTGATGACCATTCAACCGTCCAGTGAACATCCGCATGGTTTGTCGGATCGCGACTTCGATTCGCTGTTTACGACGGACAAGCCGGTCATCTTCGCCTATCATGGGTATCCGTGGCTGATTCATCGCCTGACCTACCGGCGTACGAATCACGACAACATCCACGTTCGTGGCTACAAAGAAGAGGGCACGACCACCACGCCTTTCGACATGACAGTACTGAACGACCTTGACCGCTTCCATCTTGCGGGCGATGTAGTCGATCGGGTGCCGCGTCTGCAACGGATCGGGGCGCACTTCAAACAGCACCTGCGCGACCGCCTGGTGGAGCACAAGAATTACATTGTGAAGTATGGAGACGACATGCCGGAAATCAAGAACTGGAAGTGGCCCTATTAAGCGATGAAGATTCTCGTACTGAACTCAGGATCGAGCAGCCAGAAGAGCTTTTTGTACGAGCTTGGCGACACGTTGCCGTCGGTAGCGCCTGAGCCACTCTGGTCGGCAACCATCGAGTGGGACGGAGACTCGGCGGAAGTCAGCGTGCGGAAGCCGGGAGGCAATGTCGTGCGCGCGCGTGCGAAAATCTCGTCGCGTAAGGCGGCAATCCAATATCTGCTGAGCACGCTGTGGTCGGGCAAGTCGCGATTGGTGGAGAAGCCAACCGCGATCGATGTGGTTGGTCATCGCGTGGTACATGGTGGTCCGCACTACAAGCATCCAGTATTGGTCGATGCGGAAGTAAAGACTGCGATTGCCGGTGTTTCTGTTTTTGCGCCGCTGCACAATCGCGCTGAACTCGAAGGCATGGAGATCGTGGAGCAGGTGCTGGGGCCGGTTCCACAGGTCGCGGTGTTCGATACCGGCTTTCACAGTCAAATGCCGCTATACGCGACGGTCTATCCGGGGCCATACGAGTGGTTCGAGCAGGGAATCCGGCGCTACGGCTTCCATGGCATCAACCACGAATACGTGGCTGGGCGCGCCGCGCAAATGCTCGGCAAGCCGCTCGACTCACTGAAGTTGGTGAGCTGTCATCTTGGAAACGGCTGCTCGCTGGCCGCGATACGCGACGGGCATAGTATCGACACAAGCATGGGCTTTACGCCGCTCGAGGGCCTGATGATGGGCACACGCTGCGGTTCGATCGATCCTGGCGTCCTCACCTACCTCATGCGCTCGACGCATGTTACTGGTGAACAGCTCGATGACATCCTGAACAAGCGCTCGGGATTGCGCGGCATTTCCGGGACGTCGTCGGACATGCGCGAGATCCAGGACGAAGTGGCGCGCGGCAACGAACTGGCGCAACTGGCATACGATATGTTCGTACACAGGTTGCAATCGGGAATTGGTTCGATGGCAGCGGTGCTGGGCGGCATGGACGCGCTGATCTTTACCGGTGGCATTGGCGAGCACTCGGCTCAAGTTCGCGAAAAGACCGGCGCGAACCTCGAATTTCTGGGAGTGCAGTTGGACGTAGACAAGAACGCACATCCGAAGCTCGATGCGGACGTCGCAGCGGGTGGCTCGCGGGTTCGCGTGCTGGTGATTGCTGCGCAGGAAGATTGGGCGATTGCACGGGAGTGTTGGAAGATTGAATCAGGTACGCATTGTTCTTAGCTGTGGGCTGACCATAAGCGTGGGTTGAGTGGCGCGCTGCACATCTTCTACGGTCAGGCCTGGACCAATCTCCTCCAGCACCAGCCCCGCGTGCGTTACTCGCAAATAGGCCATTTCTGTCACAATCGTATCGATCACACGCACGCCGGTGAGAGGCAACGTGCATCTGTGCAGGACCTTGGGCTGACCCTCGCGCGTAGTGTGCTCCATGGCGACGATGACGCGCTTGGCGCCGGCGACCAGGTCCATCGCACCGCCCATGCCTTTCACCATTTTGCCGGGAATCATCCAGTTCGCGATGCTACCTTCCTCATCAACTTCCATTGCGCCCAGCACGGTGAGATCGACGTGACCGCCGCGGATCATGGCGAACGACTCCGCGCTGGAGAAGAACGAAGTTCCCGGAATCTCGGAGACCGTTTCTTTGCCTGCATTAATCAGGTCGGGATCTTCTTCGCCCTCAAGCGGGTACGGTCCCACCCCCAGCATGCCGTTTTCGCTTTGCAGAATGACTTCCACACCTTCCGGCACGAAGTTAGCGACGAGCGTCGGGAGTCCGATGCCAAGATTGACGTAGAATCCATCGCGCAATTCCAGAGCGATGCGGCGCGCAATGCGCTCGCGTTTTTCCATGTCGAGTTGCTTGCCGACTTTTGAAGCGAGTTCAGTCATTCAGTTCTTCAGTCGATCAGTTCTTCAATGTTTCGGTTCTTCGGTTCTCTATTAGCTATTACCAATTACCGATTACCAATCCCTACCACGCCGCCTCGGCCCTGCGAAACGCTGTCAGGCTGCGCTCCAGATCGTCGTACGACGTCATGGCATTGCTCTCGGATTCGGCGCGGTATTTATAGGCGGTGGCCAGCAGATCTCCCCAGTGATCCTGAATGCTGCCGGTCGCGTAATCGTAGGCGGGAGCCATTACTCCCAGTTCAGCAGCTAGATCGCCCAGCGTGAGATTGCCCTCTTCGTACATGCGTATGTATTTGAGCACGCTCGCGCGCACTTCTTCGATGGTGCTGTCGGGTGCTGGCATCAGGCTGTGGCCTTTCGTACCGTGCGTCGCTCAATCCGCTTGTCGCACGGCAATTCGACAATACGATGCACGTAGATGCTGGGCGTGTGAATTCCGTCCGGCTTCAGTTCGCCAACTTCGACGAGATGCTCGACTTCGGCAATGGTGACCTTCGCAGCGGTCGCCATCATCGGATTGAAGTTTCGTGCTGTCTTGCGATACATGAGATTCCCCCATCGATCGCCCTTCCAGGCCTTGACCAGGGCGAAGTCTGCGGTAAGTGCGTGCTCCATCACATAGGCCTTCCCGTTGAACTCGCGAGTTTCCTTCCCTTCGGCGACTACAGTTCCGTACCCCGTGCGTGTAAAGAATGCCGGGATCCCGGCGCCGCCGGCACGAATTCGCTCAGCCAGCGTGCCCTGCGGATTCAACTCCAGATCGAGTTCGCCGGATAGGACAAGCTGCTCGAACAGGCGGTTCTCGCCCACATAGCTTCCGATATGTTTGCGGATCTGGCGGCTTTCGAGCAGTAGTCCCAGGCCAAAGCCATCCACACCCGCATTGTTGCTGATCGTGAGCAGATTGCGGATGCCCTTGCGATGCAAAGCATTAATCAGGTTTTCAGGAATGCCGCAGAGGCCGAAGCCGCCGACCATGACGGTGGCGCCATCGAAGATGTCGCGGATTGCCTCATCGGCGCTGGTACAAACCTTGTTCACGGACCCCACCCCAGAACGGCAGATTCTACTAGGCGAGGCAGGCAGGTGCAAACGTGAAGGCGTCACTCCATGGATCGGCTTGTCGGGGCGGACGTTTGCGGAAAGCCACGTCGTGCACTACCCGTAACTATCGCCGGGAAAATAGTTCTTCTTGGAAGCCCGCCCGATGCGATAGCTTACGCCGATGAGCACTCCACAAGATGAGTTGGAGGCATTGCGCAGTCAGTTGGCCGCACTTACGGCCCGGGTTTATCGGTTGGAACAGAATGCTGGCATGCTCGCCGACGCGCCACCGAAAACTGACGTACCAACTCAGGAGCCAAAGACGGTTTCATCGGTTCACGATTTGGCGGCATCGCGAAAACAGGGCATCCCCCCAGCGGCGCTGGAGAGACAACCGAGAGCTGTCGCCGTAGAACGCGAAGAGGCCGACCTCGAAGGCAAGATTGGAAAGGTCTGGTTCAACGGCATCGGCATTCTCGCTCTTCTCATCGGTGTTTCTTACTTCATCAAGTATGCATTCGATACTGGTTGGATCGGTCCCGCAGGGCGAATCGCCGTGGGACTCGTCGCTGGCATCGGACTGGTCCTGTGGAGCGAGCGCTTCCGTCAAAAGGGGTTTGCGGCGTTCTCGTATTCGCTGAAAGCGGTCGGCATTGGCACGCTGTATCTTTCTTTGTGGGGTGCGTTTCAGCTCTATCATCTGATTCCTTCGGCCGCCGCGTTTGTCGCCATGGTCCTGGTCACCGCGTCCACTATCATTCTGGCGCTGAGTCAGGACGCCGAGATTCTCGCGGCATTCGCTTTGATCGGCGGCTTCAGTACACCACTGTTACTCTCCACTGGAGAGAATCACGAGGTCGTACTCTTTTCTTATGTCGCGCTTCTGGATCTCGCTGTGCTGGCGATGATCAGATTCAAGCCCTGGTACCGCCTGCTCATCGGCAGCTTCCTCGGTACTCTGATCTTGTACATGGGTTGGGGCGCCACTTACTTCACCGATGATCAGCGTGCCACAACCGTATTTTTTGTCGTGTTATTCGCCTCTATTTTCGCAGTGGCTCCGCTGCTGGTTCCGCTGCGCAAGTCGCCATCGTATTCCGGTTTTTCGATCACCTTCATGGTGCTGCCCCTGGCTAATGCAGCCGCACTGTTCTTCGCTTTGCTGGGCGTATACAACAACGAAAGGGCCACACTGACCTGGTACGCGCTGGCTTTGGCCGCGATTTATCTTGTCATCGGTTACCAATTCAAACGGCGGGGCGGCAGCGATCCTGACGTAGCGAAGGTTATTAAACTGCTGCACATTGCGATTGCAGTAGCGTTCGTAACAGTCGCGATCCCGCTGAAGATGAGTGCGCATTGGATCACGATGGGCTGGTTGGTCGAGTCGGCGGTGCTGCTGTTCATCGGTGTGCGCACGCGCTCGGAATTTCTGCGTTATTTCGCGGCGACAACGCTGATTCTGGGAATCGTACGCCTGCTAGCTTTCGACAATTTCCAGGTCGACACTCTGGTCTTCAATGCGCGCTTTGGTACGTATCTTGTGGCGCTCGCCATTCTTGGCGGCATCGTGGCTTGGGGAGCGCGGTCTGCCACTCCGCGTGAAGCGCCATTCGTGAAACTCGCGGGAATTCTATTTAACCTTGTGGCGCTCTTCGCGCTCACGCTGGAGGCGTCGAACTACTTCGACCGCCAGATCGCGCAATGGCGCCAACTTCGTCAGACGGGCTTGCTCCCGCTGCAGCAGATCGAGTTCTCCCGAAATTTCAGCTATTCGGCAATTTGGCTCGCGTACGGCGTGTGCCTGATGGCCTTCGGATTCTCGAGGAACTCGGCATTCGTGCGCTGGCAGGCGCTGGCGCTCATTGCGTTCACGATCGGTAAGGTCTTTCTGTATGACGTGTCCGCGCTTCAGCAGGGCTATCGCATCATCAGTTTCATCGCGCTGGGCGTGGTGCTGATGGCGATTTCGTATTT
>CAZBCQ010000156.1:0-1921 GCA_964490255.1 uncultured Terriglobales bacterium | reverse complement strand
ACATTGAACTGAACCGCTTGCCCTTCCTGCAGCGAGCGAAAACCGTTCGACTGAATGGCGGAGAAATGCACGAAAATGTCCTCGCCAGTCTGACGGGTGATGAAACCAAATCCCTTGGCATCGTTAAACCACTTCACTGTACCTTGTTCCACTTTGTTGTTCCTTGATTTGTAAATTTAAGCTGAAAGAATCGGTATAGCTTTTGGGCAGGAGATGCGTCAGGCAGTAATGCGTGGGCAGGACGTGCTCAGAACAAAACCAAAACTCAATCGGCTACAGACACTATACACGCTTTTGAGATCGAAAGTAGGAAGGCTGGGGTAGTTGTATAGCTACGCTGCCTTCGACCTTTGGTGAAAAATCACCGCCTGCAATTTCTCTTTACCGACTGCCTCCTGCACTTCGGTGAATAGGAAGAATGGGATTAGCACCACAAATGCCATGATGCCGAAGAGAAGCATCCCTTCCAGTCCTCCGCCGCCCAGCTTCGGAATGCTCGCAACGAGAGACTTACCGTGAATGAGTCCGACAATCACTTCTTCGACAACATCGAAACAGACTACCAACAACGCGAATGCGGCCGACCTGAACAACACAGAGTAGATCAGGCGTTTCTCGCTGAGCTGTTCTCCCACGTGCAGCGCTTCGCCGATGAGAATGACCTTGCCCATGATTAGCGCATTCACAGCTGCAAAGCCGATCTTGTAGCCGGACAACGAGTGCAAGTTGACCTCCCTGAGCACCGCATACCGATGAACTTCGAAGAGGCTGAACAATATCCAAAGATAAAAGGCGATCGCAGCGTACTTCTTTAGCTCCGAGACTGCCCTCTCTTTTACCTTTGCGCTCCGGGTTGATTGACTGGACATGTTTGCACTTTCACAACGTCGATAACGACCGGGGTGGGCAGCACTAATGTCGAGCAGCCCATCCCCGATCACCGTCAATTTGGATGGTACCGATTCAACTTCAGGTGGCGTACGGGAGCGAACGCTTAGGCAGCCTTCCTTTCCGCCATTCTGGTTTCAATGACTCTTCTGAGCAGTCGTCGTGTCCGTTCGGCCATCGCCAGTTTATCCGCAAGGCACGTCTCCAGGAGCGTCCCTACAGCATAGTGTCCGGTGAGATCGGCAGCCGCAGTCAGCGCCATGTATTCGCCAATGCGGAGGTGAATGAGGTGAATCGCCTTGGAAAGGATGAACAGGTGTCTCGCCACGGGCGACTGAATCTCAGCCACTTCTCTCTTGAAGTCCTCGATGAAGACCTCTTGGAGACGACCGGTCGTTTTCACCGGCTGTTCACCGATAAGCTTAAAACATTGATCCAATGTGGCGAGGATCTTGTCGTTCACATAGACTCGAGCTTCGAGAACCTCCTTGATGTCAGGATCCTGGGCAGCCTGGCTTAGTTCCTGGAAGAATCTCGAGCTGCGTTCCGCGCCCTGCCGAACATTACTCAGCATGAGCACAAAAACGTCTTTTGGAGTGTTTGCTGACATTGTAGTAATCCTTTCGCTGTTAGGCTGGTTAGGTTTATGAAGACTCTGCCACCTGAACTCGCCGGAGACGTCGAAACGATCGCAAGCGCTCATGATGGAATGCAATGCGAATTGCGAACCTCAGATGTAATCCGCTGAGGCGCAAACGAAAACAACACGAATGTTGCGGACGTTTTGTCCCGGCGCCCATCACGCTATCGAGAACCCGAGATGCCAGATACTGGCAAAACTATCAGGCATTTTCTAAGAGTGTTGCCCGCACGACGCGACCCGCTGCCGAGCAAATTCTTTTGGGGCGACTAACACTTTTGCCAGTATTCCTCCTCGGCCTTCATCCCTAACATTTGTCGCAGAGAAACAAAACCTGCGAAGGGCGGGTGATCGCAGCTGCTCAGTTTGCGTTCGTCGCGCACCGAAGTTCCT
>CAZBCQ010000155.1:6782-9949 GCA_964490255.1 uncultured Terriglobales bacterium | reverse complement strand
CTCAATGTTGCGCCTATTCCTGACGGTCTCGACTTTGCCGATGCCGGACCGCTCATGTGCGCCGGGCTGACTGTCTACAATGGCATGCGTGTCGCCGGAGTGAAGCCGGGGGATCGCGTCGCCGTCATCGGAGTGGGTGGACTCGGGCATCTCGGAATCCGCTTTGCGAAAGCTCTGGGCTGCAAGGTTGCGGCGATTTCTAACACCGCCGACAAAGAGAAAGAATCGCGCGAATACGGCGCTGACAAGTTCATCAACTCGAAGACCCAGAATGTCGCGGACGAGTTGAGCGCATGGGGAGGCGGTGCGGACGTGATCGTGCAAACGGCGCCTTCCACCGAACCTGCAACGCAGGCGTTTCCGGGGCTCGCGCCAGACGGAACGCTGGTCGTGCTGGGGGTCGGCCCAGGGACAGTAATTACTAACCCGAATGATCTCGTCGGCGGCAGACGGCGGCTGATGGGCTCACCATCAGGGTCGCGCAAAGACGTTCGCGACACTTTGCAATTCGCCCTAAATGCTGACGTTCGTCCCGAGATCACGAAGTACCGGCTGGATCAGGCCGCGGAAGTGCTTGAGCTCATGCACCAGGGAAAAGTGCGTGGCCGCGCCGTGCTGATGATCGACTGAGCTTTACGAGTTCGCTTGGGTGCGCGTTCGCGAAAGCGTGTTGCTCACACGACGTGAGACACTGGCCAACCCGACGCTATCGGATCGTGGCATCGCGTTTGCCAGCGCGAGGATGACTCCGGCAAATAGCAGCGTGTCCGCAAAGTAGTTGATCCCCTCGACCTGGACTGCGGTATCCGGCTGCAATTGCGCCCCGATCAAGACGGGTCCATAGATGACGAGGATTGTCAGCAAAATCCAGCCGCCGACACAGGTCGCCACGGTCCGGGTTTTCTTGTTCAGCAGGCTGCTTCCCGCGGCAACTAGAAGCGCGGCCCCTGTTAGATAGTCAATGAGCACGCGCCCCGGGACCCACGCCGGCATCAGTTTTGCGAGCGGAACTCCGGGAAGTCCCATAGGGTGGAGAAAGTGCTCGACGCCAAAAACTATCAGGGCCATGGTGACACATACACGGCCCACCGTTGTCAGTATCCTCTTGCCTTCGCCGCGCGATGAAGCCATTGCTGTTCCGGCGAGGAGCCAGCCGCCACCACCGAATGACGTCTCGCGGAAGACGATCGTCCAAATAATCCTGTCGTGCGGCTGGCGTAGCGCTCCAGGGAAATGGATGGTCGCGACAAACAGAAACATCATGATCCCGAACAGCAGGCCGGACCAGCGTACCCCAATGTTGGTGGCGATACTCAGGGACGCGGCGATCAACGCGATCCCAACGAAATAAACCCAGAATAAACGCCATGGCATATACGGAGGCACAATCTCGATCATGAATTTGGCCGCGAAGAGATGTTCTGCGCCGAAGACCGCCAGTGGGATCGCGACACACAAATTGCTCAAGGACGCGATCTTGTCCAGGCCGTGAGCCTTGGTCATTCCGTTTTTCGCGGCCAATATTCCGATCAAAAAAAGGGCGATGCCCGCGGAGCACATGCCGACCGCAGTGCGCGAGACTTCGAAGAAAGCAGCGAGAATACTCGGGTG
The DNA here is from genome assembly GCA_964490255.1 of uncultured Terriglobales bacterium. Lineage (GTDB taxonomy): Bacteria > Acidobacteriota > Terriglobia > Terriglobales > Acidobacteriaceae > JAJPJE01. The sequence continues at coordinate 8,338 of CAZBCQ010000155.1, read as the reverse complement.
CAAAGTTTCCCCGATCCGGTAAAGCGCCGGATTCTACTACAAAAGGGACGTGCAATATCTCAATAGGTTATCCATTCGATCGAAAGCGATGGAGTGATCTCTAGAGTTCATCGGGAAAAACTGAACCGGCCCTTTCCAAACGACGGAAAGGACCGGCCACCCACGGGAGGATGGAACAATGGAAAGGACCGGCGCCTATTATTTCGCCCGTGCGTATACCAGCAAAGTGAAGGTATCCGGCTTTTCGGTGGGACGGCCTTGACCGCTGGCCGGAGGAACCATCTCCGCCCCGACGAGGAAAACCCGATGCGTCTTGGGATCGAGCGCCATGGTCCGCGCGCTGCGCATAGTAGTCGCGTTCTGCAACAGCTTGTAATCGCCCTTCGCGGTCTCTACGACTGAGAGCGTTCCTTCCCCGTTGGAAGCGAATGCCAGTTTCAGTTCCGGGTCAAAACCCGCTGCGTCAGTGCCTGCCCCGGTAGGTATCGTTGAGACAACCTTGCCGGTTGCGGTGTCGACAACCATCATCTTTTTATTGCCGCAGACGTCAAAGAGCCGATGCATGCTGGTGTCGATGGCTAATCCGCTGGGCTCCTCACAATCCGCCAGCTTCCAGCGCTCCGTTGCCTTCCATGTCTTCGAGTCCACCACGGCGATTTCGCCCGTGTCTTCGACATTCACATAAATGTGGCCGGGATCGGTCGCCGCGAACTCCAGTTTGCCGCCGAGCGGGACATCAGCCACCACCTTCAGCGAGTCCGGATCAATCGCCATGAGATTGTGACTGCGCCCGTTCATCACGATTACATGCTTCGAATTCGGATCGTAGATGATCGCGTCGGGATTTTCGCCCACCTTGATGTCGCCGGTAGGCTTCAGCGTCGTGAGATCGAAGACTGTGACCGTGCCTGCGCGGCCGTTGCTGATGAATCCGCGATTCTTGTCCTGCACCAGAGCGACCCCATGGGCGCCGGTGGCAGGCAGTTCGCCGGTCTGTTTCCCTGTATTGGCGTCCACGACCAAGACGCGCGTTCCACGCGTGATAAACAGACGGTCGGCGCTGGAGTCGTACAAGAGGTAGTCCCAGCCCCCAGTTCCTCCAAGAACAAACTTGTTCACCTGCTGATACTGCGGTGCATTCTTAGCTACGGCTCCAACAGCTGTTAACAGCAGAGCAGGAATAAGAAATCGTAAGAACTTCATTTGTGCGCTCCTCGTGTGGTGCGTGGGGAAGCATACACTGATGCGGCTGGATGAACGCTTCCTGAACAGGCTACGCTACAGGGCTACCCTGAAATTCACCTGAAAGGGATGTTGTTTCTTTGCGACAGGGCTGTAGTCTGATCGGGGGCGTCGTGTCCACAGGCACGAAAAGCCGGCCTCGGCGATCCTCTTCGGGCTAGACGAGACGGACTCGATCACCGCTGAACGTAATGCACGGCCGGAGGATCTGCCTTCACAGCCCAGACCAGAGCCACGATCCAGCCAATAAATGTCCATCCCAGCAAGAGGTTCAGCAGAAAGATGGCCAATGTGTCTCGCTTGCCGCGGACGAG
>CAZBCQ010000155.1:2030-6682 GCA_964490255.1 uncultured Terriglobales bacterium | reverse complement strand
GAGGCCTGATCCATGAACATCATTGCCGTCATTCCGGCGCGCATGGCGTCGACTCGCCTGCCCCGAAAAATCTTGCGTGAGATTGCCGGACGTCCCATGCTGGCGTGGGTCTATGAAGCGACACGCCGCTCCACGGGGTTGAACGACGTGATTGTCGCGACGGATTCCGACGAGATCTACTCCGTCTGTGATAAGAATGGCTGGCACGTGCGCATGACCTCGCCAGAGGCGCGCAGCGGCACGGAGCGCGTGCACGAAGTTTCTAACCAAATTGCGGCCGATGTGTACATCAACGTCCAGGGCGACGAACCGCTGGCTCGCCAGGAGCACCTGGATGGCCTGGTCGCGTTGATGCAGGATGCTTTGATTCAGGTCGGCACGCTCAAGACGCCGATCCCGCTCGGAAGCGAAGACGTTCACAATCCCAATGCGGTAAAAGTGGTGACCGATTCGAGGCAGCGGGCTCTGTACTTCTCACGCGCGACCATTCCCTTGGATCGCGACAAGACGGGCACAGTTCGCTACTTCAAACATCTTGGGTTCTACGCCTATCGCAAGCCGGCGCTGGATCAGTTTGTGAAGTGGCCGGAGTCGTCGCTGGAGCGCAGTGAGCGCCTGGAGCAACTGCGTTTCCTGGAGAATGGGATTGGGATTTCCCTGGCCGAAACGCCGTACGACACGGTCGGCGTAGACACAGAGGAAGATCTGCAGCGGGTTGAGAAAATCCTGAAGACCAGCATCAATCCGCGTTGATCTGCGGCTGAGTCTTTCCCCACGCTTCTGCGGCAGCAATTCGTTTTGAAATCGCCGGGTGCGAGTGGAAGAACCATTCCACGAAACGCGATGGCTCGCGTTCGGCCATGTTCTGATCGGCCAGCTTGTTCATGGACGTAATGAACGGAGTGACGTCGGGGATTGACTCGAGCGCGTAGCGGTCGGCCTCACGTTCCTTGCTGCGCGAGTAGGCGTTCATCAGCGGCATCAGAATGAAGGACATCACTGTGGAAGCCAGCACCAGAAGCGGCAGGTTGGCAAAATCGTGCAGGCTCTCGAACATGCCGCGCGTATCCACTGCATAGTGCAGGATTTCCGAAGTGATCCAGAAACCGAAGAAGCTGACTACCACTTCGACCGCGATCCCCTTCGTGATGTGCTTGTGAACGTGATGACCGAGCTCGTGCGCGAGCACCGATTCGATCTCGTCATCCGTATAGTTCTGGAGCAGCGTGTCAGCCAGAATGATGCGGCGGGTGGTACCTAGTCCAGCAAGCGCCGCGTTCGCCTTCTTGCTCTTCTCCGAAAGCTCCCACTCGTACACTTCGTGCACGTGAGTGCCGGCACGATCGCTCAACCGCAGCAGTCGCGTGCGCAGGGTATCGTTGTCCAGGGGCTTGAATTTGTAGAACAGGGGAAACAGCACCACGGGCGCGATCTGCGCGAAGAATATTGAAAGAATGATGAACACCGCCCAGGCGATCATCCACCAATGCTGCGGCGATGTGCGAATGGTCCAGTAGATCAGTTCCACCAGCACCGTTCCGATCACCAGCGTAATGAGCCAGGTTTTTGCCTGGTCCCACAGCCAGCTGCGGATTCTCTGGTTCGACAGATTGTAGCGATGCTCGAGGCGGAATCCGTAGTAGTCGAGACCGAAACCTAGCACCTTGCTGATGGCCAGCAGCATGGTGATGTAGAAGAAGACTGCCAGAGCGTAGTGCTGGCCCGCTCCGCGATAGGCCCAATCGCGAAGCGTGCTCGTCCAGTCGGTTGCGAGCAGTACGACCAGGAACCCCAGGCCGATCAGGAAATCAGCGATCTCCAGCCAGCGATGGATACGGTTGTAGCGTCGCGTTTCGGGCGAATCGGCTTTCGCGACCATTGGGGAGGAATCGGTCATGCGATCGTGTGTTTATATCGCAATCACAGCTTAGAGTCCATTCGCGGCAAAGGCAAAAAGGAATAGGCAAGTTGTAATAGGTAATAGGTAATTTGAAGGTGGTCGACCTCTCTGCTTCTCAATTACCTATTACCTATTACCAATTACCTATTGCCTATTTCTGAAGTCAAGCTGCTGTGGCTTTTTCAAACACAAACGCCTCCGCGTTGGCCAGGATCTCTTTCACCAACTCGGGTGACGATGCTTCGCAGTACAGGCGCATCAGCGGTTCGGTTCCGGAAGCTCGCAGCAGGATCCAGGCCTCGGCGCCATTTCCGTTCGTCGGCGCATCGAGGAACAGCTTCACACCATCGAGATCGGCGCGGCGAGCGATGTTGTAGCGCCCAAATTTTTTCAGCTCGGGTGAGTTCGCGCGCCGAATCGCTCCGTACTTCACTTCGTCAGGAATATGCAGATCGCGGCGACCATAATAGTGGGGACCGAACTCGCGCTGGAGATCAGCCACGATCTGGCCCAGCGGCTTGCGTTCATCCGCCATGACGTTTGCCAGCAGCAACGAGTTCAGCATGCCGTCGCGCTCGGGTAGATGGCGCGGGATGCCGATTCCCCCGGATTCTTCGCCGCCGACCAGAACCTCTTTGCCGGAAAGCACGACGTCGCAGACGTACTTGAAGCCGATGCCGTGCTCGATCAACTCGCGTCCGTACTTTTTCGCAATGCGGTCGAGCATGCCTGTAGTGTTAAAGGCGCGCGTGATAGCGCCCGGCCACTTCTTGTACTTCAACAACCACATCAGCAGCACGGCGAAACACTTGTGCGCGTCGACGAAGGTGCCATCTTCGGCAACGGCGCCAATGCGGTCGGCGTCTCCGTCCGTGCAGAACCCCGCCGAGCAGCCTTCGCGCACTACCATTTCCTGACAGGCTCTCACATGCGGCTCGATGGGCTCGGGATTAATTCCCGGGAACAGCGGATTCAGCTCGTTGCGAATCTCGACCACCTTCACGCCGCGGCTCTTGAGAATGCCGGCAACGATTCCCCGCCCCGCGCCATACATGCAGTCAACGCCGATCTCGAACCCCGCGTTGGCAATCGCATCGAGATCAACAAACTTCGAGATCGCTTCGATGTACGGCTGCTTGAAATCGATCTCTTCGATCTTCGCCTGTGAACCTCTTGGCATCGAGCCGGCGTGAACTTCCGCTTCGATCTGCTTGATGATGTCGGGCCGCGCCGATCCACCAAACTTCTCTTTGAACTTCACTCCGTTCCAGCTGTATGGATTGTGGCTCGACGTGATCACCACGCCCCCGGCAGTATCCCACTTCTTCACGCAGTAGGAAATTGCGGGGGTGGGAACATTGTCATTCGAGAGCCGCACGGGAACGCCCGCTTCGGCAATCACTTCGGAGATGGCGCGCGCGAAATCCGCGGAGGCAAAACGCGTGTCGTAGCCGACGAGCAATCCCTTGCGCGCATCTTCGTGCTTCAGGACGTATGCGGCAATCGCGCCGCCTACGCGGCGAACATTGTCGAAGGTGTAATCGTCGGCGATGATTCCGCGCCAACCGTCGGTTCCAAACTTGATCTCTTTCGGCATGGTCAGGTCAGCTTGTTCAGCTTTTTCTCATCGAGGTACTTCACAATCTTGCCTACGTCCTGCGAATGCTCGCGCGTCGTGATCAACAGCGCATCATCAGTTTCAACCACCACCAGGTTATCGACTCCAACGGCGGCCACGAACTTCTTCGGCGAATGCACGTAGTTGCCGGTGGCATTCATGGTGAACCCTGACGCAGCCTGCAGCACGTTTTCTCCGTCGCGGGCACGATGCTCATACAGTGCGGCCCACGAGCCCAAATCGTTCCAGCCATAATTCGCCGGAATACAGAACAGGTTAGATGCACGCTCGCCCTTGGCCGAGCGGGGCTCGAGAATAGCGTAGTCCACGGAGATGTTTTCGCACTTGGGATAGAACCTGGCGAAGGTCTTGTCGAACAGCCTGGTCCCGTACGCATCAGCGATCTTTTGCAAATGCGGCGCTGTGTCCGGCATATGCTCGCGAACGGCATTCGCCAGCGTCCGTGCTCCCCAGATAAACATCCCACTGTTCCAGTAGTAATTGCCTGCCGCTACGAACTCTTCGGCTTTCTCCGCATTTGGCTTTTCGGTGAAGCGACGAACGTGCAGAAACTCGCCCTGCGCGTGGATGCCCGCTTCGATGTAGCCGTAACCGGTCTCAGGCCGATGGGGCTCGATGCCCATGACCACCATGTTCTCGCCCGTGGCGGCAAGCTTCACCGCTTGCTGCACCACGCGGCGAAATTCTTTTTCTTTCGCGATCACGTGATCCGAAGGAAAGAGTCCAAGCACAGCATTGGGATCCAGTCGTTCAAGAATGAAGGCCGCCAAGCCGATCGCTGGTGCCGTGTTGCGTGCGGCAGGCTCGGCGATGATCTGCTTCTTGCTGATCTTCGGTAACTGGCGCGCGATCCCATCGCGAAGATCGCCATTGGTGATGATCCAGAAATGTTCGGCAAGAGTGAGCGGCAACAGCCGCGCCACCGTCTGCTGGATCATGGTGCTATCGCCGTCGAGGGACAGCATCTGCTTAGCGCGTTTACGCCGACTGAGAGGCCAGAAGCGCGTGCCACGCCCGCCCGCCAAAATGATCGGATAGAAATTTATCTTCGTTGCCAAATTACGCTCATTCTCTGGCGCGGACGGCCCTCCTCCGCGCAGGTCAACTGAACGC
>CAZBCQ010000155.1:0-1930 GCA_964490255.1 uncultured Terriglobales bacterium | reverse complement strand
TCCCTGGTCGACGTGCAACTCGCGAGGACGGCCGTAATCGTACAGACGAAACGTAGTGTCGGAACTCTGCTGCGTTTCCACGAGGACCGAACCGGGCCCAATGGCATGCACGGTGCCTGCATCGACGTAAATCATGTCGCCCGCGTGAATGTCTATCCAGTTCAACAGCTGCTCGGCGCGGACTTCACGGATGGCACGCTGCAATTCTTCCCGCGTGGTGCCGGCCTTCAGTCCTAATCCAACCTGCGCGCCAGGTCCGGCAGCCAGCACATACCAGCATTCCGTCTTTCCCCATGGCTGGCCCAGAGTTTGCGCATGTTCGTCGTCAGGATGCACCTGCACGGATAATTTGTCGTGTGGGAACAGAAACTTGATGAGCAGAGGAAAGCGACCGGCCTGAGGAGAAGTCTCTCCAACGACGTCGCGCTGGAATTTGGCCGAGATTTCGCCGAGCGTCTTGCCGGCCAGCGGCCCATTCGCGATCTGACATTGGTCTCCGGTGAGCCATGCTTCGCCAATAGGCTGCTCACCAGGCACTTCTGAATAAATTGGAGAAAGATCCCGAGTACCCCAGATGCGTTCACTAAAGAATGGCTTGAGAAGGAATGGATACAGGTCGGACATGAACGGATGATAGTAAATGGGATCGCAGCAATCCCGCCAGCAGCTTAGATGTCGGCAATGCAGGCAAGGGTTTTACCATGGAGGACGCGGGAGCGCAGAGGTTTAGATTGTTGCCCGTCTCCTCTGCGTCCTGGGCGTCCTCCGCGGTGAATTACGCGATCGAGCCGAAGAACTTCTTCATACGCTCCAGGCCGCGATCGATCTCCTTCTGAGAAGTCGCATAGGAACAGCGGATGTGGCTCCTGGTGCCGAAAGCCTCGCCCGGCACCGCAACCACATGCGCTTCGCGGAGTAGACGGCTGGCAAGATCGGCACCCGATTTAATTCCGCCGCGCCCAATGTAAGCCGAGACGTTCGGATACGCATAGAAGGCGCCCTGCGGAACGGTGCAGGTGATCCCCGGAATTTCGCGTAGGCCGCCCACAATACGGTCGCGCAGGCGAATGTAGTCCTGACGCATTTCCTCGACGCAATCCTGCGAGCCGGTCAATGCCGCCACGGCGGCTTTCTGCACAATCGACGTCGGGTTCGAGGTCGACTGGCTTTGCAGCTTCTGCATCGCCGCGACGATCGGTGCCGGAGCCAGCGCAAAGCCTTCGCGCCAGCCGGTCATTGCGTAGGTCTTGGAAAGCGAACCTACGATGACCAGATGTTCACGCGCATCCTGGACTTCGCCGGCGGAAAACCGATGTCCGGTATAGTCGAGGTACACGTAGCATTCGTCGGACATGACGTAGATGCCGCGCTCATGCGCCAGACGGATGATACTGGTGACATCCTCGCGGCTCATCACTGCGCCCGAAGGATTGTTGGGTGAATTTAAAACGATCAGCTTGGTGCGCGGAGTCATGGCGCGCTCCACCATCTGCGCCGTCAGCTTGAAATTCTGGCTCTCGTCGGTCTCAACGAAAACCGGCGTGCCACCCGCGTACCGAACAATGTCTTTGAACGACACCCAGTAAGGCACGGGCAGGATCACTTCGTCGCCGTGGTCGACCAAAACCGAGATGGCATTGAAGATGGCGTGCTTGCCGCCTGTTGACGCGATCACTTCCTCGCGCTTGTAGCTGGTGCCGAAGTCCGCAGCGTGCCGCTTGAGGATGGCGTCGCGCAGTTCAGCGGTACCGCCAACCGGTGTGTACTTGGAGAAATTCCCCTCGATGGCAGCAATGGCCGCATCTTTGATGTGCCGCGGCGTCTGGAAATGCGGCTCGCCCGCGCCAAAATCGACGAGGTCGGCGCCGCCCAAGCGCAGCTTGTCCGCTTCGGCCACCACGGCCATGGTTGCGGACACCTCGATGCGGTT
>CAZBCQ010000154.1:8230-9967 GCA_964490255.1 uncultured Terriglobales bacterium | reverse complement strand
TCAGGTGATGGATCGCAAAGCTGGAGACGATGGCGTCGAAGGTCCCAAACTCGGGCAGTGTTTCGCTTAAGTCGTGTTCGATGACCTGCACGCGAGGATTGGGCGCGAATCGGTGACGCAGACGGTCGAGCATTGTCGAGGAGAAGTCGAGAGCGACGGCTTCGGCTTGTGGACGGTCAGCCAGGACGAGGGCGAGCAGGCGGCCATCTCCACTGCCGAGGTCGAGAATCCGACTCGCGCCGGGCAGAACAAATTCCAGCAGAGTGCGTTCGCCTTCGGTGCGGTGCGGGATCGTGTCGGCGCGGGAAAGGTAGTCGAGTGCGTGGTCGGATGAGGTCCACAGATTGACGCCGGAGAAATCGGACATTCTTTGCTTACCTCCGCAAAATTCGTGGAGATGATAGGGGTTCCTCGGCGCTAGGCGCCTCGGAATGACAGCACAGGAAACGGGTGGTTTCATGAGCGATCATCAGGAAAGTAACAGTTATATTATTTAAATAAAAGCAAAGAATTGCTTATAATGGTCTCGGCGCAGAGCGAAGGCCATAAGCAGATAGAATCGTGGTGATGGCAGATACGTATATTCTCGGAATTGAAAGCTCGTGTGACGAGACGTCGGCGGCGGTGGTGCGCTCGGGCGAGCAGGTGATCTCGAACGTGGTGTTGTCGCAGATTGCCACGCACCAACCCTACGGTGGAGTAGTCCCGGAATTGGCTTCGCGCGAGCATCTGCGCAATATCGTGCCGGTGGTGCGGAAGGCTCTGGCGGATTCGGGGCACAGTTTCGAGTCGGTGGATGCAGTGGCGGTGACACAGGGTCCCGGACTGGCCGGCGCACTGCTGGTGGGAATTTCGTACGCAAAGACATTGGCCTGGGCCCTGGAGAAGCCGCTGGTCGCCGTGAATCATCTGGAAGGGCATATTCATGCCGTGCTGCTCGAAGAGCGGCAGAAAGGGAATCACGAGCTGCGGTTCCCGGTACTGGCGCTGGTGGTTTCAGGTGGACACACGCATCTTTATTTGGCCGAACTGCGGGGCAACAGCTGGACGTATAAGAACGTTGGGCATACGCGGGATGATGCGGCTGGCGAGGCATTCGACAAAGTAGCGAAGCTGCTCGGGTTGGGATATCCGGGTGGGCCAGTGATCGACAAGCTGGCCAAGCATGGCGACCCGGAGGCGGTGAAATTCGGCGCACCGCAGATCAAGCATCGCGACCGAAAAGATCATGGCAAGCCGGAACCGGATTCGCCTCGCTTTGATTTTTCCTACAGCGGAATCAAGACGGCGGTGCTGCGCTATGTCGAAACCAATAACATGCAGTGCCAGGTGGAAGAACGGCGCAAAGCGCTGTCTGAGAATCCGAAGCCTAACGTTGAAGACTTCCTGAAGGTAACGGATCGGCAGACGCTCGACCTCGTTGCATCGTTCCAGAATGCGGTGGTTGAAGATTTAGTGGGCAAGACCCTGGCAGCGGCCCGCGAATATGGAGTGGAAACACTGCTGGTGTCCGGCGGCGTGGCTGCGAATAGTCGGCTGCGTGAACGATTTGTGGAACAGGCTGCGAAGGAAGGTCTGCCGGTTTACTTTCCGTCATTACGGCTCTCGACTGACAATGCCGCGATGATCGCAGCGGCGGCCTACCCGAAGTTTCTGGCAGGACAGTTTGCGGATGAGCAGTTGTCGGCGGAGGCGTCGTTTCCGCTGGGATAAGTTTCACCGCAGAGGACGCAGAGG
>CAZBCQ010000154.1:0-8130 GCA_964490255.1 uncultured Terriglobales bacterium | reverse complement strand
GTCGGCGGAGGCGTCGTTTCCGCTGGGATAAGTTTCACCGCAGAGGACGCAGAGGTTCACAGAGAAAAGCTAAGGACTGTATTCAAAGGCAGAACAGGCATAACCGGGCGGACAAGAGTGTCCGCCCCACATAGTCAGACCCACACAATCAGACACCACACAGTCAGAGCCATATAGACAGCCCCACATAGGCGGTCCCAAAATATCAGGACAAAGCTGGCATGCTCAGTGCACGCAAAGTTTTTTCGAGCTGTTCCACGATATCGATATCTTTGAAGATGACGTAATCGGCAGCTGTTTCTTCTGGCGGGTGCGAAGCCGACTTATGACCCGCGACCACGATGATCGGAATCGACGCGGTATCAGGATTCCGCTTCAGGGTGCCGATCAACTCGAGGCCGCCCATCTTTGGCATCAGTAGATCGGTGACAATGAGCGAGGGTTGGATTCGTTTCAGCAGCTCCAGAGCTTCCAGGCCATCGCAAGCGCTTTCGACGGTGAAGCCATGCTGTTCGAGGAGACGGCAAACGGTGTGGCGTATCAGTAATGAGTCGTCGACAACGAGTGCGGTCGGCATTGTGCCTTTCTGGCAAGCGCCAAGAGTCCGGGCCGCGCGAGCGGTTTGCGGCAGATTCCACGCTATCAAGGCATGTACTTCCGCGACAAGGTTACCGCATATTCGCGCCATTACCTTGGTGCGAACACCAGGGCGGCGAGCTTCGATGTTCAAGTAAGTGATTGGGGCAGCGATGCGTTTATCTATTCTTCGGGATCATCCGCGTGGGTTTCTTCAATGGCCATGTCTTTGAACTCGCTGGACTCAAAGACTTCGCCGCATTCCTTGCACTCGACGTATTCCACGTCTTCTTCGCGGGCAACAATCTGCACACGTGGGTGCTTGCACACTGTCGGCATTGGGACTCTCTGGGGGGATCCGTTGGGAGGTGAAGGCTGGTTCTTACTCATACAGGGAACAAATCCGCCCAATCCCGGGGGGACCGTCCGTTCGGAGAATTCTCGGGGTATTCTAGCCCGGTACGATTGGATGTCAAGAGGCTGATTCGATTCAGAGCTGGAATTTGCGTGCGTCAGCGGTCTGTTTTCTCGGCGTAGCCCGGCACGTCGGTAACTTGTGAAAGGAATCTAGTCATGATGAAGTCGCCAGGCTGGGGAGAACTGGCATGGCGAAGCCCACTTGGATTCTTCTGACATTCCTGCTGACAGTTACAAGCGGTGGGCTGGCCAGTCGGTTGCTGATGTGGCAAAAGCGCCCAAGAGCAACGGGAGTGCCAGCAAGGTGTTCGAGGAAGACGACCTCGATTCGCTACGCGCGAACAGCCACGCCTCCGGCAGTACCTCCGATTCAAACACCGCTTCGAACACCGCCTTCTGCGACTCCGCATGCCAGGACGAAGTAGTGGGCATGCTGAGCGAAAAGATTTCGAGGCAAGAGGCGGAGTCTATGCTCCCTGACGGGCTGAACTCCGCCCGACAGGATGGTGAGTGGCAGGAATTGATCGGTCGAGTACAGAAATCTGTCTGCAATGAGAAGAAGACCGGCTCACCCGGTAGCGGCGATGCGGCATTGCAGAAGGAAGTCTTGCTCCGGATCACGCGCGAACAGAAGCAAATGGCAGAGTTGCAGGAAAGAGCCCTACGGAGCGGCAGCCGAGCGGATCTTGACGAGCTCAAGCAACGCTCAGTCAAGCTGGTGGTGATCGGCGTGGGAGTAAAGCGAATGGCATTAGGCTCCGGTTGCAGCGGGAACTAAGCCCTAAATTCCTGAAATTTGAGCTGTACAAGAGATTTACGACCGTTCAAGTCCTTAATATATCCGACCAAATCAGACCCGAGTTTAAGCTGTTGGACCGCTTGGGCTTACCTCCCACTGCCAATTAAGGCATTTCCCTGAAAAGTGTTGCTTTCTCAGCTGTGCGGCATCTAAACTAGCGATGTACGACTGATTTGGTCGGGGATTGCTGCTCCGGCCATAGCTCCCAGCATGCTGAAACTGACAAAAAGAGCGGATTACGGGCTGATTGCCATGAAGTACCTGGCGGAGCGTGCCGAGGGGCAAGCGTCAAGCGCGAAGGAAATTGCCGAATCAAACGGAATCCCTTCGGAACTGCTTGCGAAGATTCTACAGCGACTGGTCCGTGCGAAGCTGTTGACGTCGCAACACGGGACCAATGGCGGGTACACGCTCTCGCGCGATCCGCGAACGATTTCGGCCTTCGATGTAATCAAGGCGATCGAGGGTCCACTGTTCATCACGTCCTGCGTGACGCACAAAGGCGAATGCGAGCAGACGACCCGGTGCACAGTGCGGGAGCCGCTGCGCAAAGTAAGCCTGGGAATTGAAGAAGTACTTTCGAAGCTGACGATTTGGGATTTGAAGCAGCCGGCGGGCGCCAGCTGCGGTGACGTGGCGGAACAACTGGTTACGCTGAACTCATAAGGCGGTACAGAGATAGGAATTGGAGACTTGGCAATGAGTACGAATGGAAATGGCAATGGCCACGAGACAAATTTGACGCCTCCCTCTGGCGTGAAGCTTCCGATTTACATGGATAATCACGCTACAACCCCGGTAGATCCGCGGGTGCTCGAGGCGATGATGCCGTATCTGACGAACACGTTCGGCAACGCGGCGAGTCGCAATCACCAGTTCGGCTGGTTGGCAGAAGAAGGCGTGGAACGCGGACGCGACCAGGTGGCCAAGCTGATTGGCGCGACGGCGAAGGAGATCGTTTTCACCTCCGGCGCAACTGAGAGCGACAACCTGGCGATCAAGGGTGTGGCGGAGATGTACCGCGAGAAGGGTAACCACATCATCACCCAGGTGACCGAGCACAAAGCGGTGCTGGACACCTGCAAGCGGCTGGAGAAATACGGGTATCGCGTGACCTATCTGCCGGTGCAGAAGGATGGGCTCATTGATCTGGACGATCTGAAGCGCGCGATTGATGACAAGACGATCCTGGTAACGATCATGGCCGCCAATAATGAAATCGGCGTGCTGCAGCCGATTCGCGAAATCGGCAAGATCTGTCGCGAGAAGGGCGTGCTGTTCCACACGGATGCGGTACAGGCCGTGGGCAAGGTCCCGTTCGACGTCACTAAGGACAACATCGACCTGGCATCGATTTCGGCGCACAAAATTTATGGTCCGAAGGGTGTGGGTGCGTTGTACGTGCGGCGCAAGAATCCGCGCGTGCAGCTGGCGCCGAGCATTGATGGCGGCGGTCACGAGCGCGGTATGCGGTCCGGAACACTGAACGTCCCGGGCATCGTTGGATTGGGCGCCGCTTGCGAGATCTGCATGAAGGATATGCCGGAAGAAAGCCAGAAACTCCAGGCCCTTCGCGATCGGCTGCGAGACAAGATCATCAATAATCTGGATGAGGTCTACATCAACGGATCGTGGGAGCATCGCCTGCCGCAGAGCCTGAACATCAGCTTTGCGTACGTGGAAGGCGAGTCGCTGCTGATGGGGATCAATGACATCGCGGTATCGAGTGGATCTGCCTGCACCTCCGCGACGCTGGAGCCATCTTATGTATTGAAGGCGCTGGGCACGGGAGATGATCTGGCACATAGCTCGATCCGCTTCGGAATCGGCCGCTTCAACACACAAGCCGAGGTTGATTACGTCGGCGATCGCGTGGTCGAGACTGTGAAGCGCCTGCGCGAACTTTCTCCGCTGTACGAAATGGCGAAGGAAGGCGTGGATTTGAAGTCGGTGGTGTGGAGCGCGGAATAAGTTGATCGATGGTCGTCCCAGATTAGGCCAAAAGAGGGCCGAACCTGGGGCGCCGACGAAAGAGGATGGCAATCGAAATTCGGCGCACGGCGCCAAAAGTTTTGGAGAAGATGAAAAATGGCTTATAGCGATAAGGTGCTCGATCATTACACGAATCCCCGCAACGTGGGTTCGCTCGACAAAAGCAGCACCAACGTGGGCACGGGCCTGGTGGGTGCACCGGAATGCGGCGACGTGATGAAGCTGCAGATCAAGGTAAACCCTGAGACGCAGGTGATCGAAGATGCGAAGTTCAAGACGTTCGGCTGCGGCTCGGCGATTGCTTCGTCCTCGCTCGCGACGGAATGGGTGAAGGGTCGCACGGTGGAAGAAGCACTGTCGATCAAGAACACCGACATCGTGAAGGAACTCGCTCTGCCTCCGGTGAAGATCCACTGTTCGGTACTGGCGGAAGACGCGATCCGAGCGGCGATCGGCGACTGGAAGAAGAAGAACGGCAGCCCCACGGCGAAGGAAGCAGCTCCGGTCGAGGCGAAAGCGGGAGACTAAGGGATAGGTAGTCGGGGAATTGGTAATAAGGTAATTGAAAACCTGAGACCCGATTACCAAGTCCAGCGGTCACTGCGGTGCCTTCCGTGACGCGTTTAGAATGACGCGTTGCGCGAGGTGGTGTGGTGAAGGATGACATGGGCACAACAACGGCAAATCCGGCAACGAGCCAGACCCAGACCTCGAGGGGGCTGACGGTCACCGATAAAGCCGTCGCCAAAATTAAAGTGGCGATGGCTAAAGAGGGGATCTCTCCCACCGAGGGTGGACTACGTGTTGGTGTGCAGGGCGGTGGTTGCTCGGGACTGAGCTACAACATTCGCTTCGATTCGCAACCGCGCGAGCGGGATCGGGTATTTCAGTTCGGCGACGTGCGCGTGTTTGTCGACCCGAAGTCGTTCATCTACCTGCACGGGATGACGCTCGACTACGAAGAGACGCTGATGCAGCAGGGATTCGTGTTCAAAAATCCAAACGCGCAGAAATCGTGCGGCTGCGGAACGTCGTTCACGGCATAGTCCAAAGCCGGCGGTGGCCGGCGCTACGGTTCAAATGCAGCCCGGCGGCTCCGGTGAAGACGCCAGCCGGGCTGAGTTGTGTAGAGGAACAACCCAAGTGACCGAAAACCATTCGCAAACGGTACAGATTGGAGCGCCGGCACAAGAAGCGTGCTGGTCGTGCGGTGATATGCGCGCGGCTGCGTTCTGCACGTCTTGCGGACGGGTACAGCCACCAGCGCCCACCGACTTTTTTTCATTCTTCGGGCTGCCGCGAAAGTTGAACATTGAAACGAGTGCGTTGGAGCGAGCGTTCTACCAGATGAGCCGGAAGCTTCATCCGGATGTGTACGCGAATGCCTCTGGGCAAGAACAGGAATGGAGTCTGCAACAGAGTTCGCTCCTCAATGACGCGTATCGAACATTGAAGGACCCGATTGCGCGAACCGAATATCTGTTGAAGCTGGAGGGCGTGGAGTTCGAGGGCCAGTCGAAGGCAGCAACGGATCAAGCGCGCGAGTCGGGAAAGCAGAAAAAGCAGGTAGTCCCGCCGGAACTGCTGGAAGAAGTCTTCGAGTTGAACATGCAACTGGAAGAAGCGCGCACGAATAAGAAGATGGGCGAAACGGATGAAGCGCTCAGCGGCGAACTCGAAGAAACCAAAAAGACCCTTCAGGCGAAGTACGACGGACTGATGGATGAGCTGAAGTCGTACTGGAACGAATGGGATGCCGTGGAAGACCGCGCTGCGGCTGGCGACAGCGATGCGGTGCCGGATCAGGAGCGCACGTCGGTCCGCGACCGAATGGTGGATCTGCTGAACCGGCGGTCGTATATAAGGAATTTGGTTAGAGACGTTAACGAGGTTTTGGAAAGCTAGCAGCCGCTGATGAACGCAGATCTTCACAGATAGGCATTTTCAGATCAGCGCTCATCTGCGTTGATTTGCGGCTAAATGAATTCATGGCACAAGAACGCGTAGTAGGAATCGATCTTGGGACAACAAATTCGCTGGTGGCCTATATGGAAGGCGACCGATCACCCCAGCAAGCCAAAAACGGGCTTTCCGGGAGCCCCGGCGACCGGCCAGTCGTGATCCCAGGAGAAGACGGGTCGAACCTGGTGCCTTCGGTGGTGGCGCTGGATCCGCAAGGACAAATCATCGTTGGAAATGCGGCGCGCAAGTATCTGATTGAGACCGCGGATCGGGCAGTGTATTCCGTAAAGCGTTTGATGGGACGTGGTCTGGAAGATGTGCAGCAAGAGCTGAAGCTGTTTCCTTTCCGGCTGGCAGAAGACCTGCAGGCCGGCGAAGTGCTGCGAATCAAGCTGGGTGATAAGGATTTCACGCCGCCTGAGATTTCCGCTTTCATCCTGCGGCAACTGCGGCGTAATGCGGAGCGATATTTCGGTGCTCCGGTAAAGAAGGCCGTGATCACGGTTCCGGCGTACTTCAATGATGCCCAGCGGCAGGCAACGAAAGATGCGGGGCGCATTGCCGGACTGGAAGTCCTGCGCCTGGTGAATGAACCCACGGCGGCGTCGCTGGCGTATGGGCTCGACCAAAAGAAGAACGGGACCGTTGCCGTGTATGACCTGGGCGGCGGCACATTTGATATCTCCATTCTGAAGTTGCACGACGGCATCTTCGAAGTGATCGCGACCAACGGCGATACGCATTTGGGCGGAGACGATATCGATAACCTGCTGATCGCAATTGCGCTCGACGACATCGAAGGCGATCTGAAAGTCGACGTTCATCACAACGCCGAAGTGGTGCAGCAGGTTCGCAAGGCGGTGATCGAGGCGAAAATTGCGCTATCGTCGAAAGAGTCGTTCGACCTGGATGTGGAGCTGCCTGGCGGCAAGCATTATCAGCGAACCATTTCGCGTGCGCTCTTCGAGCAGATGGCAGAGCCGATCATTCAGCGGACGGTCGGTCCGGTGAAGCAGGCTCTCAAAGACGCGCAGCTTCAGCCGGAGCAGATTGACGAAGTCGTGCTAGTCGGTGGCTCGACGCGGATTCCGCGAGTGCGGCAGTTGGTGAAAGAGCTGTTCAAGCGCGAGCCACATACGGAGTTGAATCCCGACGAAGTTGTCGCGCTGGGTGCTGCGGTGCAGGCGAATATTCTGGGCGGCGGTTCGGAAGCAACGAAAGACATGCTGCTGCTGGACGTCACGCCGCTGTCGCTCGGTATCGAAGCACTGGGCGGAGTGGTGGCGAAAATCATTCATCGCAACTCGACGGTGCCGGCTTCGGCGACTGAGCACTTCACCACTGGTGTAGAAGGTCAGACGAGTGTTGCGATTCACGTGCTGCAAGGGGAGCGTGAACTGGCGAAGGACAATCGCTCGCTGGCGCGATTCGACCTAAAAGGAATTCCACCGATGCCGGCAGGAATGCCGCGCATCGAAGTGCGCTTCCTGATTGATGCGAATGGAATTCTGCACGTTTCGGCGCGCGAGCAGCGCAGCGGCAAAGAGGCGGAGATCTCGGTCCAGCCGAGCTATGGACTTACCGACGATCAGGTCGAGAATATGCTGCTCGAGTCGTTCGACTATGCGGAAGAAGATTTCCGGCAGCGGCAGGTGATCGAGGCGCGCAATGAAGCGAACACGATCCTGAGTGCGCTAGACAAGGGCCGCAAGGGGCCTGCGTGGGAGCAACTCACCAGCGATGAGCGCGAGAAGATCACCAAGCAGCAGGCGGCGCTCGAAGAAGTGATGAAGGCCGACGACTACCAGGCGATCCGAACGGCGATCGACGCCCTGAATCAAGGCACGATGCGCCTGGCTGAACTGATGATGGATTCCGCGGTGTCGGGTGCGCTGAAGGGGAAGACGTTCGATCAGGCAGATGTGGGCGAAGGGCCTTCGGCGCCGCATCCATTTGCGCCGGCAGAATTCAAACATTAACCGCGGACGACGCGGAGGACGCAGAGGAAGTATGGCTGAAGAAACAAAGAGCACGGGAGCGGTGGCAGACGCGAGTGCGGGACCGAATACGGTTCGCGTGACATTTTTACCTGAGGGCAAGGTGGTTGAGTTCGAGCACGGCAAGCTTCCGTATAAAGATCATGGCAAGCCCGAGTCGATTCTCGATGTGGCGCTGAACAACGGCGTACGTCTGGACCACGCTTGCGGCGGCAATTGTGCCTGTACGACTTGCCACGTGTGGGTGAAACAGGGATCCGAGCTGCTGAGCGAAATGGAAGATGACGAAGCCGACAAACTCGATATGGCGGCTGATCTGCAGTTGAACTCACGCCTGGGATGCCAGAGCGTGATCGAGAAGCCAGGCGACATCGTCGTCGAGATTCC